>JAXJQE010000044.1:0-10555 GCA_036311305.1 Bifidobacterium sp.
TACGGCGCCGACGCCGGCGCGCAGAAGTGGCTCGACATCGCGTGCCGCGAGTACGGCGCGCAGTGGCCGAGCGCGGCCGTGGTCGTCACGCGCGCGTCGACGTGGCGCGACGACCCGGCCCTGCAGTGGCGCTACCCGTTCCACGTGGAACGTCTCGAGGGACTCGGCATCCCGACCTTCCCGCTGATCAACCTGTGGGCCGGCGAGGACGACGAGGTGCCCGCGCTGCGTTCGACGGCCGCGGAGCTCGGCTTCCGCGAGCCGATCGTCGGCAACCTGTACCGCGACGGCGGCGACGCGCTCGCCCCGCAGCTCGACGCGTTCGTCGACGCCGTTTCGGGGGAGGCGTTGCCGCCGGCCCCGGAGTCCTTCAAGGGCATGCCGCTCGAGGAGAAGGTGCGCTGGGTGGCCGCGAACGCCTACGGCGTGCCGGCCGACCGCGTCATCGAGAAGCCCGGCTTCGCCGAGTCGCTCGCCGCGGCGCGCTCGCTTGCCGACGAGGCCGGGACGCCCCTGGATGATCTGGCGCTGGTGGCCGTGAAGTCCCCGGCGACGATGACCGACAACGACGCCCTGCCCGCCGACGAGCGCACCGTGACCCTGAAGAAGGTCGACGTCCACTCCGGCGCCGGCCTGGTCCACGTGAACCTCACCACGAGCCTGACGACCCCGATGCCGAAGATCGTCTGATCTTTTCATAGCGACATCCAAAAGGGATGGGACGTGGCCCCTGACCTCGACGGTCAGCCGGCCACGGCCCATCCCTTTTGTGTGCCAATCCTTTGGCTCCCGGTTCCCCTAGCTCGGGTGCGGCCAATTTCTTCGTTACTTCGTCATTACGTTATAGGGGGCAGATTCGTTATAGGGGGCACCTGGCCACTGACCCACTGTCAACTATCCGTGGAGACCGTTGTAAACCATCCGCTGACACAGCTGTCAACTATCCGATGGGACAGAACGGTTATAGGGGGCACCCAGTTTGTTATAGGGGGCACTTGACAGGTCCAGTGGGGTAGGGGGCCATGCAAACGTTGCGGAATCCACAACGTGGACACGCCGTCCGACCGATTTTGGGAGATTGATGCCGTTCCGGAAGGGGAGGGGAATCCCCGTAAGCACTATTTGGCAACGCCCGATTCGACATTCCTTGATTATTAAAGGCTTAAGAGGAAATGTGCGAAATCTGTTATGTCGAACCTTGGCGCTCGATTAATGAATTAACTCCGTAAATCCTTTAATGACAACGCATTCAAGCCCATGGTCCAATGAGGTAGATGTGTCAAACTACGTCAAACAAGGTACGATGTTCGTTAAGCGCTTAATCCACGGCGGCATTTGGTCATTCAAGGAAGAGATGACCGATTCCACCCTGGAGCGACCAATGGGCACTGAAGGAGAGACCCATGAGGAACCACGCCGAGGACGGAGGTCCCATCGCCGATCCGTGTCGTCGGATGGCCGTGGCCGGCAGCATCGCCGCGTCGTCGCGGGCAGCCCGGCTCATCGTCGCGTTGATGCTCGCCGTGGCGGTCCTAGTGGCGCCCTTGGCCATCCGCACGCCCCGAGCCATGGCGGATGGCTTCTCGCCGGTCGCCGACAATGACATCGCATCGGCGACCATCGAGCTGACCGCCACGTTCAAGCATGCCGACGGCCGTGAGGAAACCCGGACCCTCGCCAATGACGAACTCGTTTCCCTGACCCAGACGGGTGTGCTCGACGTGAAGCCGGACTCGGCCATGGACTTCTACCTGGAGATACACCTCAAGGACGCCTCCGTGGTGCGGCAGGACGGTTCCAAGCGGCTCGACTGGGAATACGAGGTCCCGCTGCCGGCCAGCATGGTGAACGGTGGCATCGGCGAGACGAAGACGGTCATGGATGGCGCCACCAAGGTCGCCGACATCACGCTGGTCGAACGGGATGGCAAGTGCTGCCTCCAAGTGAGCTACGACCCCTCCTACGCCGCCGAGAAAGACCACGACTTCTTCTTCAGCTATACCGTGCATACCACCTACAAGGAAGAGGTAATTGATGAGGCTTGGGAGACCGGCTGGACCTTCCCCGGCACCGGCACCACCATCAAGGTGAATCACACTCCCTGGCAGGTCACCGGCAGCAAGGACTGCAAATGGAACGGCAAGTCGGAGACCGAGATGACCTGCACCGTCAGGCTCGACGCCGACGGCGACATCGAGGACTTCAAGTTCTGGGACGTCGCCGGCACGGACCTGCAGATCGACGGTTCGAGCGTCGACGTGCGGTATCTGTACAACGGCAAGGATGAACAGAAGGCGCAGAAAGCCGCCGAAGACCTCAAGTCCGCCTTCAACAACAGTGTGCCCACAACCAAACCGTCCAATGGCATAACGCTGCCCAAGGGCACCTATGAGATCACCTACAGCGCCACCATTGCGGGCAACGCCCAGCCCAACGCCAACAACGGTAACAAGTACGAAGGCGCCGAGAACATAGCCCACTGGAGCTGGAAGGATGGCGAGAAGGAGGCTTCTTACACCCCGTCCAAACGCACATGGAAATACAACTGGATCAACAAATACGGCAGCCGCAACAAGGAATCGGCCGATTGGTGGGCGTCCGGCGCCACGGGGCAGGAAATCACCTGGACGATCGAGCTCAACATCGGCAACGACCGTGGCGACCTCGCGGGGCGCACCGTGACCGATACAATCGGCGCGGGCCATACGCTCAAGGGCAATGGCACAAGTTCCTTCACGATCGAGGCCTGGGACGAGGGCAACCAGTGGATCAGCGATCCGCAATTGGCCATCACTGTCACCGATACGGGCTTCACCATCGACTTCCCCGAAGGGCAAACCAACACCAACAAGTACAAGATCAGCTACGTCACAGTGCCCACAGCTCCCACGTCTGAGGAAGCGGACGCGGTGACGAGGTACCACAACGAGGCGAGCAACTGCACTGCCGAGGAGTGCGCCACCATGTCTTCCGACGTGGACCGTCCCGGCAAGCCGTCCACTAATCCCGATCCGGACCCGGAACAGCCGGTTACGCCGACCGAGCCCGACTCAAAGGTTGACGCCCACCTCATCACCAAGGAGGTCGGCAGGGCCCGCAAGATTGCCAACACCAGCGTCTATGAGGTACCGTGGACCCTCACCTATACCCCGCCCGTCGATGGTGAGGTTAAGAACCTGCATATGTTCGAGGACTGGGTCACCGCCGTGTCCGACGGCAATACCCAGCACATGTGGTACTCCAAGGACTACCTTGACCTCAAGGTGGAGGTGTACAACCCCGCCACCAAAAAGCAGCATGATGAAGGCGTTCACGAAGGTGACCCCTCCTGCCGCGAGGACAATCCGGCCTGCTGGGTCACGATTCCTGCCAGTCAGTTGTTCATATCCGCCGCAGACAAGAGGAATGACACCCCGGCTGACAACGCGAAATATCCGAACGATTATTACGACATTCGCGAGGCATACTACGAAAGTAACGATGCGCGAACGAAGAACGGTCGTGAGTTGCCGTCCGGCTCCTCATTCCCGGAGGGATATTTCCACGACATCCCTGAACGCAACGGCACCGACGAATACGACAACCATAATGGTGCTCCAGCCTTTACTTTCTCCTATCTCTCGCAGCGTGTCGTCGTGGATGGGGACGGACAGTTGGTCAGCAATATATGGGACGAGAATGCTCGAGTGCTGGTCGACCCGAATGGCGCATTCCGCAATAAGATGCGCATCACTTATAACACGTTGTGCGATGGTGAGCCAGATTTGTACATCAATTACGCGAAGTTCTCCTACACACTCAATGGCAAGGATGGCGAGGAGGTTCGCTCCGACACCATTCCCTTCGTAGGCGAGGATGTGGGCGGCAAGACGGTCGACCCGGAGAACGACGGCAAGAGCTGGTGGACCAATGAAGCGACTTGTGATGATGTCGAGGATGGTTCCTGCTCCGTGCATTGGCGCATTTGGGCCAACGGCAAGAAGTCCTGGTGGTCTGTGAAGTACCATTATGGCGCAGCTGGCAACGTGGTTTTCTACGAAGAGCTCCCCGGCATCAGCGGCGTCTACGAGCTGGGGGAGAGGGTGACGATGACCGACACGCTGCCCAACGGCTGGCAACTGGACACGGACAAGCCGATCTTCGGCCGCTTCGTGTCGGCCGCGGACTACGCCACGGCCGAGCAGTTGGCGGCCGCCGGACTGGATACGAACCTCAAGGGATGGTTCCCCATTTCCGCCGACGAGGACGAGGAGCATACCGGCGAATTGCCCCAGAACGCCTACACTTTCAATTTCAAGGAGGATTGCTCAACGTCAGATGCCGCAAGCTGCGCCACCTACGCCATCAACGACGGCAAGGTGACCTTCACCGTCCCCAACAACGGCACGCTGACGAACTGGAAGACCGAGAAGGTGGGCAAGCCCACCGAGGGGAGCGACACGGGCGGAGGCCCGAACCGCTATGATGCCCCTGACACGCCCGAGACCGAGGACGGCAGGGCTGTCATTCCTCAGCAGGGCTACGCCATCGTCGTCTTCGAATTCGACACCACTATCAGCAAGGCGGAGCTGCGCCGCCAGGGCATGATCGACGGTTCGCGCTTCACCTATACGAACATGGCCGAAATCGGTCTGGGCAGCGGCAAGTCGGTCGCGGTGAACGGTGACACCTATATCGAGCAGGGCGACGCGCCGAAGCTGAACAAGTGGGTCGAGAGTACGGACAACAACCAGGTCAAGTACGTGGTGGATCTCGACCTGCAGAACTCGAAATTCTCGGCCGGTACCGTGCTCACGCTGCAGGACACGCTGCACAGCTCATACGCCAGTTTCGTCCCGGGCAGCGTCAAGCTCACCACCAACTCCGGCTCCTACGACGTCGTCACCTACCCGGACGACCAGGAGCAGTTCAGCGCCATCATCGGGCAGGACTCGAAGACCAACATGCCGCAGCTGACCATGCGCATCCCCATCGACGGCATGACGTCATCGAGCATGAACCACTACAGCAAAGAGCCGCTGTACCGCCAGGAGGGGAAGACGCTGCGACTGTACTACACCGTGCAGCTGCGCGGCATCCCTGGCCAGGAGCTCGACATCCGCAACACGGTCGCCTTCACGGGCAACCTGAGCGGCTCCGCGTCGAGCAACCGCACCGTCAAGATCGTCAAGTCGGACGCCGACGCCGGCGCCTCCGGCTCGGTCACGCTGACCAAGAAGGACGGCGACGGCACGGCCGCGCTGCCCGGCGCGACCTTCAAGGTCTGCCAAGTGGACACCGCCAAAGCGCCGACCACCACATGGACGGCCGAGGACCGTGCCGAATGCGCCGCGGGAACTGTCCGCGAAGCCTTCACCGATTCCTCGGGTCGCATCGTGTTCGGCAACGGCAACGGCACGGACACCGACGCCGAGAAGTACGCGTTCGAGCAGAACACGCTCTACGTGGCGTGGGAGACCGTGCCGCCGAGCGGCTACGCGGTGAACACCACGCCGCAGTACTTCTATCTGAAGAACACGCGCGCCAATGACTTCGACGCCAAGGCCACCGCCATGGCGAAGTACGCCGACCAGCACGACCTGTACGTGTACGACGGCTCCTTCACGGTGCTCGACCCCGCGGCCGGGTTCGGCTTCGCCAAGGTCGGCACCGACCACGTGACGACCGGCACCTACGACGATCCGAACACCACGGAGACCGAGACCATTGCCGTGTACAAGGTGGAGGATAGCGGTTACCTCGGTGGCTCGCAGTGGAAGCTGGAGCTCCTGGATGATGATGGCACTGATGTCCAACGCTCCTGGACCTTGGAGGATGGCGGCGATGAGGTGCGCACGGAAGCGACCGAGACCGATTCCGGCACCATCACGCAGCTTAAGGACCAGGACACGCGTCAGGGCCGCATTCGCGTGGAGGGCATCCCCATCGGCGAATACCGGCTGACGGAGACGGGCGCGCCCACTGGCTACGACAAAGGCGCCGTGGCGACCTATGCATTCACGCTCCATCCGGACGGCTCGGTGACATGGAAAGGTAGCGAAGGCATCGGCTCCGTGCACCAGATCACCGACGACCACGGCACCGTGCTCACGGACGACGGGAGCGATGACCCCATCCACGCCATCGGCAACGAACCCGAGGCCGGCGTCGAACTGCCCTCGGCCGGCGCCGCCTCCACCATGGTCCATCTCATCGCGCTCGGGCTGGCGCTGGTATGCGCGGGCGTCATGCTCGCGCCCGTGGCCACACGGCGCTTGCACGCACGGCACACCGTGCGCGGATAAAGACCGCGGGCCCGGCGAGACATTCTCTCTCCTCTCCAACCGTCCCGCCGGACTCCGCCACCAAGGCGGGGCATCTCTCCGCGACGCAACCTCCCCGCCCAATGGAAAAGGACCCCGCGGCACCCAAGTGCCGCGGGGTCCTTCCACGCGGTTATTCCGTTAAGTACCCGCTCAAAGGGAATAGGGACCTCCATCTACGTCCATTCGCGCTACGCGGGGTCCTTAAGCGGGGTCCTCGCGGCCGTCGGTCAGAAGTTGCCGCCGTTCCAGCCCCAGTCGGCGGTGCCGGTGTAACGGATGTACGTGCGGTCGGCCGGGATGTTCAGGGTGTCCTGCAACGCGTCCATGATCGCCGGGGTCAGCTTCTCCCAGGAGCTCTTCGGGACCGAGGTGCCGAACACGTTGACCTCGACGTAGGCGACCGGAGCGTCGTCGGTGCCGGCGAAGTACATCGGGACATTGTCCTCGAACAGGCACATGAGCCAGTTCTCGGTCTTGCCGGGCACGGCCGGGATGGCCTGGCCGAACAGGTTCTTGAGGGTATCGCGCTGTTCCTTGGTGGTCGGCACGGAAACGTGGGTATGGATGACAGGCATTGGTTGCCTCCTTGGCAGTCACGGCCCCGCCGGAACGGGGGCGCCTCTGTGCGCCAGTGTAGTCCGCGATGCTCGTCCGGGAAGGTCCGTCAACCCATTTCGCCCATTGCGCGACACCAAGGACCGCGGCGTCCCTCGCATCGCAATGGAATGGGGCCTATTTCGCCTATTGCGCGACGGATTTCGGCGAAGATGATGCCAGCGCCGTCGCGCAATGGGCGAAATAGGCCCCGGAATCCCCGTCTGCCCGCGGGCTCCCCACAAAATCCATCGCACAATGGGCGAAATAGGTCCCGCGACCGCGCCGAACGCGCTACTTCCACCCCGCGGGGGTGTGCTCGATCGACCACATGCCCAGCTTGTGCGCGAAGCTTTTCTCCCACTTGGCCTCGAGCGCCTCCTCGGCGGCCGTGTCGCCCTTGGCGTGCAGCGCGGCCATGTTCTCGGCGTGCGTGTCATCCAGCAGCCACTTGCGGATGATGAAGTTCCACACGGCCACGATCACCGTGGAGACGAGCTTGCCGATGTTCGTGCGCAGCAGGTACTCGGCGTGCTGGGTCCAGTACGCGTCCTTGTTCATGCCGTACGTGGACAGCCAGATGATGACCACGTTGATCCCGAGGCCAATGACCGCGGACACCAGGAAGATCACGCCCTCCATCCACCGTGCCATGTCCGGCCGGTGCTTGAACACGTACTTCATGCTCGCGAAGTAGTTGAACACCAGCGACACGAGGAACGAGATGGTCGACGCCAGCACGTTGTGCATATGGAAGAAGCCGACCAGGATGTTGAGGATGCCCCAGTCGATGATGAAGGCGATGACGCCCACGACGCCGAACTTGGCGATCTGTTCGATCAATTTGCGCACTCGACCATCCTAGCGGCAGCCCTGCCGTCGCCCAAGGTGCCCCGGCCATCGCTCCCGCGCGATATAGGGGGCACTCCTTGCGTTATAGGGGGCACCTCAATCGCGAAACCCCAAGTATGAGCGGTGGAAAATGGCCCTCCATACCCGGGGTTTTGCGGATCAGGTGCCCCCTATAACGCGCGGGGCGCCCCCTATAACGAATCAGACATAACGGATGCCTCGCAGGCGCTCAGAGCTCCACCGTCTCCTTGCCCGGGTCGTCCTTGACGTGCGCGAACTTGGCGGCGAGCGCCTCCTTGTTCTTGCGCTCGTCCTCCTCGCGCGCCCGCTTCTTGGCCTCCTCGGGGTCCCATAGGATGTCCTCGCGGTGCTTGCGCCACTCGGCCACCGCGATCGGCGCGAGCTCCTCGCCGAGCACCGCCGCGGAGTCGAGCGCGTCGCTGTCGCCGTTCATCGTCCCGTACGCCGCGACGACGCCGTGCCACTGCCCGGTGGTCATCGCGATCGGCGGCACGCCGATCGACTCGCCGGGCGCCTGCGCGAGGAACAGCAGCGGCATGCACGCGCGCTCGAGCACCCGCACGCGGTCGTTCGGCAGGCCCCCTTCGTGCGGCGTGTCCGCGCCGAGGGTGCCCACGACCTGCGCGCGCACGTCGCGCATAGCGACGTCGAGCAGCGTGACGACGACGGCGAACCGCCACGCGAGGTCGCCGACGTGCCGGTCGGCCTCGCGCGCCAGGAACGCCGCGCACGACTCGAAGCGGGCGCCGACCTTCGTGCACGTCTGGCCGCTCCACCCCGCGCCGAGCAGCTGCTGCACCTCCTCGACAGTGGCCGTCGACGGCATCGCCGCGCTGCCCTCCTCGGGCACCGCGGCCTCGTACGCGTCGTTCGCCGCCACCAGCGCGTCGACCATCTCCTGCGGCCGGCCGGGGATGGTGTCGGCGCCCTCGTAGACGAACTCGGCGTCGGCCATCGCGACGTCCGCGCCGGTGGCGACCGACGCGGCCAGCCGCGTCAGGCGCACCTGCAGGTTCTCCGCGTAGCGCGCGTCGTTGTCCAGCTGCAGCGCGGCGGTCAGCGGCCACAGCCGCGTGAGCTCGACGCCGTCGTGCGCGGCCTCGCGCACGCTCGGCACGGCCGCGACGCGCTCGACGGCCCCCTCGTGATCGAATTCCATGGTTTCCTCGCTTTACTTGACGTCCTTGGCCGGGTCGGCGTACTGGATGGAGAGCACTTCCTTGGTGTCGGTGTCGTACGTGATGGAGGTGATCGACGCCAGCCCCGTCTTGCGCAGCAGCATGTTGTGCTCGGGGTGGCCGGTCTCCAGCATGTGGCGGTACGACCAGATCGGCGACTCATGCGTGACGACGACGATCTGCTCGCCCGGGTGCTCGTCGATTTTCTCATGGGCGAAATCCTGCACGCGCGCGGCGATCGACTTGTAGCTCTCGCCCCACGTCGGCGTCCACAGATTCCGGACCAGCCTGAGGTTCTCCGGCCTCCACAGCGCGCCCTCGCCGTGGCCGATCCGCTTGCCGCGGAAGTCGTTGCCGCCCTCGATGATGCGCTTGTCGGTGAGCACGTGCAGCGCCTCCTGCCCCCGCTCGGCGCGCACGCGGTTGAGGTCGAGCAGCAGCGCGTTCGCCGTTTCCTGCGTGCGCTCCAAGGGCGAGGAGTACACGGCGGTCGCGGTGTTCAGCTGCGGGTTCTCGGCGATGTACCGGCCGGTGGCGCGCGCCATGCGCCGCCCCTGGTCGGACAGGTGGAACCCGGGAAGCCGTTCGTACAGCACGTGCTCCGGGTTGTACACCTTGCCGTGGCGGACGAAGTTGATGGTGGTCGCGGTCATCGAGCCGCTCCTTTCCTCTGCGCGTGCGATAGTCGCAACGTTGGGTGAGATAGTCGCATCCTGCCCTCCAATCTAGCGCGTGTCGCGCACCCCCGTCCGCCTAATGTTGCCTTGTTTCGACACAGACAGGCCACGGGCGCGACGTGGACCGGGCCGCGACGCCAAGCGGCACCGGCGTTCGCCCGTGGGCGGAACCGCGAGCGGAAAGGAGCGGCGGCATGACGACGAACGTGTTCACTGGCATCAAGGACGTGGGGCGCAGGGTATTCGGCGGGTACGCCGACCTCCTGCGCATCCCGCACACCGCGCGCTTCGCGGTCGGCTCGGTCATCGCCTGCATGCCCTACCCGATGGTGAGCATGACGATGACCATCATGACCCAGCAGTACTACGGCAGCTACACGCTCGCCGGCGCGCTGTCCGCCGTGCAGGCCATCGCCGGCGCCGTCGTCGGCCCCATCGCCGGCACGCTCGTCGACCGTTTCGGCCAGCGTCGCGTGTCGCTGCCGATGATCGTCGTGTGGATGGTCGCGGCGACGTCGTTCGTCTCGTGCACGCTCGCGCGCGTGCCCGAGTGGATCCTCTTCTGCATCGTGCCGTTCCTGGCGATGACGCCGCCGTGGGGCGCGATGAGCCGCGCCCGCTGGACGTACCTCATGGGCAACGACCGCGTCGGCGTCAACCGCGCGCTGAGCCTGTCCGGCGTGTTCGACGAGGCGATGTGGGTCGTCGGCAACCCGCTCGCTTCGACGCTCGCGGTCATCTCCGGCGTGCTGTCGTTCTCGTTCACCGGCGCGTGCGTGGTCATCGGCGCGCTCATGTTCTTCACGGAGATGTCGACGTGCCCGCCGAGCCAGACGCAGCTGGCGGCGCGCGCGGGGCTGACGCGCAAGGAGTACCGCGAGCGCGAGGACGCGCGCGCCAAGCGGCGCCGCGCCGAGGCCGCGCGCGA
>JAXJQE010000045.1:0-3810 GCA_036311305.1 Bifidobacterium sp.
CACGGCGAGCCCGCGGGCAGCGCGCAGGCCGACACCGCCGCGCGGACCGAGCCCGCCGCGCAGGGCGACACCGCCGCGCGCGGCCCGGAGCATGTGCTCGTGCCGATGACGATCCCCGACGACATGCCGGACGCCACTCCCGACGAGACGCCGACCGAGGCGATGGTCGCCGCCAGGAAGCAGCCGCGGCCCGCGTCGATCAAACCGGCGCACAAGCGGCACCAGCCGGCGAAGCACCAGGCGCGCAAGCCGGAGGACTGATCACTCCCAGCCGGGCATGCCGGGCGTCGACGCCGGCACGTCGAGGCCGGCCCAGCGCAGCAGGTCGATGGTGTCCTGCGGCCGCTCGTGCCAGCCGTCGCGCCAGCCGCGCAGGAAGCAGTCGTCGATCGTGGCGGGGTCGTCGCTGCGGAACCAGGTCAGCACCCAGCGGCGCACCGCGCGCGGCCAGTACGTGAGTTTCTCCCCGAGCGTGAGGTTGCGCCGGGAGAACCGCCACATCCACACCTTGTTGCGCACCTCGTTGTAGAAGCGCGGCCCGGGGTCGGCGTCCGAGGAGCCGAACACCTTCGTCTTGTGCGTGACGACGCTCGCGGGCACGTAGTAGCCGATGTGGTCGCGCAGCAGCGCGGTCGTGTACTCGTAGTCGTCGTTCCACAGGAAGTACGCGGCGCGCGGCAGGCGCCCCAGCGCGCGCGCCGCGTCGGCGTTGACGAGGCAGGAGACGAAGCTCAGCGAGCGCACCTGGTACGCGTCGGGGAAGGCCGCCAGGCCGCGCTCGCCCTTGGCGAGGCGCGGGCGGGGACGCGGCTTGTTCATGAGGTGCTCGCGGCCGTCCGTCCACACGGCCTTCGAGCCGAGCGCGGCGGGCAGGCAGTGGTTCTGCGCGGCGCACGCGTCGGCGGCGCGCAGCAGCTCGGCGAGCGCGCCGGGCGACGGCACGGTGTCGTCGTCCATGAGCCAGATGTAGGGGATGTCGCCGTGGGGGACGTCGGAGTCCAGGGCGAGCGCCATGCCCGCGGCGAAACCGCCGGCGCCGCCGGTGTTCACGCGCAGCGCGACGACGTCGGTGTCGATGGCGGTGCGCGCCGCGAAGTCGCGCGCGACGCGCGGGGCGCGGTCCGTGCTCGCGTTGTCGACGATGACGAGGCGGTCGGGCCGGCGTTCCTGGGCGTCCATGGCGGCGAGGCACTCGGCGAGCAGGTCCGCGCGGTTGTACGAGACGACGACGGCGGTCACGAAATACTGCATACCCCGCATTATACGGTGGGCTTGTTCGTCCCATCATGTGGATACGCATGTGGATACAATCGTCTCATTGCATTCTTTTGTCGCTCCCCGCCGCGGGCCGCAGCCCGGGCGGGGAGCGTGCTTGGCGCCGATGGCGACGGACCTTCAGGCAGTTTCAGAAAGGCGGCACACCATGGGTGAATCGGGACCATACCACAATCCGGATGACGAGGGCGAACCGAACCATTCGCCGGCCAACGACGCGACCGAGGCTGCGCTGACGGCGGACACGGCGAACCCGTCCGTGGAGACGGGCGCCGAGCGCGCCGCGCAGGCGAAGGCCGAGCGCGCGGGCGGCAAGCGCAAGCGGCAGGCGCCGAAGTGGTACCGCGACCAGCAGGCGCGGTACGCGCGGTTCAAGGAGTCGAAGTTCTACCGGGTGTGGAACAAGCGTCCCAAGTGGGGGTACGGCTGGTACGCGGTGGTGGCGATCGCGCTCATCGAGATCGCGAACATGATGGTGCTGTGGAGCGCCGACACGTCCCTGAACTTCGATCCCTCCGGCAAGCACAGCTTCATGGGCCAGATCTTCTACGGCACGTACAACAAGCTCACGGACACCGCGGGCATCATGAACACCATCGCGCTGGTGATGATCTACCTCATCTGTGTCACGCTCGTCAACCGCTTCTGGGTGGGCACCGCCATCTTCGGCGCGTTCTCGATCGTGTACGCGGTGGCCGACAAGATCAAGGTCACCATGCGCCAGGAGCCGATCATCCCCTCGGACCTGTCCTTCCTGTCCGGCAACGGGGGCGGCGGCGAGAACATCGCCTCGTTCATCACGGACAGCGTGCGGCCCACGCTCAACGCGGGCCTGAGGCTCCTGCTGTGGTTCGTCATCATCTGCGTCGCCATGCAGTGGATCGACCGGCGCCGCGCGTTCATCCACTGCTCGTGGAAGCACCCGTTCGCGAACGTGAAGAACATCTTCGGCACGATCTGCCGCGTGCTGGCGCCCATCCTGAGCATCACGCTGATCGTGTCCTACGCGGGCGCCCTGGGCAACCCGAACGGCGCGACGCGCAAGGCGCTCAGCGAGATCGGCTACGAGCCGAGGCTGTGGAACGTGATGGACGACGCGAAGAACTCCGGCGCGCTGAGCACCTTCCTGAACCTCACCGACGTCAAGGCGATGGACAAGGAGGCCGACTACAGCCGCGCCACGATGGACGCCATCCGCGTCAAGTACGAGAAGGAGGCCGAGAAGATCAACGCCGAGCGCACGCAGCAGCTGACGGACAGCACCGTCATCAACGTGCTCTCCGAGTCCTTCTCCGACCCGGAGCGCGTGCCCGGCGTGCACTACGACATCGACCCGATGCCGTACATCCGCTCCCTCAAGGGCACCACGACCACCGGCCTGATGCTCTCCCCCGGCTACGGCGGCGGCACCGCGAACATCGAGTTCCAGCAGATGACCGGCCTGAGCATGGCGAACTTCGCCACCTCGATGCTCTCGCCCTACCAGCAGCTCGTGGCCACGCGCTCCAGGTTCTACTCGTTCAACCAGATGTGGAACGAGGCGTGCGGCTCCGACAGCTGCTCCGTCGGCTTCCACCCATACCTGCAGAGCTTCTACCTGCGCGGCGTGAACTACAAGAAGTTCGGCTTCTCGCACCTGTACACGCTCGACTCGGACCCGCAGATCTCCCACCAGGGCAAGTACAAGGGCGAGCTCGGGGAAACGACCACCGTCACCGACGAGCAGGCCTACCTCAACGTGCTCGACGAGGTCAAGGCCAACGCCGAGCAGAACAAGCCGGCGCAGTACATCGAGCTGGTGACCATGCAGAACCACGCCCCCTACCCGGACGTGTACGGCAGCGAGAACGAGTTCCACGCGGCGAACAAGTCCGCCGCGGGCGCCCTGAAGGGCGACGAGATCGGCGTGGTCGACAACTACGTCAAGGGCGTGCAGCGCACCGACGAGGCGACCAAGCAGTTCCTCGAGGAGCTCGACAAGATCGACAAGCCGATCACCGTGGTGTTCTACGGCGACCACCTGCCCGGCATCTACAGCACCGCCGCCTCCGACTCGAAGAACGACATCACGCTGCACGAGACGGACTACTTCATCTGGTCGAACAAGGCGTCCAGCTCGCACGACAAGAAACTGCCGGAGTCGAACGCCGCGTACACGTCGTCGAACTACTTCATGGCGCAGGCCGCCGACCAGCTGGACGCGAAGGTCTCCCCCTACCTGGCGCTGCTGACCGAACTGCACGAGGCCGTACCGGCCCTGTCGCGCTCGGTAACCGAAGGCGGCGTGTGGAACGCCACCGGCTCCTCCACCCTCCTGGACGACCAGGGCCAGCCCATCGACACGAAGGACCTCTCCGAGCACGCCAAGGAGCTGCTCAAGGACTACAAGATGGTCCAGTACGACATGACCGTCGGCGACAACTTCCTCTGGGACGCCGGCTTCATGAACCTGCCCAAGTCCTGACCGACCGGTTCCCCACACCGACGGCCCCCGCGCGGAGGAATCCGCGCGGGGGCCGTCGCCCTATACTGAAA
>JAXJQE010000046.1:0-4957 GCA_036311305.1 Bifidobacterium sp.
CACCGGCACGGCGACGGCCGAGGAGACCGTCGACGGCGAGACCGCCGAGGCGACGGCCACGGTCAGCGAGTCGGAGGGCAAGGAACTCATCGACATGAAGGGCGAGCCGTCCAAGGAGCTCACCGAGTCGGGCGAGCAGGGCGCCAAGAAGCGCAAGGAGCAGCAATGAGCAGACGACCACTGACCATCACCCTCGCGGCCCTGCTGTCGCTGGGCCTGTGCGCGTCGCTGGGCGCGTGCGAGGGCACCGTGCCGAAGGTGAGCACGGACACCTCGTCCGCCGCGGCCGCCCCCGACCTCACCGAGGCGCAGGAGAAGGAGATCCGCGCGAAGCTGCTCGCCGTCATCGACGAGTGCAACGACCAGAAGGACCCCTCCAAGCTGTCCCAGGCGATGGTCAACCCCGAGCTGGCCATCCGCACCAGCGAGCTGCAGGTCGCGCAGAAGACCGGCACGCTCGACCCGAAGACGACCATCCCGAACGACATCACGCAGACCGTCATCCCGACCGACTCCGGCTGGCCGCGCACGGTGTTCAGCATCACGACGACGACCGACGACCAGCAGTCGAAGCGACTGCTCGTGTTCAACCAGGGCGACGCGCGCGAGAACTACAAGCTGTGGGGCGTGGCGCGCCTGTTCCAGGGCGTGAGCATGCCGAAGTTCACCGTGCCGTCGATCGGCTCGCAGATGGGCCACGAGGACGACTCGGGCCTGGCCATGACGCCGAAGGAGGCCGTCGAGCGCTACGCGGACGTGCTGACCAATGGTGACAAGAGCAAGTACGCCAGCGACTTCGCGGACGACTACTTCCGCCAGGACCTCGCGCAGCTGTCCGCCACCGTCCAGCAGGGCATGGAGCGCAACAAGGGCTCGCAGTCGCAGACGTTCACGCCGGTGGACGGCGAGATCAAGATCATGCGCTCCGCGGAGGGCGGCGACCTCGTGGTCGCGCAGATCAACTCCGTGTGGACCCGCACGGCCGGCGAGGGCCGCGAGTCGCAGACCGCCTCCGACGCCGAGAAGGCCCTGTTCGGCGACACCAAGGCGACCAGCACCATCAAGGTGACCTACATCAACGTCATCGCCATGTACGTGCCGCCGGCCAAGTCCAGCGAGAAGGTCACCGCCGTGGGCGCCGAGCGCCAGGCGGTCAAGGTTGAGGCCGTCCAGTAACGGGCCAGTAACGAAAAGAGGATTCTCTATGGCACAGGATTTCAAGCCGGGCATCTCCCTGGTCGGGGCGGTGGACCTCGAGTCGCTCAAGCACCAGACGGCGGCGCCCGGCGAGGCCGGCGGCGCGCCGGCCGCGGGCGGCTACGTCATCGACGTGACCGAGCAGAACTTCCAGGCCGTGGTGCAGTCGAGCGCCACGTACCCGATCCTCATGTACCTGTGGCTGCCCACTGACAAGCGCCTCGCGCACATGACCCAGGCGCTGACCGACACGGTCGACTCGATGAACGGCCAGATCCAGCTGGCGCGCGTGGACGTGACCACCAACCCGCAGATCGTGCAGGCCTTCGGCGTGCAGGGCGCGCCCGCGCTCTTCGCGCTCATCGGCGGCCGCCCGATGCCGATCCTCGAGGGCATGCCCACCGACGAGGAGCTCACCCAGATCACCTCGCAGGTCCTGCCGCAGCTCGTGCAGGTCGCCGCGCAGGCCGGCGTGACCGGCACCGCGCCGTACATCGAGCCGGCCGACGGCGAGGGGCCGTCCGCCGCGCCGGGCGCCCCGGAGGTGCCCGCCGCGCACGTGGAGGCCCACAACCTGGCGCAGGCCGGCGACTACGCCGGCGCCGCGGCCGCCTACGAGCAGGTGCTCGAGTCCGACCCGTCCGACACGCTCGCCCAGCGCGAGCGCGCCAAGGCCCTGCTGCTGGCCCGCTCCGCCGACGCCGACGTGCGCGCCGTGCGCGAGGCCGCGGCCGCCGCGCCGGACGATGTGGAGGCGCAGATGGCCGTCGCCGACGTGGACATGATCGGCGGCCAGATCCAGGACGCCTTCGACCGCCTGCTCGACTTCGCCGCCGCCCACCCGGACGACATCGAGCCCGTCCGCAAGCGCCTGCTCGAGTACTTCCTGATCCCCGAGCCCACCGACGAGCGCCTCGCCCGCGCCCGCCGCCGCCTGGCCACCCTGATGTACTGAGAGGGAACGGAAAGGGCCGGCGACCCTGCCGTGACCTTGGCCTAAACGTAAAAGGTCCCGCAGCCAATTGGCTGCGGGACCTTTTCATGTACGTGGGCTCGATGGGGTTCGAACCCACGGCCTTTCGCTCCGGAGGCGAACGCTCTATCCGCTGAGCTACGAGCCCTCACGCCCGACCTACTCTACACGCCACCCCGACCGAACACAAGCGAAGGCGGCGCCACGCACTACACTGGGTTTATGGATTTCACAGCGGACGAGACCGGCCCAGTGCACGATGAGTACCAGTACCAGCGGCGGTTCTTCTGCCGCGCGATGCCCGACGGCCTGGACATCATGGACGATGGCCAGGTGCCGACCCTGATCGTGCAGGGGTACTTCGTGCACGAGGACAACTACGCGCTGCGCATCCGCCTCAAGACCAGACGCATCGAACTGGAGATGACCCCCGACCTGGACCCGAAGAAGATCCTCGAACGCTACCGTGACGATTTCCGCGTGGCCATGCTGACGGTGAAGGGCCCCAGCGTGGGCGGCACGCGCTACGAGGCGGAGCGACCGCTGGACGTGCGCATCGGCGCCGAGCTGCTGCGCCGCTGCGACGACCTGCTCATCAAGAACCGCACGACCGCGTGGATCGGCGAGGACGGCTGGAACATCGACGTCTTCGGCGGCGCCAACTACCCGCTGGTGGTCGCCGAGGCCACGCGCAGCACGCCGGTGACGAACCTGGTCATCCCGCGCTTCTGCGTGAGCGAGGTGACCGACGAGCCGCGTTTCAGCAACGACGCCCTCTCCTTCCGCCCCTACGGCGGGTGGGCGGCCGCCTACGAGGCCGAGCTTGCCGATCATGGCCCGCGCTTCATGGAGCAGTTCGGCACCAACACCATGGAGTAGGCGCGAGGTACCCCGCGCACTAGACTGGGGCGAATGAGCCCCGAAGCACTTTCTGAACTGATCTATACCATCGCACAGGACCTCGCGAACTCCGGCGAGGACGGCACGCTGACCGTCGACCAACTGCCCCCGCAGGACAAGTTCGCCGTCATGCGCCCGAAGGACCGCGCGCACGGCGACTGGGCGTCCAACGCGGCCATGCAGCTGGCCAAGAAGGCCGGCATGAAGCCGCGCGACCTGGCCGAGCTCTTCGCGCAGCGCCTGCAGGACGCCGACGGCATCTCGAAGGTCGAGGTCGCCGGCCCCGGCTTCATCAACATCACCCTGGACTCCGCGTCCGCCGCCGCCATCGTCGACCAGGTCCTCGCCGAAGGAGCGAACTTCGGCAGGAACGACCACCTCGCCGGCCGCACCCTGAACCTGGAGTTCGTCTCCGCGAACCCGACCGGCCCAATCCATATCGGCGGCACCCGCTGGGCGGCCGTCGGCGACTCCATGGCCCGCGTGCTGGAGGCCAACGGCGCCGAGGTCGTGCGCGAGTACTACTTCAACGACCACGGCGAGCAGATCAACCGCTTCGCCAAGTCCCTCGTCGCCGCCGCGCACCAGGAGGAGACCCCCGCGGACGGCTACAAGGGCGCGTACATCGACGAGATCGCGCGCCGCGTGATCGCCGAGGCGAACGCCGACGGCATCGACATCCTGAACCTCCCGCGCGAGGACGGCGGCACGGACAAGGACGGCCAGCCCCTGGGCGAGGGCGACTCCGAGCAGCGCGAGGAGTTCCGCAAGCGCGCCGTGCCGATGATGTTCGACGAGATCCAGCAGTCCATGAAGGAGTTCCGCGTCCACTTCGACGTGTGGTTCCACGAGAACAGCCTCTACCAGGACGGCGAGGTCGAGAAGGCCATCGCCAAGCTGCGCGAACAGGGCGACATCTACGAGAAGGACGGCGCCACCTGGTTCGCCTCCACCAAGCACGGCGACGACAAGGACCGCGTCATCGTCAAGTCGGACGGCAACTACGCGTACTTCGCCGCCGACATCGCCTACTACAACAACAAGCGCCACCGCGCGCAGAAGCCCGCGGACGTGGCCATCTACATGCTCGGCGCGGACCACCACGGCTACATCGGCCGCATGATGGCCATGTGCGCCGCGTTCGGCGACCAGCCCGGCGAGAACATGCAGATCCTCATCGGGCAGCTCGTCAACGTGATGAAAGACGGCAAGCCCGTGCGCATGTCCAAGCGCGCCGGCAACGTCGTCACCATCGACGACCTCATCGACGCCATCGGCGTGGACGCATCCCGCTACTCGCTGGCGCGCACCGACTACAACTCGCCTGTGGACATCGACCTCAACCTGCTCGCCAGCCACTCCAACGACAACCCCGTGTACTACGTGCAGTACGCGCACGCGCGCTCGCGCAACGTCGACCGCAACGCGGCCGCCGCGAACCTGACGACCGACGGCGCGGACCTCGCGCTGCTGGACACCGAGGCCGACGGCGAGGTGCTCGCCCAGCTCGCGCAGTGGCCGGCCGTGCTCGCGCAGGCCGGCGACCTGCGCGCCCCGCACCGCATCGCCCACTACCTCGAGGACCTCGCCGCCGCGTACCACAAGTGGTACAACGTCGAGCGCGTCGTGCCGATGGCGCTCACGGAGGCGGAGGAGCACCGCGCCGACGCCGACGCGCTGCGCGTCGCCAAGTGCCCCGAGCCGGCCCGCTCCGCCGCGCGCCTCAAGCTCAACGACGCCGTCGACCAGACCATCGCCAACGGCCTCGACCTCCTCGGCGTCTCCGCCCCCGACAAGATGTGACCCCTGCCAGCCCGTGCCGCCGCTAGAAACCTCACGTTTTTCCGTGACATTTCTAGGACGCCGGCTTCGCCGGCCCTAGAAATG
>JAXJQE010000047.1:0-15328 GCA_036311305.1 Bifidobacterium sp.
CGCAGGTCGCCGATGTAGCCGAACATCTCGGACAGCGGGACCTTGGCGTCGATGACCTTGACACCGGTCGCGTCGTTCATGGACTGGATCTGGCCACGGCGGGCGTTGAGGTCGCCCATGACGTCGCCCATGTACTCCTCCGGGGTACGGACCTCGACGGCCATGATCGGCTCGAGGATGACCGGCTTCGCCTTGGGAGCGGCCTCCTTGAAGCACATGGAGCCGGCGATCTTGAACGCCATCTCCGAGGAGTCGACGTCGTGGACCTGGCCGTCGGTGACGGTCGCCTTGACGCCCACCACCGGGAAGCCGGCGAGGATGCCGGACTCCATGGCCTCCTGCACGCCCGCATCGATCGAAGGAATGAATTCCTTGGTGATGTGGCCGCCGGTGACCTCGTTCACGAACTCGTAGACCTCGCCGGACTCGGTGTCCAGCGGCTCGAAGTTCATGAGCACCTTCGCGAACTGGCCGGAACCACCGGTCTGCTTCTTGTGCGTGTACTCCTGGTTCATGACGGCCTTGCGGATCGTCTCGCGGTACGCGACCTGCGGCTTGCCGACGTTGCACTCGACCTTGAACTCGCGGCGCATGCGGTCGACGATGATGTCAAGCTGGAGCTCGCCCATGCCGGAGATCAGGGTCTGGCCGGACTCCTCGTCCGTCTTGACCTGGAAGGTCGGGTCCTCGTCGGAGAGCTTCGCCAGGGCGATGCTCATCTTCTCCTGGTCGGCCTTGGTCTTCGGCTCCACGGCCACCTCGATGACCGGGTCCGGGAAGGTCATGGACTCGAGGGAGATGGGGTGCTTCTCGTCGCACAGCGTGTCACCGGTGGTGACGTTCTTCAGGCCCACGAAGGTGTAGATGTTGCCGGCCTCGGCGGAATCCATCGGATTCTCCTTGTCGGCGTGCATCTGGAAGATCTTGCCGATGCGCTCCTTCTTGCCCTTGGTGGAGTCGAGCACGTTGTCGCCCGGCTTGACGACGCCGGAGTAGACGCGCACGAACACGAGCTTGCCGTAGAACGGGTGGGTCGAGATCTTGAAGACCAGCGCGGAGAACGGGGAGTCGAAGGTCGGTTTGCGGTCGATCTCCTTGGACTCGTCGGACGGGTCGAAGCCGACGATGGACGGGACGTCCTCCGGGCTCGGCAGGTAGTCGACGACGGCGTCCAGCATCGGCTGCACGCCCTTGTCCTTGAACGCGGAGCCGCACAGGACCGGGTAGGCCTGGCGGGCGATGGTCAGCGTGCGGATGCCCTTGCGGATCTCCTCCTCGGAGAGGTCGCCGGACTCGAGGTACTTCTCGAGCAGCTCCTCGTCGGACTCGGCGACCTGCTCGAGCAGCTCGGAACGGTACTCCTCGGCGCGCTCCTTGAGGTCGTCCGGGATGTCCACGGTGTCGTAGTGGGCGCCCATGTCGTCCTTGACGTCGTTCCAGACGTAGGCCTTCATGCGGATGAGGTCCACGACGCCCTTGAAGTCGTTCTCGGCGCCGATCGGCAGCTGCACCACGAGCGGGGTCGCGCCCAGCTTCTCTTTGATGGTGTCCACGGAGTAGTAGAAGTCGGCGCCGAGCTTGTCCATCTTGTTGATGAAGCAGATGCGCGGCACGCCGTACTTGTCGGCCTGGCGCCACACGGTCTCGGACTGCGGCTCCACGCCCTCCTTGCCGTCGAAGACGGCCACGGCGCCATCGAGCACGCGCAGGGAGCGCTCCACCTCGGCCGTGAAGTCCACGTGGCCGGGGGTGTCGATGATGTTGATCTGGAACTTCTCGTTCGGGTCGTGGGTCTGGCGGTTCCAGAAGCAGGTGGTGGCGGCGGACTGGATGGTGATGCCGCGCTCCTGCTCCTGCGCCATGAAGTCCATGGTGGAGGCGCCGTCGTGAGTCTCGCCGATCTTGTAGTTCTTGCCGGTGTAGTAGAGGATGCGTTCGGTGGTGGTGGTCTTACCGGCATCGATGTGCGCCATGATGCCGATGTTGCGAACCTCGTTGAGGTTGCTGAGCACTTCTGCCATTTAAATATTCCTTAGCTTTCCGATTGCCCTGAAATTACCAGCGGTAGTGGGCGAAGGCCTTGTTGGCCTCGGCCATCTTGTGGGTGTCCTCGCGGCGCTTGACGGAAGCGCCGAGGCCGTTGGAGGCGTCCATGATCTCGTTGGCGAGACGCTCAGCCATGGTCTTCTCGCGGCGGGCGCGGGAGAAGTCGGTCAGCCAGCGCAGCGACAGCGTGTTCGCGCGGGCGGCCTTGACCTCGACCGGGACCTGGTAGGTGGCGCCGCCGACTCGGCGGGAACGCACCTCGAGGGACGGGCGGATGTTGTCCAGGGCGCGCTTGAGCACGGCCACGGGCTCCTGGTCCGTCTTCTCCTTCACGATATCCAGCGCGGAGTAGACGATGTCCTCGGCGATGGACTTCTTGCCGTCCCGGAGGATCTTGTTGATGAGCTGCGCGACGACGGTCGAGCCGTAAATCGGGTCCGGCAGCAGCTGGTGCTTCTTGGAAGGTCCTTTACGTGACATATCTCTTACTTCGCCTTCTTTGCTCCGTACAGGGAACGGCCCTGCTTACGATCCTTGACGCCCTGGGTATCGAGCGCGCCGCGCACGAGCACGATGGAGTGCTCCTGCAGGGTGTGGCCCTCGCCCGGGATGTAGGCGGTGACTTCGACGCCGGAGGACAGGCGGACACGGGCGACCTTACGCAGCGCCGAGTTCGGCTTCTTCGGGGTGGTGGTGTACACACGGGTGCACACGCCGCGGCGCAGGGGGCTGCCCTTGAGCGCCAGGGTCTTGGACTTCTTCGGCTTTGCCTTGCGTCCCTTACGGACAAGCTGTTCAATCGTAGGCAACTTGAATTCTCCGATTCAGTGGTTTGCTGTTTTCTTCCTCGTGAAGCCGCCGCGTCGCGGCCCCACTTTCCCCGGAAGGATTTCCCACTGACGGAAAAAGTAGGCAGCCACTGTTCACCGGCCCGATGACCCCTCGCCCTATTGCCGCCACATTGCTGTGCGCAATCCAAGCGGGCTTGGGGATATCCCAGCGCACGCTCCTGTCACATAAGGCGCATGGCTGGCACACACAAAGGGTGATGCTAACACGGGGCATGGAAAAAGGCAACCCCGGGGTGTCTAGGTGCCCCCGGGGTTGCCTCGTCCTCTCGGCCATCCGGGCCGTTCATCCTGCCGCCCGGCGCACCGCCCTGTGCGCCCCTCGGCGGCCTTGCCATGTCGTTGCCGTCGCAGTCGGTCATCCACGAATCGCTCGTTGCACGGGCCCTCCGCGCGGTCCCCGTGACCGCCGCCCGTGGGTGGTGTTCCCTTGGTTTTCCGGCACTTTCCAGTATAGTCGACCGGCCCGCGCGACATGCCATCCGCTCCCCCGGGCCTCCCCGGGTGCCCTGCCCGCCGATGGGGCGGGCGAGGCTCAGTCGATGAGATCGTCCTCCATCGCGTCGCCCAGGTCGATCTGCGCCAGGCGCGCGTCGAGCGCCTCGGTCAGCTGCGCGGCGGCCTCCTCGATGTCCTCCTCGAGCGGCCATTCCTCGCCGGCCGGCGTCTCGTACTCCGCGGTGGCCACGGCGATCGCCAGGCGCACCGACATGGCGATGGAGCGCAGGTAGTCGTCCACGTTCTCCACGCCGTCGAGCGGGGCGAGCGTGTCGAACAGCGCCAGGAACCCCTCGGCGAAGGACAGGTGGAAGGTGCGCAGCTCGTCGAGCTCCACCTCGTCGGCCACGACCTCCACGTCGTCGTCCGTGTCCGCGATGAGCCGCTCGTCGATGCCCGCGGTGCACATGCGGTACAGCTCCAGGCACTGCGAGGCGGGCGGGGTAAGCAGCGAGTAGCAGGTCTCCTCGGGCAGGCCGAGGGCCAGCGCGGCGCCGTCCATGAGCTCGATGGCGTTCGTCCATTCCATCGTGTCGCCCACGTAGCCCATGGGGTTGGCCTCGTTGCGCGCGACGATGTCGGCGAAGCGCTCGCGCATGCCGGTGAGCACGGCGAGCATGCGCTCGCCGCGCAGCAGCGACTCCGTCTCGTCGTCGCCGTCCGTCGCGTCGCCGCCGGCGTCCATCACGTCGTCGACGACGTTGCGCACGGCGAGCATGAGGTCGTGCGCGAAGTAGTCGTCATCGTCGAGCGCGTCCTGCCACTCGCCGTCGAGCACGAAGGGGTCGGCCACGTCGACGCCGTGGTCGATGACGGTGCGGCAGTTGGCGACGACGTGCGCGAGCCAGTCGACGGCGTCGGTGTCGGGCTGCCAGCCGTCGCCGGCGCCCTGCACGAGCGTGGTGGCCAGCTGCCCGGAGGCCAGGTGCAGGATCTTGAGCGTGTCGAGGACCTCCTGCTCGTCCTCCTCGCTGGCCTCCAGCTCGTCGAGCGCGACGGAGGTCAGCTCCTCGAGCGTCAGGCCCGCGTCCCACAGGAGGCGCGCGGCGCGCAGCATCGTCTCCTCGTCGACGCGCTCCTGGCGGTACAGCTCGGTGGCGGCGGTGGTCATCTCCTGGACGGTGACGTAGGCGTGCGTGACGATCATGCCCAGCTGGTCGCAGGCGTAGCCGGGCTCGTCGTCGGAGACGTAGTCGACGGCGTCGGCGCCCACGGCCACGACCATGTCCAAGTGGTCGAAGGCGATGAGCGGGTGCGAGCAGAAGTAGGAGTACTGCGCGTAGTACTGGTGCAGCGGGTCGAGGTCGATCGCGTACGCCTGCCGGTAGGCGTCCTCCGCTGCGCGGTAGTCGCCGTCCGCGAACGCGTCGAACGCGTGCTCCATGAGATCATCCGCCTGCATGTTGCGCTCCTTCGTGGTGGTTGGTGCGTGGCCCCATCATACCGATGCCCCGGGTGATTGGAAAAGCCCCGCGCCGAATGCTCGGTACGGGGCTTGTGGGGTGGCTAACGCGGCTCGAACGCGCGACCTTCTGAACCACAATCAGATGCTCTACCAACTGAGCTATAGCCACCATCGTCGTGCTGGTTCCGTGGGAACCGGACAACAGATGAACACTATACACGAGGGACGGCCGAGACGCCGCGCACGGCGTGTCGGGCGGCCGACCGGGCATGGACACGCGGTCCCCTGAGCTACGATCAACGTCGCAACGCGCGCCGTTCGCGCGCCGCCGCAACGCCCCGCGGCGGCCGCGCGCGGGCGTAGACTGCATTGCAGTACCGGCGGGCGAGCCGCCGCCATGAACGCGAACCCAAGGAGCGCACCATGCTGTCCTTCGAAAACGACTACTCCTCCACCGCCTGCCCGCAGATCATCCAGCGCATGACGCAGATCCAGGACGAGCAGCACCCGGGCTACGGCCGGGACGACTACTGCAAGATGGCGGCCGAGAAGATCCGCAAGGCGTGCGACAACCCCGACTTGGACATCTGGTTCCTGGTGGGCGGCACGCAGACCAACCAGACGGTCATCGACTCGCTCACCCCGCGCTACGAGGGCGTCGTCTGCCCGGACAGCGCGCACATCAACACGCACGAGGCGGGCGCCATCGAGGCCACCGGCCACAAGGTGCTGGCCCTCGCGCAGCAGGACGGCAAGATCGGCGCCGCCCAGCTCGACGACCACTGCGAGCGCTTCGGCGCTGACGCCAACCACGAGCACATGGTGCGCCCGGGCATGGTGTACATCTCGCAGCCCACCGAGTACGGCACCGTGTACACGCGCGAGGAGCTGGCCGCGCTCGCGCAGGTCGCGCACGACCACGGCATGCCGCTGTTCATCGACGGCGCGCGCCTGGGTTACGCGCTGACGAGCGACGGCAACGACGCGGACCTCGACGACATCGCGCGCATCGCGGACGTCTTCACCATCGGCGGTACGAAGGTGGGCGCCATGTTCGGCGAGTGCGTGGTGTTCACGCGCGGCAACACGCCGGCGAACTTCACCGCGCTCGTCAAGCTGCACGGCGCGCTGCTGGCCAAGGGCTGGCTGCTGGGCCTGCAGTTCGACACACTGTTCACCGACGACCTGTACCTCAAGCTCTCCAAGCACGCCAACGACGAGGCGGACAAGATCCGCCACGCGCTGCTGGACAAGGGCTACGACATCGCCTTCGTCTCGCAGACCAACCAGATCTTCATCACGGTGACCAACGAGAAGGCCAAGGAGCTGCAGGCCAAGGTAAAGCTCGGCTTCATGGAGGCGGTGGACGCCGACCATGTGATGCTGCGCATCTGCACGAGCTGGGCCACCACGGACGAGCAGGTCGAGCAGCTCATCGCCCTCCTGTGACGCCCCGTCTGGGGTTTTGGCACCCAACCTGCCAAAACCCCAGACGGATACGCCCCTTCGTCTGGGATTCTGGCAGGTTGGGTGCCAATATCCCAGACAGGCACTTCCCCTCGTCCGGGATTCCGGCAGCCTACCTGCCGGAATCCCAGTCGGCGATGACGCCGCGCTCCATGGCCACGAACTGGCGCACGCTGGATTCCACGGAGTAGTGCGCCTTCGTGTGCTCGGCGTAGCGCGCGCCCCACTCGTTGAGGGCGGACGGGTTGTCGATCCACCAGTCGATGCGGCGTGCCAGCTCGGCGACGTCGCCCACCCCGTAGCTCGACTCCTCGCACAGCGAGAACTGCCCGGCGGCGCTCAGCGGCGAGTACGCCACGATGGGCACGAGCCCGGAGGCCATGCCCTCGATGACCGACACGGACTCCAGGTCCACGATCGAGGGGTGGCACATGAGGTCCGCGGAACGCAGCAGCGCGGGCATGTCCGCGTTGTCGTGGAAGCCGATCGACGCGGGCCGCTCCAGCAGCCGCTTCGCCCTGCGCTTGAGCTTGCGGGCGATCGGCCCGGTGCCGGCGATGGTCAGGTGGATGTCGGCCGCGTGGTCGCAGCGCGCGATCGCCTCGATGAGCTCGACATGGTTCTTCTCGTTGGTCAGGCGCCCCGAGGCGATCACCTCGATCGGCACGTCCGGCCCCTCGTCGCCCGCACGCTGCCCCTTGGGCACGAAACGCGGCTCGTAGCCGTTGGAGATGACGTGGATCGGCTTGCCGCCGTAGCCGTTGGCGCGCAGCAGCTCGGCGCCCAGCTGCGTGGGCACGTGCACCGCCTCGACCTTCGAGTACAGCCAATGCCAGAACAGCCGGTAGATGAGGTGGCTGATGCCGGGCACGTACTTAAGTGGACCCGCCGAGTACGTGATGTTCTCCGGCTGCACATGGTAGCCGGCGGTCACCGGGATGCCCATCTCGTGCGCGATGGCGAGCGCGTGCCTGGAGAAGCTGAACGGCATGTACAGGTGCACCACGTCCACGCCGTCGAACGCGCGCTCGAAGAGCGTGCGGCTCGGCTTGGCGAAGCGCATCTGCTGCTTGCCCGCGATCCAGCTGACCAGCGGCACGTGGTTGACCTGCGCGGGGTAGTCGGGGGCGCCGATGCCCACGAGCCGCACGGTGTATCCCTGCCGGCGCAGCTCCTGCGCCCACTGCAGCGCGGAGTTCGACGTGCCGTTGCCGCGGTTGCCGAGCGTCTCGACGACCATCGCGATGGTCAGCGGCCGGCCGCCCTCCCCGGCCGTCTCGGGCGCCGCGCTCCCCTCGGGCGCGGTGGGCATGGTTGGGTCCTTCTTCCTGTCGTTTCCTGCCATGGCTGCCAGTCTATCGGGCACGCGTCCCCGACGTGCCCGTTCACGCTACGGGCGCCGCGCGCACGCTTGGACGCCACGGCTGGCACAATGGGGGCCATGACGAACATCGATCCCATTGTCGGCACTCCCCTCGGCTCCCATCCCACGCGCGTCCTGCTGCTCGGCTCCGGCGAGCTCGGCAAGGAAGTGGCCGTGTCCCTGACCCGCCTCGGCGTATGGGTGTGCGCCGCGGACTCCTACGACGGCGCGCCCGCGCAGCAGGTCGCGCACGAGCGGCGCACCGTCGACATGACCGACCCGAAGGCCCTGGCCGCGCTCATCGACGAGGTCAAGCCGGACATCATCGTGCCCGAGGTCGAGGCCATCGCCACGGCCGTGCTCAAGGACGCGCAAGGTCACGGCACGCGCGTCGTGCCCAGCGCGGACATCGCCGCCACCTGCATGGACCGCGAGGCGCTGCGCACGCTCATGGCGAAGGAGGTCGGCCTGCCGACCTCCGAGTACCGCTTCACCGGCAGCCTCGAGGAACTCGAGGCCGCCGCCGGGGAGATCGGTTTCCCCTGCGTCGTCAAGCCGCGCATGAGCTCGTCGGGCCACGGCCAGTCGGTCGTCAAGGACGCCGACGGCCTCGCGCACGCGTGGCGCGAGGCGCAGGAGGGGCGGCGCGGCGCCGGCGACGGCGCCGTCAGCCGCGTCATCGTCGAGCAATTCGTGGACCTCGACTACGAGCTGACCATGCTCACCGTCAGCTCCGTGGCCGGCGTCGTCACGTGCGCGCCGATCGGCCAGCGCCAGGAGGACGGCGACTACCGCGACTCCTGGCAGCCCGCGCCCGTCGAGCCGGACACGCTCGCCGAGGCGGAGCGCATCGCGCGCGCCGCCGTCGACGGGCTCGTCGCGCACGCCGGCACGGACACGCCGTGGGGCGTGTTCGGCGTCGAGCTGTTCGTGCTCAAGGACGGCCGCGTGCTATTCAACGAGGTCTCGCCGCGCCCGCACGACACCGGCATGGTGACCATGGCCAGCCAGCGCCTCTCGGAATTCGACCTGCACGCGCGCGCCATGCTCGGCATCCCCGTCAAGCAGGCGCACGTGGCGCTGTCCATCGGCAAGTACGAGGGCGCCGCCAGCCACGCCATCGTCGTCGAGGGCGACGGCGAGGCGGAGTTCTCCGACCTCGACGCGGCGCTCGCCCAGCCGGGCACCGACCTGCGCGTGTTCGCCAAGCCGGCCGTGCACGGCCACCGTCGCATGGGCGTCGCGCTCGCCGTGGGCAGCGACGTCGACGAGGCGCGCGTCAAGGCGGCCGAGGTCGAACAGGCGCTGCGCATCCAGGTCGTCTGAGGCGGCCGTTGCCGACTGCCGACGCCCTGCGGCGCGCGACGCGCGCCGCGGGGCGTTCGCGTAGGCGCGGACCCGCGTGTCCGCACTGCGCGGCGGTCGTCGGCATGTGGACCGCGCGGCACGCGCGTACGCGACGGTTGCTAGGCTGGGGGCGTCAGTTCATCCGTCCCTCTCCTTTACGGAAGGTATGCATCACATGCAGAAGCTGGACAAGCTCTACGAAGGCAAAGCCAAGAAACTGTACGCCACGGACGACCCGGACATCCTCTGGGTCGAGTACATGAACCAGGCCACCGCCGGCAACGGCGCGAAGAAGGCGCAGATTGAGGGCAAGGAGTCGCTGAACAACCGCATCACCTCCGTCATCTTCGACCTGCTCAAGGCCCGCGGCGTGGACTCGCACTTCGTGCGCAAGGTCTCCGACACCGAGCAGCTCGTGCAGCGGATGGACATGTATCCGCTCGAGATCATCATGCGCAACACCGCCGCCGGCTCCTTCGCCAAGCGCTACGGCGTCGAGGAGGGCACCGAGCTGGCGCGGCCGATCCTCGAGTTCTGCTACAAGTCCGACGAGCTGGGCGACCCGTTCATCAACGACGACGGCATCGTCGCGCTGGGACTCGCGCAGCACGAGGAGCTCGACGAGATCTCCCGCCAGGCCCGCGCCGTCAACGAGGCGTTGAAGGACATCTTCTCGAAGATCGACGTCAAGCTCGTGGACTTCAAGATCGAGGAGGGCAGGAACGGCGAGGGCGAGATCCTGCTGGCCGACGAGATCACCCCCGACACCTGCCGCCTGTGGGACCTCCAGGACGGTTCCGGGCAGATCGAGCACCTCGACAAGGACCTGTTCCGCCGGGACCTCGGCAGCATCATCCCCGCCTACGAGGAGATCCTGGACCGCCTCGAGCGGCTCGCCGAGGACGAGGGCGTCGAACGCTCCTGAACCTGTTGTGGCCCGTACGACCCGGGAGGGACCGTGCGGGCCACAACCATCCCTGCAGGCACCTGCATCCCCCAGTCACGCATACGAGAGAGCAAGCGAGGAACAAGAGTGGTTTTCCGCGTCTATGTAGAGAAGAAGCCCGGATTCGACGTCGAGGCCAAGCAGCTGGCCAACGAGCTGCAGACCATCCTGGGCGTGCGCGGCCTGGACCGCGTGCGCGTCATCAACCGCTACGACGTCGAGGGCATCGGCGAGGACACGTTCCGCGAGGTCGTGCCCACCGTGTTCAGCGAGCCGCAGTCCGACGACGTGTCCTACGAGCTGCCGGGAACGGGCGCCACGGACACCGTGTTCGCCGTCGAGTACCTGCCCGGCCAGTTCGACCAGCGCGCCGACTCCGCCAGCGAATGCATCCAGCTGATCACCCAGGGCGAGCGTCCCACCGTGCGCTCGGCGCGCGTCTACGTGCTCGAGGGACGCCTGACGCAGCCGGACACCGACGCCGTCAAGAAGTACGTCATCAACCCCGTCGAGGCGCGCGAGGCGTCGCTGGCCACGCGCGACACGCTCGCCACGCAGGTGCCCGTGCCGGCGCCCGTGGAGGTCATCGACGGCTTCCGCGACATGGAGGACGAGCAGCTCGAACGCTTCATCGAGGACCGGGGACTGGCGATGGACATCGCGGACCTCAAGTTCTGCCGCCGGTACTTCACCGAGGAGGGGCGCGACCCGACCATCACCGAGATCAAGGTGATCGACACGTACTGGTCCGACCACTGCCGCCACACCACCTTCGGCACGCAGCTCGACCACGTCGAGATCGACGACGCCGTCGTCAAGGAGGCGTTCGGCCGCTACCTCAAGATGCGCGAGGAGCTCGGCCGCCAGGAGCGCCCCGTCACGCTCATGGACATGGGCACCATCGGCGCCAAGTGGCTCAAGCACGAGGGCATCCTCACCGGGCTCGACGAGTCCGAGGAGATCAACGCCTGCACCGTCAAGGTCAAGGTGGACGTGGACGGCCACGACGAGGACTGGCTGTTCCTGTTCAAGAACGAGACCCACAACCACCCCACCGAGATCGAGCCGTTCGGCGGCGCCGCCACCTGCATCGGCGGCTGCATCCGCGACCCCCTCTCGGGACGCTCCTACGTGTACCAGGCGATGCGCGTGACCGGCGCCGCCGACCCCACCGTGCCCGTCGACCGGACCCTCGAGGGCAAGCTCCCCCAGCGCAAGCTGGTGACCACCGCCGCGCACGGCTACTCGTCGTACGGCAACCAGATCGGACTGGCGACCGGCCAGGTCCACGAGATCTACCATCCCGGCTACGTGGCCAAGCGCATGGAGGTGGGCGCCGTCGTGGCCGCCCCCCCCCACCGACCACGTGCGCCGCGAAACGCCCGCGCCCGGCGACCGGATCATCCTGCTGGGCGGCCGCACCGGCCGCGACGGCATCGGCGGCGCGACCGGCGCCTCCAAGGCCCACAACGTGGAGTCCCTGGAGCTCGACGGCGCCGAGGTGCAGAAAGGCAACGCGCCCGTCGAGCGCAAGCTGCAGCGCCTGTTCCGCCGCGGCGAGGCGACGCGCCTGATCAAGCGCTGCAACGACTTCGGCGCCGGCGGCGTGTCCGTCGCGGTCGGCGAGATCGCCGACGGCCTCGAGGTGGACCTCGACCGCGTGCCCAAGAAGTACGAGGGCCTCGACGGCACCGAGCTCGCCATCTCCGAGTCCCAGGAGCGCATGGCCGTGGACGTCGCCGCCGACGACGTCGACGAGTTCCTCAGGTACGCCGCCGAGGAGAACCTCGAGGCGTCCGTCATTGCCACCGTCACCGAGGAGCCGCGCATGGTGATGCGCTGGAACGGCGACGCCATCGTGGACCTCTCGCGCGCCTTCCTCGCCTCGAACGGCGCCGAGAAGCACCAGGACGTGCACGTGCCCGAGCAGGGCACGTACGAGCCGCCGTTCTCCGAGGGGTCCCTCAAGGAGCGCATGACGGCGATGCTCTCCGACCTCAACGTGGCGTCCAACAAGGGCCTGTCCGAGATGTTCGACTCCACCATCGGCGCCGGCACCGTGCTCATGCCCTTCGGCGGCCGCACCCAGCTGACCGGGCCCGAGGCCATGGTCGCCAAGCTGCCCGTGCAGGGCAAGACGACCACCGCGTCCGCCCTGGCGTGGGGCTTCAACCCGTTCATCATGGAACGCGACCAGTTCACCGGCGCGTACCTGTCCGTCGTCGAATCGCTCGCGCGCCTCATCGCCGCCGGCTTCCAGCACCGCGACGCGTACCTGAGCTTCCAGGAGTACTTCGAGAAGCTGCGCGACGAGCCCGACCGCTGGGGCAAGCCCACGGCCGCCGTCCTCGGCGCGCTCATGGCGCAGGTCGACCTCGGCGTCGGCGCCATCGGCGGCAAGGACTCCATGTCCGGCTCGTTCGAAGACCTCGACGTGCCGCCCACGCTCGTGTCCTTCGCCGTGGCCGTCGGCGACATGCGCCGCGCCACCTCCCCCGAGTTCAAGGGCGCCGGCCACCGCCTCGTGCGCATCGCGCCCGGCTACGGCCCCAACGGCCTGACGCCGGACAAGGACGGCCTGCTCGCCGCCTTCGACCTCGTCGAGGCGCTCGTCGGCGACGGCACGGCCCTGGCCGTCGCCACGCCCGGCTACGGGGGACTCGCGGAGTCGCTGGCCAAGATGGCCGTCGGCAACCGCATCGGCGTCAAGCTGGACGACACCGTCGACGTCGACGGACTGTTCGCGCCCGCGTACGGCACCTTCGTCGTCGAGCTCGCCGACGGCGCGCCGCTGCCGGGCGCCGACGGCGTCAGCGTCGAGCAGATCGGCGTGACGACGCCGCAGTACGTGTTCCACGCGGCCGGCGAGGACCTGCCGATGACGGAACTGCAGGAGGCCTGGGAGTCGGGCATCGAGTCCGTGTTCCCGTACCGCACCAAGGAGACCGGCGCGACCGGCGCGGACAAGGCGACGGGCACCGTCGAGTCCGTGTCCTTCAGCACGGACCGCCGCGTGCAGTACATGGGTTCGCCGGTGGCGCGCCCGCGCGTCGTCATCCCCGTGTTCCCCGGCAACAACTGCGAGTACGATTCGGCGGCCGCGTTCGAGCGCGCCGGCGCGGACCTGACCACGCTGGTCGTCAACAACCTCACGCCCGCCGCCGTCGCCGAGTCCGCGCAGGCGCTCGTCGACGAGATCGGCCGCAGCCAGATCGTCATGATCCCCGGCGGCTTCTCCGGCGGCGACGAGCCGGACGGCTCCGCGAAGTTCATCACCGCGTTCTTCCGCGCGCCCGCGGTCACCGAGGCGGTGCGCGACCTGCTCAACAACCGCGACGGCCTCATGCTGGGCATCTGCAACGGCTTCCAGGCGCTCGTCAAGCTGGGCCTCGTGCCCTACGGCGACATCGTGCCGATGACCGACGCGTGCCCCACGCTCACGTTCAACGAGATCGGCCGCCACCAGAGCCGCCTCGTGCGCACGCGCGTCGCGTCGAACATGTCGCCGTGGATGGCGGCCTGCGAGGTCGGCGAGACGCACACCGTGGCGATCTCGCACGGCGAGGGCCGCTTCGTGGCGTCCTACGACCTGCTCGCGCAGCTGTCCACGAACAGGCAGAACGCCACGCAGTACGTGGACGAGGACGGCGTGCCCGGCATGGACCTGTCCGTCAACCCCAACGGCTCGATGATGGCCATCGAGGGCATCACCTCCCCCGACGGCCGCGTGTTCGGCAAGATGGGCCACTCGGAGCGTGCCGGCGAGGGCCTGTACGTGAACGTGCCCGGCAACAAGCACCAGCCGATCTTCGAATCGGGCGTGAGGTACTTCACCGCCTGAGGGCCTGAACGGCGAACGCCGGGTGCCCCTCGCCGTCGACGGCGATCGGGGCACCCGGCGTTCGCCGTTCAGGCCCAGACGAAGGTGCCGGGGCCGGCGCCGAGCTCGAAGAAGAAGCGGGCGATGCCGAGGTCAATGTCCGGCATGGCGCTGTCCTCGCAGCTCAGGCGCACCACGTTGCCGGCGCCCTCCACGACGAAGGGCTGGCGGTTGAGGGCGCTCGGCGCCTTGAGCAAGGCGTTGACGCCGGCGTCGAACCATTTGGGACGGTGGCCGTCGTAGCTGCTGATGTCCTCGGCGACCTTGGTGCGGTGCGGCTCGCCCTGCGTGGCGCCGTAGCCGACCACGAGCACGCCCAGGACCTTCGCCTCCGGGTCCAGGAGGTGGCGGCGCACGCCGCGCTCGCTCACGAAGCCGCCGACCCACCACGTGTTCAGGCCCAGCGTCTGCGCCAGGAGCATGAGCTCGGCGCCGCGGTAGCCGATGAGCCTGCCAAGGCCTGGCGACTCGGGCCCGGCGAGGATGACGTAGTTGTTGATGTGGCGTCCCATGAGCCGGCCCATGGCGTTGACGCCGTCGCCGGTGCCGGTGACCAGCTTGAGGCACAGGCCGTCGCGCCTGTTGACCTCCCTGATGGCCTCGCGCAGCGTGTCCTCCGCCTCGGGCTCCAACGGGCGCGCCTGGTAGCGCCGCACCGTGTGCCGCCGATCGATCGCCTCCGTCAGGTCCACCGTGACCACCTCCCCTGGGCATCCTTGCCAACGAGATTCCAGTCTAGCTCGACGGCGCGGAAAAACCGCGGGGCCCCGGCGCGCGCCGCATGCCGGACGGGCGCCGCTCAGCACTCGATGCGCACGAGGTCCGCCCAGTCGACGCGCTCGCCCGTCTCCAGCGTGAGGCGCCGGTGGCGCGCGTCGTAGTCGTCGAGCCTGCCCTCGCGGGTCACGTAGGCGCCGTCGCCGGTGTCCGGGTCGACGCGGAAGAACTCGAGGAGGACCCACGGGCGTTCCGCGGCCCGTCTGCCGAGCTCGCGCAGCTGCCGGTCGAGCCGTTCGCGCGCGTCCTCCGCGAGCTCGACGCGCGCCGGGCCGGTGCGCGACCTTGCCGAGCCGCTCGTTGTAGCCGCTCAGGGCGGCGAAGGGCATGAACTGGGCGGCGCGCTGCGCCATGGACATGTGCGGGTGGCGGCGTGGGCCGCGCCAGTCGGTGTCGATGATGTCGTCGTAGCTCATGCCGCGTGGCCCCCGATCTGCTGGTGGCGTTCCTTGCCGGTGGCGCCGTCCTCGAGGTTGGTGCCCGTGAGGATGGCGTTGCCGCCGAAGCGTTCCCTGACCTCGAGCAGTACCTGCTGCATCTCTTCCTCGCGCCTCTCGCGCGTCATGTCGCGCGACGGCGCCTCATCGCCGGCGTCGCCACCGGGGCCGTCGACGGGGTCGTCGAACGCGTCGAAGAGGTCGGGCTGCTCGTAGCGCCGGACGCGGCCATCCCCCGCGCGCACCGTGTCGGCGCCCACGGTGATGCGCCGCACGAGCAGCGCGCGGTCGGCGAGGCGGTCGAACAGCGAGGC
>JAXJQE010000048.1:0-21477 GCA_036311305.1 Bifidobacterium sp.
CCCATATCGGAACCGGAACCGACGGAAACTGGGAAAACCGAGAGACCAGGAGGGCTGTCGGCGGCCGTCACCTACTCGGCCGACCTCGACGATCTGAAGGTGCGCCGCGTCTTCCCGGTCGGGAAAGCGCTCGTCGCGATCGTCATGACCGCGAGCCTCATCGCCGTGTCCTGGATGGGACTGCAAATCAAAAACCGCCGTGCCGCCGCCATGCGGCAAGAGGCGCATGAGACCGCAATCAGCGCATGCGACTCGGCCGAAGCGACACGCAAGACCATCCAGTCCGACCTGGACAGGACCACGGCCAAAGCCTCCAGACTATTGAAGGACACCAGTCGCGGCCAAGTCGCGGATCCCAAGACGCTTGATGCGTTGAATCGGCTCCTGGACGCAAAGACGTCCACCATCAAGGGTTCCTGCGCGCCCGACGCCGTCACATCCGACGTGGACAGGACCACTGCGGCGCTGCGCAGAACGACCAAAGAGCTCAAGAACCGTCTCACCGACCTCAAGACCGCGGCCAAGGCCGTCACCGACAGCAAACTCGACAAGACCGTGGACGACGCGAACGCGCTGTACAAGCAGACCGACGGCAAGGTGGCGGACGACAAGACCCGGGAGACCCTGCTGAAGGCGGTCAAGACCCGTGACGTGGACGCGATCGCGAAAGCCGTGAAAGAGGTCAACGAATCGAAGACGGCGAAGGAAAAGGCCGACGCGGAGGCGAAGGCCAAGGCAGAACAGGAAGCAGCCGCGGCTGCCGCCGCGCAGCAGCAGGCCCAGGCATCGCAATCCCAATCAGCTCCACAGCGGCAAACGCCCTCATATTCCCAAGGAAGTTCCGGTTCCGGTTCCGGATCCGGACGACGCCCGTCTTCGGGAGGCTCGTCGTCCTCCACCAATACGGGCGGAGCCTCGCCGGGATGGTCCGTGCCCACGCCATCAGACGGGGGCACCGGCTTGCCCGGCAGCGATCCGGGGTTGTGATTGGCTTCATGCCGCTGCCTTCCATTCTTTGGAGTGCCTGAGCGTGGATTTCGGTCTGGCGATGGTGGTTCCGGGCCATGCCTTGCGGCTGAGGAACGGGTGCAGTCCTCGCAGGTTGTAGATGCATTTGTCGTTGTCCAATTGCGCGAGCTCGTCGGGTGTGAGGAGTTCTCGTCCGGTGCGCTGGTAGTTGGTGGTATGGCTGCCGGACACGCCCTTCGAGTCGCTGGTGGTACAGATGTCGATGGTCTCCTTGCCGAGCAGCTTGCTGAGCCATTCAGTGGTGGACTGCTCGTTGCCGCCGAGGAACAGCACCGAGTCACAGTTGCCTACGATGGTCTCCCACGAGTCCTTGTACATCGTCTTCAATTGGGCGATGGTCTGGAGGATGATGCTGACGCTGACCTTGCGCGAGCGGATCGTGGCGATGAGCTTGTCGAAGTTGGGGATGCGTCCCACGTTGGCGAACTCATCGAGGAAGCAGTGCAATGGCGTGGCGAGGCATTCGCCGGGGTAGGTGCGGCAGCGGCGGATGATGCTGTCGAACAGGCATTGGTAGAAGATCGCGGCCAAAAAGTTGAATGTCGGGTCCTCGTCGGGCAGGGCGAGGAAGATGGCCGTCTTCCCGTTGGGATGCCTGTATCCGCCCTTGTGCTCGTCCGCGTATCCGCCGATCCGGTCGATACCGAGGTCGTCGTCGGAGAGGATCTCCCGGACCGGGCCGACTGTCAATGGGGCGAGACGCACGCCGAGGCTGATGATGATGCCCTTCTTGGTCTCTCCCGCGCCCTGGGTGAAGGGCCGGTACTGGCGGGCCGCGAACTTCAGGCCCTGGGCGAGACGCCATGCCTCGCGCAGGTCCGGGTCGTCGTGGTCCGCGTCCTCGCGTTCCCATTCGGCGCGGGTCTCCTCGTATATTTCAGTGGCGGTCCGGGCGACGGCGTCGACCTGGCTTTCCTTGGTCTCGTCCTGTTCGCTGGCTTCGAGCAGGTCGCGCATGTCGGCGACCGCGTTGAGGGTCTGGCCGGCGTCGATGTGCAGGCAGTCCTTGAGGATGTCGTCGGGCAGGTAGTAGACGAACGCGGTGAGCGCGGTCAGCAGGCTGCGTTCGGATTTGGTCCAGAAGTCGTCGGTCTGGTGCTCCTTGGGTGTGGAGCCGTTGGTGTTGTCCATGATGTTGGTGACCAGGCGCATGATCGCCACGTCGGGTTTCGTGGGGTCGATGTAGCGCATGGGGTTGAATTTCGTCTCGCTGGTCAGGTCCACCAGGTCGAGCTGTTTGACCGTGTAGCCCATCTTCTCCAAGTCTCCGCCGGTCTTCGCGTAGAGCTCGCCCTTCGGGTCGGTGCAGGCGTAGTTCATGCTGCCCTTGAGGATGTTGGGGATGACGTGGGTGGCGGTCTTGCCGGATCCGGATCCGCCGATCACGGCGGTGTTGAGGTTGCGGCGCGTGGCCGGGGCGTCGAGGCTCAGGCCCTCGGTGGCCGTCATCTGGAGGTTCTGACGGGTGTCGTTGTCGGTGTATGGGGCCATCTCCCGGCTGGTGGACCAGCGTGCGGAGCCGTATTCCTCGCCGTCGCGCCAGTTGCGTTTCATGCTCCACCGGTAGAGGTGGAACAGGCCGACGGCGCACGCGCCGCCCAGTCCGCATAGGAGGCTGGTCCGGTCGAATCCCAGGGCGAGCGGATGCTGGAGCATGGTCGTCATGCCGTCCATGATCCGTTCGATGCTTTCGCCGGCGGCGAGGCCGGCCTGGACGCGGGCGGCCGCGAGGTCGGCGATCCAGAATCCCGCGAGGATGGTCAGTGTCTTGACGATGATTCCTCTTGCTTGTTCCATGATTGTTCCTTTCTATTGTTTTCTTTCGGCGAGGTTCTCCTTGAGCCTGGCGCGGAACCGGTCGTACAGCGTCTTCCTGCTGGTGATCCTCCCGTCGGCCGGCTCCGTTTCGGCCTGGGCGTCGCCGCCGGCCGCTTCCGCGTCCTTCGGGGGTGGGAGGGGCGTGACGGTGGTCATGCCGCCCGGCGTGACGTCGATGCTGAATGGCCGGCCGTCTGCCATGAGCGTGGACATGAGTCGGCCGACGTGGCCGTTGATGTCGATCCATTCGCCGTCGCCGGCCTTGTCCGGTCTGATGCCGCTGACGGTGGTGGTCCGTGTCATCGATTCCCGTCCGGTTCGTCATGGCTGGGATCGAACGCGAGGCTTGTGGCTTCGATGTCGATGCCTGATCCTTCGTCGCCCGCGGTGCCTTTGACCATGAGGCGGGATCCCTTGCGCGCGTGGTCGCGGATGTTCTCCGAATGCTCCCTGCCGCTGGCGTGGATGGTGATTTTCCTCGTGGCTGTTCCCATGGCCATGGTTTCAAGCAGCCAGTCTTCCGCGCTTCTGTTTTGCCGTGGGCTGCTGATGAGTGTGCCCTCGAACCAGATGATGGGTTCCGGCTGGTCGTTTGTTTCTGTTGTCATGCGTGTCTTCTGCTCCTTCGTATGGAATGAATGCGGGGTGGCGCGGAAAGCGCGCCACCCCGTGGCTAGAGAGGACTACAGTCTTGGCCCGTGACGCTTCGTCGTGGAATCGGCCTGTGCGGGCGCCTTGTGATCCGGTTCCGGCCGGTCGCGGTCCAGGCTTTGGGTCGGCTGGGGCTCCTTCAGCTGGTCGAGCTGGTGGAGCGTCCACGTGGACAGTTCACTGTCGTATGAGGCGCGGGTGAGGATCTCGTCGCGGTTGTCCCAGACGATCTGGTCGGCCTGTTGTTGGGTGATGCCCGTCCAGTCGCCCTGCGCGTTGATGCGCATGAGCGGGTCCTTTCGCGGGTCCCATCCGCCCATCTCGCGTTTCTCCGCGATGTCCGCGGAGGTGAGGCCGTCTCCGGCGATCTGGACCGCCTTGTCGGATGGGTAGGTGAGGTAGGTGGCGATGTCGTTCTCGGGGTCGTGCGCGTTGACCTCGCTTACGATGTCGTGGAGGATTCTGACTGCGTCCTGGTCGGGGGATTCGTATCGTTCCAGGATGTGGCTCGCGCGCATGCAGGACGCCTTGCGGTGCTGCTCGTAGAGTATGGCCGGATCCTCATCGACCTTCGTCACGAGATATCCGGCGTTCTCCCTCGCCTTCATCGCCTGGTCGCGGTCGAAGGCGGTGCTCAGGTATGCGATGTGCCTGTCGGGGTCTCCGGGCTTCCGCCACCGGTAGGCGTATTCCTCCGGCGGCTGGTTCGCGGCCAGATGGCTCGTCCCGGCTGCGCGGGCCGTGTGTAGGCCGCCCGCGCGTTCCCAGCCCTCCACCGCCTTGGCGAGTGTTTTCCCGGCGGCTGGGTCGGCCGGGTCGATGACGGTGTGTTCGCGGTCGGCCATGTCGTTGTCGTCGTATTGCCATTCCGCCTGTGGCCGGTTGGCGTAGGACACCTCGATCCGGCCGGCCAGACGGTCCGTGTCTTTCCATGCGGAGTTGTCGTGGAAGTCGATCTGCACGGCGCGTCCGTCCGTGAGCCTCGCTTCGAGGTAGTGGCCCATGGCGTTGCCGCCCTGGGTGACTTCGGTGACGTCGTGGTCCTGTTCGAGCAGTCGTCTGGCGTTTTCCGTTGTCAATGGCATTCCTGCGCTCCTTTCCTTGGTTTCCTGGTCTCTACTTTCCGTCTCCCGGGGTTCGTCGGGTTTGGACGTCAGCCGTTCGAGTTCTGCCTGTTTTTGCCGGTACTCGTCCTCGTGGGCGAATGGTTCGGCCAGCGTCTCCTGCGCGGCGGCGAGTTCCCTTTCGGCGTCCGCCAGCCGTTCCGTGAGCTTGCCGGGGTCGGTGGCCATGTTCTTGACGATCCGGTCGAGCTGGCTGACGATGCTGGAAGGTCCGGTCAGGTAGGGTCCGGGCATCTCGGTACCGGATTCGTGCTCGTGGACGGCCTTGACGGCCAGGGTGATCCGTCCAGTGGTGGCCGCCCTGCGTGCGATGACGGGCAGTCCGTCGTATTCGGCGATCGTGTCCCCGTCGTGCGCCTGGTGGGCGGCCTGGTGGAGGAGCCTGCATGCGGTCTGCCGGTCGCCGACCGGCTGGCCGTTGATGGTCATGCCCTCCCATCGGCCGTTCATGCGTGCGGTCTGGTGGATGTTCAGGGCCTTGGAGGCGAGCGGCTTGTCGTCGGTCTTCTCGCGGATCGCCTGGCGGATTCCCTCGATGCGTGGCTGGAGCTGCTGGTTGATGTCCCTGCGGGTGTCGGCCTTCTGCTGCGCCCATGAGGCGCGCAGGAGCTTCAGCTGGTTGATTTCGTTCTCCAATGTCATGCGGCGTTGGATGTCGGGGTCGCCGGTGGCCAGCGCCTTGATGTTGGCGAGGGTCACCACGTCGGCGTCGAGGTCCGCGGCCTCGCGGGCGGGGCTCTTCGAGCTCATGAGCTGGCTGATGAAGCGCTGCTTGCGTTCCACGGTCTGGTAGCTGTACGCGTCGAACGTGCCCTCGGTCACGTACCGGTAGTCGCGCACGTGGTCGTACGTGTTGCCCTGGCGTTGGATTCGGCCGAGGCGCTGTTCCAGGTCGGCGGGCCTCCATGGGCAGTCGAGGTCGTGGATCGCGGCGAGGCGTTCCTGCACGTTGGTGCCGGTGCCGAGCTTCTGGGTGCTTCCCATCAGCACGCGGATCTCGCCGGATCTGACTTTGGCGAACAGTTGCTCGCGTTTGGCGGGGTTGTCGCCGGCGTCGTGCACGAACGCTATCTGCTCGGCGGGCACGCCCAGTCGGATGAGGCGGTCCTTGAGGTCCTGGTAGGCGTTCCATCCGCCCGACGCGGGCGTGCTCGAGTCGCAGAAGATGAGCTGCGTGCCCAGGCGTGGCGTCTCCTCCTGCCAGATCCGGGCGACGTTCTCGGCGCATGCCTGGATCTTGCCGTTCTCCAGGGGGCGGTCGTTCTCGTGGCCTTTGAGGAGCTTGGGGTCGAGGGCGATCTTGCGTCCGTCGCCTGTGATCCGCAGGAGGTTGTCGATCTCAGGCGGCACGTCGCCGTCGCGTACGCGGTCCGCCCTGTCGGACAGTTCCTCCATCTCCTCCTTCTGCCGGTCGGTGATCGGCACGGGCACGGGCACCTGCTCCAGTTCGGGCAGCGGCAGCTGGATGTCGTCGTTGGTGATCATGTCGGTGAACTGCTTCACCGCGTTCATCAGTTCGGGCAGGTTCTGGAAGCGCGCGAACCTTTGCTTGACCTGGAAGCCGTTGCCTTCGGGCTTCAGTTCCACGGTGGGCACGACTTGGCCGTAGGCGCCCGCCCATGCGGCGAACGTGTCCAGTCCCTGCGCCTTGAGGGTTCCGGGCGCGAGGTAGCGCTGCATGTTGTACAGCTCGCTCATGCTGTTGGATACCGGCGTGCCGGTCATGAACGCGATGTTGCCTCCGTGCCCGGCCTCGCGCAGCCATTCGCATTTGTCGAGCAGGTCCTCGCATTTCGCGGCGGACGACAGTTGCATGCCCAGGTCGGCGGAGGCGACGGGCACGCCGAGGTTCTTGAAGTGGTGGGCCTCGTCGACGATGAGCATGTCCACGCCCAGCGATTCGAACTTGATGCCCGCCAACGCCTTGTCGTCGCGGGATTCCTTGCCGTCTCGCAGGCGCTGCATGGCGGTCTCGGCGCTTTTGCGCGCGGCCTCCAGCCGTTTGACGGTGGGGTCCTTGTCGCCTCTGGCCTTGGCGGCGGCCTCGACGGCCTGGGCGAATTCTTCGATGCGGGCGCGCATGTTTCTCAGTCGGCGTTCCTTGCTGACGTGCAGCTGGCTGAACCGGCTTTCCGGCACGATCACCGCGTCCCAGTCGCCGGTGGCGACCCGTCCCCAGAAGCGTCTCACCGATTCGGGGTTGCGTTGCGCGTCCTTGTCCATGACGAGGATTCGGCTGGCCGGGTAGAGCTTGAGCACGTCGCCGGCCCACTGGTTCACGAGGTGGTTGGGGACCACGAGCATCGGCTTGGACGCCTTGCCGAGGCGTTTCGCCTCGTGGGAGAGGGTGACGCCCTCGAACGTCTTGCCGGCTCCGACGACGTGGGCGATGAGGGTGCCCTCGTCGCTGCGCAGGGCGCGGGCCACCGCGTCCTTCTGGTGCGGGCGCAGGGCGACGCCGTGGGTGATGCCGGGCGTGGTCAGGTAGGATCCGTCGACGTGGGGGGGCCGCAGGCTGTTGAATCTGCGGTTGTACAGGGCGGTGAGCCTTCGTGCGCGGGCGGGGTCCTTGAACACCCATTGGTTCCACGTGTCGCGGATCGCGTTGGCCTTCTCGATGGCGGCCATCGTGGCCTTCTGGTCCTTGACTCGTTTGGGCTTGCCGGCCGGCGTGGTCTCCGTGGGGGAGTCCTTGGTGACGGTGATCTGCGCGTTGTTCAGGCATGCTTCCAGCAGTTGGAACGGGTTGCGGTCCTCGGTGCCGTACGTCCTTGCTGCCTTGTAGTCGATGTCGCTGCCGCCGGAGTAGCCGACGCGCCATTGTCCGAGCTGGGGGATCCAGTCGGTTGAGTATTGGGCGAGCTTGCCGGGCGTGAGCCCTTGGCCTCGCACGTTGAACGTCTCCATCATGAAGTCGTGGATGTCCTTGGCGGGGATCCATGGGGCTCCCAGCGGCGCCTTGATCTGTTCGGTCTCCAATGGGGTGGGCTGTACGCGTTCCAGCAGGTCGGCCACGTGTTCGAGTCGTTCCGCGTCCGTCTGGTCGGCGTGCGCGGCCTCGGCGTGCTCCGGCTGCTTACGCCATTGTCCGAGCTGTTCCTCGCGGCGTGCGCGGAACGCCTGGTAGTCGTCGGGGCGCGCGTCGATGGCGCGTGGCGGCGCGCCGTAGGCGTTGTGCTCCCGCGCCTGGCGCAGTCCGTCTGGCAGTTCGCGGGCGATGCCCCAGATCCATTCGCTGAGGGACATGTCGGTGGCGAGCCGTTCGGCGAGCCGTGTGGGGTCGTCGGTGTCGGGCATGAGCCGGCGTGCCATCGCGCCGATGGTCGTGTCCGTCCAGACGGGCCGGCCGTTCGCGTCGTCGGCGCGCCAGCTTTCGAACAGGTTGGAGAGGATCGCGGTCTTGTCGGCGGTTTCGAGCCGGTCGGTGTGGGCGATCTTGTGGACGAACAGGGCGAGGTCCCTGACGGGCATGTCCCGGTCGGCGAGGATCGGCGCGTAGTGCTGCGGCGCGTCGCCGTCGCGCCATGTCCAGCACAGGGCGTCCCACAGTGGGCTGGTGCCGTGCGATTGGTGCCATGCCGGCGCGTGCCACGGTTTCCGCTCTCCGGTGTCGGATCGTTCGAGGGTGACGCGTGAGTGGTGTTCGGGAAGTTCCTCCACAGCCCGCCAGGCGAGGGCGAGGACGAGTTCCGGGTTGCGGTTCCAGCCCATGGTCCATGCGTCCCGGCCGTTGATGCGTTCGATGACCGGCGCCGGATCCCTGTAGGATTCGGCGGAGTACGGGTCCTTGAGGCTGCTCCACACGTCCGTTCCCGCGGCGTCGATCCATTCGCCTGCCCGCTCCGTGGCGGGCATGTCCTCCGGCGTCGCGTAGGTGGCTGCCACGAACTGTGTCATGGCCTCGGTGCCGGCGCGGCGCTTCAGGCGGTCGGCCATGGCCGTGACGCGGTCGAGTTTCGTTCCCACGTCGCCGGTGAGGTAGTCCTCGGCGGGCATGACCGTGCCGGTATCGGGGTTGCGTATGATCCGGTCGCCCAGGCTGGCTTCGGCCTCATCGACGGTGGTGTCGGCCAGGCGTGCTATGAGTTCCAGGTCGACCCTGCCGGCGCGGTCGAGGCTGATGTTCAGCGCGTCGTCCAGGCTGTCGGCGTGGTCGGGCATGGGCGGTATGGGGCTGATGGTCCGTTGTGAGAGGCATTTCGCCTTGCCGACGAACCTTCCTTTTTCGTCGGTCTCCTCCAATGCCATGACGAGGTGGTGGCCGGATTCCTCACTGTCGTAGGCGCGCCGGTTGACGCGGTCGTTCAGGCGTCCGAACTCGCCCGTGAACCGGTCGTACGCCCGGTCGAGCTCGACGCGCCTGGTCTCCACGGCGGGGTCGTCGACGCGGGCGGGGTCGAGTTCGAGGCGTTGGAGTTCCCGTGCCAGGTCTCGCAGGCGGATCATGCCGCGCAGGCGCCGCGCCTCGTCGCCCTGGCCGTGGGCGATCTCGGTGACGGTGGTCCCGTCGCCGTACCAGACCACTCCTCGCTGGTCGACCGAGTATTCGAACGGTGCCACGTGGTCCGGCCGGACCACGATCTCCGCGCGGGCCACGGGTCCCGTCGTTTCCGGCGTTAATGGTCCGGCCTGAGAGATTTGCATTTGCGATGAGAGCAGTCCGTGGAGTCGTTCGCCGACCTGTTCCGCGTCACCCTGGAAGACGACGTCGAAGTCGCCGCCGAACCGTCCGATCACCGGTCTGATGTCGCCCACCGCGTGTGCTGGCATGTCGTTGGCGACCGCCTGGTTGACGTTGACGGTCACGTCCTGGTAGCCGGGCACGGCGATCGGTGCGGAGTGGATCCATGCCTCGTCGGGCGTATGGTCGAGCGTCCGTTCGCGCTTGCGCAGCACGAGCACGTCGGTGACGGCCTCGGTGCCGGCCTGGCGGGCGAACGTCGAGGACGGCAGGCGCACCACGCCGACGAGCTCGGCTTTTCTCGCGAGGTCGGCGCGCATGGTCTCGGAGCGTTTGTCGAGCGTGTACCTGCTGGTCAGCAGCATCGCGACGCCGCCGGGGCGCAGCGCGTCCACCGAGCGTTCGATGAAGTAGTCGTGCAGGGGGAGGCGGGATGTGCCGCCGTCCGTGGTCCGGTAGTCGAGGCTGATGTCGCCCGAGTAGGGCACGTTGCCGATGGCGAGGTCGAACGATCCCGGGTGGATGGTGCAGTCCGCGAGGTCCGCGTTGAGGATCGTGGCGTCCGGGTTCAGCGCGGCGGCGATGCGTGCGCTGATCGGGTCGAGTTCCACGCCCGACACGTGCGCCGCGACGTCGTCGGGGATGCCGGCCATGAAGTTGCCGGTGCCGCATCCGGGTTCCAGTACCTGGATGGGTGTGGGGCCGATGCGGAGCGCGTCCCACATGGCCTTGACCACGGGGCCGGGCGTGTAGTAGGCGGTCAGTGTGGAGGCGCGGGCCTGCGTGTACTCTTCCGGGGTGAGGGCCTGTTCTATCGCGTCGCGGATCGTCCGCCATTCGGGCTTGTCCGAGAACGCGTCCGCGCATCCGCCCCAGCCGGAATATCCGCGTAGTGTGTCCATTTGCTTCGCTGAGGGCCGGCCGCCGTTGTCTCCGCCGAGTTTCTTGAGTGTCTGGATGGCGGCGATGTTCGCTTCGGCGCGTTCGCGGGGCGAACGCGCGCGCTGCGCGTCGAGGGATGCTAGAAGCTCTCCACGACCTCGTGGATCGCCATGCTCATCGACTCCGACTGGGCCTCGTTCATCCCGTTGAGCCGGTCCAGGTCGGTCAGCTGTGGTGCCGCCTTCAGGCAGTCCGTCCGGTTGAGCAGGTGCCTGGACTCCATTAGCTGGTCCATGATCTGCGCCTGGCGTTCCCTCGTGCGCGTCTCGATGTCCCGCAGATGCTCCTCGAGCACGTTGGCCATCATCATCTCCCTGAACCGCTGGGGATGGTGCTCCTTGAGCCAGATGAGACGCATCCGCTGGATGCCGTGGACGCTGTTCGTCGTGAACACCTTGTACGGCAGTGCGTCCTCGGAATACAGGTTCGGCAGCGTCTCCTTCAGGCGTTCCAGCTTCCTGCTGTTCTCCTCGTAGCGCGCCTTGAGCTGCGGGTCGGTCCATGTCATCTCGTCCATCGTCGTTCCTTTCTTCAGTGTTGTTTTCCGTGCCGGAGGATTGTGTGAAACGTTTTACCACAGGTTGCGGCGTGGTTTCGCCGGGCGTGGCGGCGCCGACGCCGAGCTTGTTCTCGGCGGCGATCCGAGCGTCCCGCCGGCCGAGTCCGCGGAGCCGGTTCTCCCGGTATTCGGCCGCCACGGCGGCTATCGTCTCGTCGTCCGCGCCGCGCGCGCGGAGCCGTTGCACCGCGACATGGCCCACCGTTATCTCGTATCCGCGCACCTGTTCCGCTATCCTGTCGGCCTGCCTTTGCTCCTCCTCGAGAAGGCTGAACAGGTCGATCTGCTCGTATTCGGCCGATGCTGTCCGCTTCGCGTATAGGCGTTTTCTCGCCATGGTTTGCTCCTTTCTTATAGTGTTTTCCGTTGGCCGTGGTTCCGGTCGATGCCGGGTGCCGGCGTGGCTGTGTTGAGTCCGTCGAGGTTCTCCCTGAGCCTGGTATGGAGCCGGTCGAGCGTTGACTTCAGGTCCGTGTGCCGTCGTTCCGGATCGTCGCGGCGCGTCGTCTCCGGCGGTTCGGCTTTCGCTCCCGGGTCGGCGGCCGGCGAGCCGGCTTCGTCGTGGTCCCGTCCCTGTTCCGTCTCCTTGGTCGGTTCCGTTTCCCGTGGCGTGCCCGTCGCCTCCGCGTCCTGTTCGACGGTTGGCTGGGTCGGCGTTTTGTCTCTGTCCTGCGTCGGTTCCTGTGTGCCGGCGAGTTCCTGGATGAGGAGCCCGGCGGCCTGGCGGCGTTGGCGGTTGGTCCACCGGCCCTCGTCCTCTCCGGCGGTCCGGTCGACGAGGCGGCGCGCCCATTTCATTGCGACGGCCGGCTTGTACGTGCCGGCGCGCTGGTATTCGGCGAACCGGCCCTGCATGCGTTCGATCTGCGGCCAGGATTCCTCCACGGTCTTCGAGGCGAGTTCCACCGAGGCCGTGTCGAGCGTCTCCTCGGCGTCGCGGTTGCGTTTCTGCGCGTCGATGATCGCCTGGACGAGCGTCTGCGGGTCGACCTGCATGGTGCGGCGTTCCGTGCCGCGGCCGGTGAACAGTTCGACCGGGGTGTCGGGTCTGAATCTGAGGTTGACGGCCCGTCCCTCGTTCTTCTGCTTTTGGTTCTTTCCGCTCATGAACATGTCGGTGGCCCAGCCGGTCAGGTCCTGTCCGTCGATGGCGGTGCCGCGGGGGAGTCCGACGATCATCTTCGGCCAGTCGCGTCCGTCCTTCGCGCGCAATATATAGGTGTGTGCGAGCCTGTTCGCCACCCACGCGTTCGGCCAGACCTGTTTTGTCGTCGCGGCCGTCCGAGCCGGTGTCTGTGTCGCGGCGGCGGGGTCGGTGGCCTGCGCTGGTTGTTCCTGCTGGGGGAGCGCCGGCGTCGGTGAGATGGGGCGCCCCTGGAGGATGGATATGGCGGCTTGGTCGGTGAACTCGTCCCAGTCCGGGGCGCGCCGGCCGTCGTTCAGGTGCAGCAGCGGCTTCTGTTCCAGTCCTGGTTTGAGCAGTCCGCTGCGCATGACGCGGCCGGTCATGCCCTGGGCGACGGGGCCGCCGTCGTGTTCGCGCCACTGCTGGTATTCGTCCCGGTAGATGCGGCTTTGGGTGAGCAGTTCGCCGTCGCTCATGGTCTTGGCGGGGAAGGATTCCCTCATGTCCTCGCTGTGGCTGATGCAGGTGACCTGCATGCTCAGGTCGTCGTATTGCAGGTGCTTGAAGCTCATCGCGTCGAACAGTCCCTGCTGGTTTCGATACCAGGAGAAGACCATGAGGTCGTATCCGTTGTCCTCCAGGAAGAACACGCAGGGGCGCGGCTCGTGCTCGACCGCGTTCTGCATGAGGCTGGCCTGGAGCAGGTCGGGGTCGAGCCGGCCCGCTGCGGACGCGGCCGCGGCGAGGCTGGCGCTCCATCCCATCGGGAGAGGCCGTCCCGTCGTCGGATCCGTCATGCGGTACTGGCCCGGCGTGGTCACGGTGTCCCACCGGTCGGGATGGCGGTGGTTCCATTGTTCGATGCCCGCGAGCATCGCGTCCATCGGGCTTTGCCCGTCCGCCGGTCGGATGGCGAAGGATTCGGTGGCGCGGGTGGTGTCGCCGGCGATTGTGTTCCGGTGAACGATGGTGTCGCCAGGACCGTAGATCATGCCCACCGAGTCCTCGCCGGCAGTCCTCGCCGTGCCGGCCGTCCATATCGTGTCGCCGGACGAGGCCCACATGGTCACCGGCCATGGTGTCGGGGCGTTGATTCCGTTGATGGTGTCCTGGAAGATCGCGGCGCTTTTCGTCGCCTGTTCCTGCTGGTTCATTGTGGTTTCCTTTCAGCGGCCCTTGCGGGGCGTGCGGTCCCTGTTCTGGGTGGGTGGCATGTGGTTCTTTTGTTCGGCGAGGTTCTCGTTGAGCCGGGTCTTGAACCGTTCGAGCAGTGCCTTCTTCGACCGGATCGGCTTCGGTTTCCGCTCCTTGCCGGCCGGCCTGGGATTGTCTGCCCTGGCCTGCGTCTGCTGTCGCGTGGCCGGTGTCCGGGCTTCGTCCGGCGCGGGTTCCGGTTCGCTTTCCGGCTCCGGTGCCGGCTTCTCCCGGTTCGGCTCGGTCGTCTGCCTGCGTGTCTGCTCCTGGGTTTGCGCGCCCTGCCCGTAGTCGTCGCGCAGGATGGCGTCGAGCTCGTCGCGCAGGCTCGGGTCGGCGGCGGCCTTGCCGATGATCCGGTCCGCGAAGTCGCGGCCGGCCTGCTCGTCGCATGTTGTGTCGCCCATGAGCTTGTCCCATGAGAGTTCGGGATGCCGGGCGGCGAGGCTGTTCGCGGCCATCTCCATGACCTCCGGGTCCACGAAGTCCCAGGCGATGCGCTGCGTCGGCATGGGCTTCATGGCTGGTTCGGCCGGGGTCTCCCGCGCCGGGGGTTCTGGCTCGTTTCGGGTCTGTTCCGTCTGCTCGACGGTGAAGTCGTCGTCGGTGACGTCCAGGCCCATGCCTTTGAACGCGCGTTGCACTGCGTGGCGGACATGGTCTTCGTCCTTGCCGGCGAAGTGCAGGATGAACTGGCCTTGGTCGGTGCGTTCGAGGTGGTAGTCGATGCCGGCGGTCTTGAGGCTGTGCTGTACCTCGCGCATGGTCGAGTCGTCGAGTTGCAGCTCGTGCAGGTCGCCGTCCTTCTTCCTTTGCAATCGTTTCTCGGACATCTCGCCGCTGTCGATCTTGTTCTTGACGGCCTCGCCCGCGGCGTGCACGCCGGTCTTGGTGAGCTTCATGCCGGAACGGAGCAGCGCCATGGCCACGCCCTTGGGGATTCTGAGCATGAGCTTCGCGCCTCCGGTGATGATGGTCTGGACGGCGTTCTGGATCTTCTCCTCAGCCTGTTCCTCGATTGGCATTGTGGTTTCCTTTCTGTTGTCGGTTGGTGTTTCCTGGGACGGTTCAGATGGACCGTCCACGCTTGTGCTGATGCTGTTCGCGCTGCTCGGTCTCCGTTTGCTCGCGGTCGCGGGTCGTGTGGATCTCCCGTTCGATGGCGGCCAGCTCGCCCTCGTACCGGTCGCACAGGGCCTCGCGACGTTCCATCTCGCCGCGCGTCTCGGCCACGAGATCGGGGTCTCCCTGTTGGATCGCGTCATGCAACGCGATGACGGCGGCCTGGAGTTCGTCGTGCGATTCGCGGACCTTTCCGCGCAGCAGCTTGAGTCCCTTGGCGCTGTCGCCGCCCGCGAGCCTGGTCCAGCGGATCGCCGCGTTCAGCGCCTTCGCCTCGCCGGCGAGCCGGTCGAGGCGTCGCGCCTGTGCCTGGTAGTAGCGCTGCTGGGCGGGGCTTACCCCGTAGCGCAGGGGCAGCCGTTCGGGCGAGGCCAGTGGTTCGAGTCGGCTCGCGGGCTCGCCGAACCACTGGTAGAGGCCGTGGGTGGTGGTCTTGCCGGCGTACCGGTTGGACGGGTCGAGGATGATCTGGTCGCGGTGGAGGGGCAGGAACGCGCGCAGCGTGGATCCGCCGTCGTCCACGAGACGCTTCGCGTCGAACGTGATCTTTTTCTTCCGGTGGGTGCCGGGCAGCCACACGGTGACCGTCTTCCTGGTCTGTTTGGCGACGAGCCGACGGTTGAACGTGATGGGGATGACGGGCGTGCTTTGCAGTCCGGCCATGATGTTCGTCATGTCGTACGCCGAGCCGAGTTTCGTGTCTCGGACCTTGAAGCCGGTGTCCTTCATGGTGAGCGTGAAGTGCTGTCCTCGGACCGTCACGTCCACGCCCTGCACGTCGAGCATGTTCCTCCAGTCCTCGAAGTTCTCCGCGCCGGCCAGGGTCAGGTCGATCAGCATGCGGAGCTGGTCCTTGACGCCCAGGCCCTTCGCGGACGCGTAGATCTCCTCCATCGACATGCCGTAGCGACGCTCCATCGGCTCCTCGTTTTCGGCCCGTCGCGTCGTTCGCGCCGTCGCCGCCGTGCCCGGTTCGGAAGTCTCTTCGACATGTTTGGGGTCGCGTGCCTGTGTCGTCGGGTCTTCGTTCGGCGTGGTTTCGGCGCCGCGCATTTTGCGTGCGACCCGCTCGGTGGCGGGGTTGAAGATGACGCTTAGCCCCTCCCTCTCGCTGATTTCGTTGGCGATGACGCGCCACTGTTCGATGATGTCCTTGGGTAGTTCCGCCTTCAGATGCTTCCCGTATCGGGAGGCGGCGCACACCATGATGTGGTCGTGCAGGTGGTGGCGGTCGGTGTGTGTGGCGACCACGAACTTGTATTCATCACTGGTGATGCGGTGCGCAAACTCCACACCGAGTTCGTGCACCCGCTCGGGCGTCACGGGGTCATCGGGACTGAAGCTCAGCTTGATGTGGTACGCCAGACGGCTGTTCTTTTGGATGCCTTTGGGTGAGTTCTCGTTGTCTTCGAGCATTGGATCAGCCAGCGCGTCGTAGTCCGTTCCGGTCCGCTCGTAGTTGGAGCTGACCAGTCTTCCGCCGTCGGTCTTGGCGGGGTCGATGATGTACGCCATCGCCCCGTTGGGGCCGCCGAGATTCGATTTCACGGGCTTGCCGAGCTTGACCACGGCCATGCTCACACGTCCTTCCCGGCGGTGCGTTTGTTGGCGAACAGGTCGCCGAGCAGACGCTCGATGCGGTCGAACGACGCGCGGAGCTCGGCCACCTGCTCGGCGGTGATGTGCTCGTTCGCGTTGGCCCAGTGGGCGATCTGGTTGACGTTCACGCCGATGCGGCCGATCTCTCTGGCGAGCGGCTCGGGGTCTGTCAGCGGCCTGATCTCGGTGACGCGGATCTCGCCATCGGTCAGCATTTTGCGTGCGAACACGGTGAACGAACGGTATCTTGTCGTGTACTTGTTCACCTTTTTGTGCAGCGAATTGACGCGTTCCCACTCGTCGGGAGTGAACGTGACGAGCTTCTGCACGGTGCGTCGGCGCTTGTTCGCCCAGCTCATTTCGCACCTCCCGTGGAGGTGTGCGGACGGCACGTCCGTGATGCCGCGAAGCGGTCTGGAGAGCTTGCTCGACCATGGGGTCTGGGTCTCCCGAGCAAGCCGATTCGCGGTGCGAATCGAGTGAACGTATATACGTTCACGTCACTTGCTACTCCCATATCAATTTCATTGATTGGGAGTGATTTCGCACGGCATGATTGCGCAATGCCGTGAAGGATGATCGCGTTCACTCCTTGCTCCTTTCGCCCATGGCCTTGAGGGGACGGCCGGTGTCTTACGCCAATCGTCCGTCGTGGAAACGGCGATGGGTTTGGACACTTGGAGCAGGGAAACGAGAAGGCCCCGCGAAAAAATCGCGGGGCCGGTGGGTCGTTGGTGGCGCGTCATGTCCGTCATGCATACGGGCATGAAAAGGCCCCGGCCGTCTTGATGACGGTCGGGGCGGATGTGCGTGGGCTTCTAGATGATTTGCATGTCGGAGCGGACGCGTTCCGCGGCGATGTCGATGTCGCCGGGCCATGAGGGCACGCCGAACGCGAGGCGCACGCGGTCGAACGTCTGCGGGTCCTTGAGCGGTTTGAACATGCCGCGGTCGATGTATCGGGACATGTCGAAGATTCCGGTCGCGCCGTCGGAGCAGGTGACCTTGAGCTTGTAGCCGGGCATGGGCTCGCATTGGGTCACTTTGATTGAATAGTCGATGGTCATGTCCGTTGCCTCCTTGTCAGCGTAGCGGGTCGATTCTGAATGGGTGCTCGAGGTTGAAGGCCAGCTCCCAGTCGGCTTCCAGCTCTTCGGCATGCAGCAGCACCCATGCCTCGACCAGTTTGCGCTGCTTGCGCGGGAGGTCTCCCTTGAGCAGGTTGCCATCGAAGGTGAAGGACGCTTCGTGGCCTTGGTATCTGGCGTGGATGTGCGGCGGAACATGGTCGTCCGCGTTCATGGTGATGATGATTCCGAAGAACATGCTGATGACCGGCATGTCCGCCTCCTTGTTTTCGTTGTCTTCCATTCTAGGATATTTTTCTTTTGACCGGATGGTCAAGCGAAAGCGCTAGCGGTGGTAGCGGGTTCCGTCATGAGAACGCGTCGAAACCACGGGTTTCGCTGCGCGGGCGTTGACGGGTTCCGCGTGCCGCTATGATCAAGGCGTCAGCCGGCCGGTCAAAAGAAAATCCTCGGGATGCGCGCGGCATTGGTGCCGTGCTCCGTTTCCCGTCGGCGACGCCCTGTCGGGTCCGGGAACGGTTCCCGGCGCGTGGAGTCCAGAGGACGGTAGTCGTCCTCTGGCCGCCGGAGGCGCCGCCCGCGTCATGCGGGCGGCATCGGTCCCGGGGCGTCACTTGGCCGGGAACGGCGATGACGTTTTAGTCTTCGACGCTTGTCCAGTAGAGGCCGTCGTCAGGGATGTCGTCGACCTCGTCCCACATGGTTCGCGCCTGTTCGTCCCACCATGCCGCGTCGGCCCAATGCGCGTCGGCCTCGTCGTATCCGACGCTGCCGTTCGCCAGAGTCGCGTACCGGTCGAAGTCGATGCCCGTCGGGCATATGGCCTCCATCTGTTCGGCGGTCGCATAGTGGAGGCTGTCCAGATGGTAGGCCTCCTGTCCGGGTTCCAAGTCGTGTGCGGCGAGGTTGGCCCGCGCCGTTTCGGCGAGCTCGTCGTGTTTGGCCCGGAACCATTCCTCGGCCCTGTTCTTCTCCTTCATGTCCATGTCTCCTTTCATTCCGCGCGCCCGAACGGTTCGTCGGTGAACCACCAGTCCCTGATGACGAGCATCCACCCGTTCCTTTCAAGCAGCGGGTCAAGGTCGTCGGGCGTGATGATGTCGCCCGCGTGGTTGACCCATACTGTTTTCTCGATGCTGCATGGCGGCCATCCACCGTCGCCTCCGCGCACGGCGTAGCAGTGCCATCCGTCGGGAATGCCGCCCGCGTGGAGACGCACGTCGCTCCACATCGCGTCGATTCGTCCCCCGTCGGTCTCGAAGACGGCGTGCTGCAATTCCATCGGTTCCATCTGCATGGTTCCACTCCTTAGTGTCCCGCCGGCGTTCCTGTTTTCCTTTCGCCGGACATGGGGCAGCCTCGCGGTCCCGCCGCGCGGTGGAGGACGCGTGGGCCGTGCCCGCTTCGGGATAATCGGGCGAAGCCCTCCCGGAGCGGAGCATGGAACACGCAGTTCCGAAGACGCGGGCGCGGGGCTGCGATGATGAACCATGGCCGGCCGACCGTTCCCTTCCAGGCGTCGACGCCTGGAAATCCCGGAAGGATCGGCGAAGATAGCGCGCGGCCCAGGGCCGCGCTCCGTTTCCGGCGAAGCCAGGATCACAAGCGTGTGATCCTGGCGGAGCCCGACTGTCCAAACCGGCATGTATCCAATCGCGCGACCATGGTTCCAGCCGGATCAAAACCGGGAACCGATGAAAACAAGACTGGAAAGGAAACGGACCATGGCATCCGATTACGTGGACGACTTCCTGCGCGACGAACGCGAGTCGTTCAAACGCAAGGAGACGGCGGCGAAGAAGTTCGACAACCGCCTCGACAACTTCCGCAAAAGCGCGCAGGCGCTGCGCGACGCGGCGAGGCAATTCGAGGAGGCGTTCCCCGGCATGAGCCGGACGATGATCGCGGACAAGCTGGCGATGACCGGAACGGAGAAGAACATCGCGTTCGACGCGAAGGGCGAACTCGTCGCCGCGCCGGCCGGAAGAAAAACCGTCTCCGCCGAGCCCACCGTCGCGCCGGCGGCCGACGCCGCGACGGATCCGGAGACGACCGGATCCGACGTCCAGGAGGCGGACGACGAGCCCGCCCCGCAGGAGCCCGCAGCCGAAACCGACACCTCGGACGATGGACGGCCCGCATGGGCGTCCGGCAACTACTGATGATCGGACGTGATGCGAGATGCGATTGATCATCGCCGAGAAGCATTCGGTCGGCCAGGCCATCGCCCAGGCGGTCGGCGGGCACATGGAAAAGCATGACGGCTATGTGCAGGTCGGCGACGACCTGGTCACCTGGGCGCAGGGCCACCTCGTCGACCTGGCCGCGCCCGACGAATACAAGGACCACGACTGGGGCAGGTGGAGCCTCGACACGCTGCCCATCGACCCGACACCCGACTGGCAATGGAAGGTCAGCCGGGACAAGGGCGCAGACCGCCAGTACAAGGTCGTCGCGGGACTGATGCGCCGCGGCGACGTCGACATGCTTGTCGACGCATGCGACCCCGACCGCGAGGGCGAGGCCATCTTCCGTCGGATCGTGAAGCATGCCGGCGTCTCCAAGCCGATGCGACGCCTGTGGGTCGCGAGCCTGGAGGAGGACGCCATCCGCGACGCCCTCGCGTCCATGAAGGACGAGACGGAATACCAGGGACTCGCCGACGCGGCGATGATCCGCGCGAAGGCCGACTGGCTCATCGGCATGAACGCTTCACGCGCCTATTCGCTCGTCTACAACGCGCGGTTCGCCGTCGGCCGCGTGCAGACGCCCACGCTCGCCATGATCGTGGACCGCGACCGGCAAATCGCCGGCCACGTGGCCCAACCGTACTGGAAGCTCGTCGCCCCGATGGGCGGATGGAAACTGGCCGGCGAACGCCTGGACAAGCGGGAGGACGCCGAAACCCTGCTGCGGATCGTCAACTCGGACGACTTCACCTTCAAGATCCTCAAGGCCGACCGCAAACAGCAGCACGACGCGCCGCCCCGCCTGTACGACCTGACCGGATTGCAGAAGGACATGAGCCGGCTGCACGGCCTGACCGCCGCCCGCACCCTGACCGCCTTGCAATCCCTGTATGAGAAAAAACTGGCGACGTATCCGCGCACCGACTCGCAGTACATCACGCACGACGACCTGGACACGCTGCGCGGCCTCACCGAAGGCGACCGCCTCGTCACCGGCTTCATCGAACCGTCCGCGAAACCGGAACGGCCGCGTCTCGAACTGACCGTGAACGACACGAAGGTCGCCGGACACACCGCCATCCTTCCCACCATGCAGGCCGACAAGACGACGCTCGACGAACTCGACGACGACGAACGCCTCGTATTGATTCGCGTGGCGCGACGCATGTGGGAGGCCGTGGGCGACGACTACGTGCACGACGTGACGAACGTCGTCGCGAACATCGACCCCGCCTGGGCCGAACGGCACCCGACGGACGGTGCGCCGCTCGACGAATCACGGACCAGGTTCACCAGCCGTTCCGACCAGCCCGTCTCCCTCGGCTGGCAGGCCATCGAACACGACGTGCCGCAGGAGGATCGCGACGCCGCCGACGAGACCGCGGGCAACATCATCCCCGCGAACCTCGTCGCCGGAGTCTCCATCGCACTCGTCCCGCAATGCGGCGCGACATTGTCCAAGGGAAAGACGAAACCGCCGAAGCCGTTCACCGAGGCGACGCTGCTCGCCGCGATGGAACACGCCAGCCGCTGGGTGGAGGACAAGGAACTCAAGGCCGCATTGGACGACGACGAATCCCACTCGGGAGGCATCGGCACCCCGGCCACGCGCGCCGACGTGATCGAGAAGCTGATCCGCACCGGATACGTGGACCGCAAGGGCAAGCAGCTGCGCTCCACGGACCAGGGCCGTTCCCTGATCGACGTGGTCGCCCCGAAGCTCAAGGACGTGGCATTGACCGCCGACATGGAACGACGCCTCTCGGAGGTCGAACACGGACAGGCGGACGCCTCGCAGGTCGAAACGGAGTTCCGCGACCTCGCCGCGCGCATACCGGCCGACGCGCAGACCACCGTCCGGCAGGACCATGTGCAGACGAAGACGCGGAACACGGAATCGTTCGGCCCATGCCCACGCTGCGGCAAGCCCGTCGTCAAAACGGGCAAGGTGTTCCAATGCTCCACCAACCGGCGCGAGAAACAATCCGACGGTACATGGAGGACCACGGAGGGATGCGGCTGGCGCGCCTGGACGACCGTGGCCGGCAAGACCATCACCGACACGACCATGCGTGGCCTGCTCGCCGGCCGGAAGGTCGGCCTGAAGGGCTTCACCTCGAGGAAGGGCAGCGGGTTCGACGCCTCGCTCGTCATCGACAAGGACAAGGGCATCGCATTCGACTTCAACGACAACAAGGAAAGGAAAAAGAAATGACGGAGACACAACAGACCATGACCGAATTCACCTACGCGACGGGGGAGACCGACGTTATCGGCGACCGGTTCAGCCCGTCCGTGGTCCTGTTCTGGCTCAGGACCAGCGTCGCCGCGAGCAACATGCGCGTAATGTACAAG
>JAXJQE010000049.1:0-2998 GCA_036311305.1 Bifidobacterium sp.
ACGCCGCGCTCGCCGACCGCCTGCGCGAGACCGCCGCGCGCGACGCCGCCCGCGAGCTGCCCGACGACACCGAGGAGAGCAACTGGCCGTACAACTACACCGAGCGCGGCGAGTCGAAGAAGGCCTGGTGGCGCACCCTCGGCCGCGACCGCACGAAGCGCGGCGACAAGCACGGCAAGAACGACGGCGAGTAGCGCGCCGCGCGGCCGTCGACCGGCGGCCGCCGCGCGCCGTCGACAGGGCGTCGACCGGCCGCCGGCCGTGTCCACGAGGCGGACGGAACGTGCCGCCTGTCTTGCGCGCGGCGTTGAATCGGCACGGATATCCTGATACCTTATATTCCCACTCATCTACGGAGGCACCATGAGCGCTGAGGACCTCGACAACTACGAAACCGACGCCGAGCTCGCGCTGTACAAGGAGTACCGCGACGTCATCAAGCTGTTCACGTACGTCGTGGAGACGGAGCGGCGGTTCTACCTGGCGAACAAGGTCGACTTCAACGTGCGCTCGGCCGGCCAGGACGTGTACTTCGACGTGCGCCTGTCGGACGCGTGGGTGTGGGACGTGTACCGTTCCAGCCGGTTCGTCAAGAACGTGCGCATCGTGACGTTCAAGGACGTCAACGTCGAGGAGGTCCAGAAGACGGACATCGACATCCCGGACGGCATCTGAGCCGGCGCCGGGGCTTCCCATTGTGCGCCCCACCGACTAGACTACTGCTGAATGCGCGCCCCGCGGGGCGCGCCTTGCACGTCACCAACCGTCCCCACGATCGCCAGAAACCCGGGAGCGGTCCACGCCCACACTTACGCAAAGGAGAGCTGCACGTGTCTGACAAGGAATCCATCGTCATCATCGGCGGCGGCCCCGCCGGCCTGACCGCCGCCTGGGAGCTCGTGCGCGACGGCGGCGCCGACCGTTACGACGTGACCGTGCTCGAGGAGACCGGCGAGTTCGGCGGCATCTCGCGCACCGTCAAGCATGACGGCAACCGCATGGACATCGGCGGCCACCGCTTCTTCTCCAAGGACGACCGCATCATGCGCTGGTGGGCGGACACGCTGCCGCTGCAGGGCGCGCCGTCGTACGACGACAAGAAGCTCGGCCGTTCCCACGACCTCGAGCCCGGCGGACCGGACCCGGAGAAGACCGACAAGGTGATGCTCAAGCGCCACCGCGTCTCGCGCATCTTCTGGAACCAGCACTTCCTGGACTACCCGGTCACGCTCAACATGAACACGCTCAAGGCCATGGGCCCGAAGATCACGCTGCAGGCCGGCTTCTCCTACCTCAAGTCCGCCATCCACAAGCTGCCCGAGGACAACCTGGAGAACTTCTACATCAACCGTTTCGGCCGCAAGCTGTACTCGATGTTCTTCGAGGACTACACCACCAAGCTGTGGGGCCGCGCGCCGTCCGAGATCTCCGCCGACTGGGGCGCCCAGCGCGTCAAGGGCCTGTCCATCATGGGCGTGCTCAAGAACGCCATCGGCAAGATGCTGCCGAAGTCGAAGAAGTCGAACAAGGAGGTCGAGACCTCCCTGATCGAGGAGTTCTGGTACCCCAAGCTCGGCCCGGGCCAGCTGTGGGAGACCGTCGAGGCCAACTGCGAGGCCGCGGGCGCCAAGGTCATCACGAACGCCAGGGTCGTGGCCGTCAACCGCGCCGACGGCAAGGTGTCCTCGGTCGTCTACGAGGACAAGGACGGCAAGCGCGTCACGCTCGAGGCCGACCAGTTCATCTCCTCCATGCCCGTCAAGGACCTCCTGGAGGCCATCGACATCGAGGAGCAGCCGGCGCCCAAGGACATGAAGGCCATCGCCGAGGGCCTGCCGTACCGCGACTTCGTGACCGTGGGCCTCTTGGTCAAGCACCTCAAGATCCGCAACACCACGGACATCCCGACGCTGGGCAACCCGCCGATCGTGCCGGACTGCTGGATCTACGTGCAGGACCCGGGCTACAAGGTCGGCCGCATCCAGATCTTCAACAACTGGAGCCCGTACCTGGTCAAGGACGTCGACGACACCGTGTGGATCGGCCTCGAGTACTTCTGCGAGGAGGGCGACGACTTCTGGAACATGACCGAGGAGGAGGCCAAGCGCCTGGCGATCGCCGAGATGACCCGCATGGGCATCATCTCCGGCTCCCACGAGGTGCTCGACTACCACCGCGAGCGCGTCAAGAAGGCCTACCCGGCGTACTTCGACACCTACGACCAGATGCCCGAGCTCGTCGAGTACCTCGACTCCTTCGGCAACCTGTACTGCGTGGGCCGCAACGGCCAGCACCGCTACAACAACATGGACCACTCGATGGCCACCGCCATCGAGGCCGTCGGCAACATCAAGGACGGCAAGACCAGCAAGCAGAACGTCTGGTCCGTCAACACCGACAAGTCCTACCACGAGTCCAAGGACTGATCCGCCGACTCCCAGCGAACGGTTCCCACGCCCGGCCCCGCGCCGGCGCGGGGACCGTTCGTCGTTGTAGGGCAGTCCCGCGCCCGTGGCCGAGCCGGCGCGGAACCGTCTTTTCCTTACGGGCGTAACGGCGTGGCGGTCCCATGGGGGATGTACATTAGCTGGAAGGTTCATGAATAGGACCGATTCCCAACGCGAAATGACCTGATTTTTTCGCGGCACCATACTGTGTTTCAGCCACGCCGGCAGAATGCGTGGCGACAGAAAGGCACACCATTGGCAAACACCTCCAATCTCGAAGAGATGAAGCTCCCCGAACTGCGCGAGCTGGCCAAGCAGCTGGGCCTGCGCGGCATCTCCGGCATGCGCAAGGGCGACCTCGTCGCCACGATCCATGCCGCCCGCACCGGCCGTGAGGCCCCCGCGGGCGTGACCGTGCGCGCCCCGAAGGCCGCCTCCCAGCCCCCGGCGCCCCACGCCGAGGAGCCAGCGGGTGTGTCATCCGAAGCCGCCAGCACCGACGCTGCCGGCACCGCCGAAGGCGCCAGCGACCGTGGGGCCCAGCGCGCATC
>JAXJQE010000050.1:0-11435 GCA_036311305.1 Bifidobacterium sp.
GCCGACCCCCTGGTGCGCGCCACCGCGGACGGCGCCGCCACGCTCGGCGCGACCCTGCGGCTGTCGGCGCCCCCGCAGGCCGCCTCCTCGCGCACGGCCGCCTGCCAGGCGCGCGCCCGCGTACGTGAGGTGGCCGACGGCGCCGCGCGCATGCCCTCCACGCTGCAGGTGCTGGCGATGGTCACCGACGATGCGGACTGCGCGCGCCTCGCGCAGGGCAGCGTGGCGGCCGTCGAGGCCACCGCGCGCCGCTCGCCCTACGACGCGCGCCAGGTATGGCTCACCGTCACCGGGACGCACGCCGTCGAGGAGCCGCCGTGGCACCTGCGCGCCGCCCAATGGGTGCGCGGCCGCTTCCTGGACACCGTCGCCGGCCTCGACGGCGACGGCCGCATCCTCGTGCCCGGCGTGACCCTCGGCATCCTCGGCCAGGACACCGCCGGCGCCCACGGCCTGGACGCGGACACCGACCGCGCCGACCAGCTCGAGGACCAGTGCCGCAACGCCGGCATCATCCACCTCATGGCCGTCTCCGGCGGCCACTACGCGCTGCTGGCCGCCGGCGCGCGCATCCTCGGCGCCGCCCTGCACCTGCCGTGGAAAGCCTCGGCGCTCCTGCGCCTGCCCCTGACGGCGGTCCTCACGCTGGTGCTCCTGCCCAGCCAATCCGTCACGCGCGCCGCCATCGGCAGCCTCCTGGGCGTGGGCTGCCAATGGTGCGGACGTCGCCAGCAGGCGTTGCACACCTTGGCGGTGACCGCCGCGCTCGCCATCCTCGCCGAGCCGGCGCGTGCCACCGACTTCGGCTTCGCGCTGTCCTGCGCCGCCGTGGCCGGCATCGCGCTGCTCGCGCCACGCCTGGAACCATGGCTCGAACGCGCGCTGCCACGGGGCGTGGCGCAGGCGCTCGTCGCCAGCCTCGCCGCCCAGGCCTTCACGCTGCCCGTCCAACTGCTCATGGAACCCTCTGTCGCGCTGTGGGCGCTGCCCGCCAACCTGCTGGTGGGCCCGTGCATGGACCTCGCGACCGTGTGCGGGCTGCTCGCCTGCGCCTGCAGCGTGGCGGCGCCGGCGTTGGCGCCATGGTTCGCGCGCCTGTGCGCGCTGGGCACGCGCGGCATCGCCGCCGTCGCCGCCCTCTTCGGCTCCGGCGACGGCGGCACGCTCGACTGGGCGTCCGGCTGGCACGGCGTGGCGGCGCTCACCGCCATCGAACTGGCCATCGGCGCCATCTGCTGGTGCGTGGCGCAACTGTGGCGCGCCCGGGCCGCGCTGCACGCCGACGACGCCTTCGCCATGCCCGACGGCGCCGCGGGACACCTGCGCCGGTGGGCGGCCGAGACGCGCGCCCTGTGGTCCCAGGCCACCTGGCGGCCGCGCGGAGGCATCCCATGAGCCGGATTGTCCAGCGAACCGCGAACATTGGAACCATGGCCGCACGCACACCGCACCTCACCCTCGTCCTGGGAGGCGACGAATACCTCAACGTACAGCAGGCCCGCACCGCCGCCCGGCAGGCGCTGGAACACCGGCCCGACCTTGAGGACGTCACCCTCGACGCGTCGCACGCCACCGGCCACGACCTCGAACAGGCCGTCAGCCCCTCCCTGCTCGGCGACGGCGCCGTCGTCACCATCGACCGCCTCCAGGACGCCGACGACTCCATGGCGCACGCCCTGCTCGACTACGCCGCCCACCCCGATGCCTCCATCGTCATCGCCAGGCACGACGGGTCGCCCAAGGGCAAGGGACTGGTCGACCGCCTGCGCAAGGCCGGCGCCCACACCATCGAGGTCCCCAAGCTCGACAAGCCCCAGGCACAGCTCAACTACACGCTGCAACGCTTCGAGGGCCACGGCCGGCGCGTCGAACCCCAGGCCGCCCAGCGGCTCGCCGACGTGCTCGGCGGCAAGCCGGGGGAGCTGGCGGCCATGGTCGACCAACTGTGCTTCGACTTCCCCGACGGACCCATAGGCATGGACCAGGTCGACGCCTACCTCGTGGACGATCCCCAGGTCACCGGCTTCGCCGTGGCCGACACCGCGCTCGCCGGCCAGGGGGCGCGCGCCGTCATGATGATGCGCTCGGCCGTCGCCCAGGGCATGGAACCCATCGCGCTGATCGGCGCCCTGGCCATGAAATGCCGCCAGCTCGCCAAGGTCGCCGCCCTGCGCGCCGGCGACCTGGACGCCTCCACCGTCCACATGCCCAGCTGGATGGTGCGCAACACGCAGCGCCAGCTCTCCGGCTGGACCTCCGCCGGGCTGGCACGCTGCATCCGCCGGCTCGCCTGGGCGGACGAACAATGCAAGACCAACGGCGCCGACCCCGACTACGCGCTCGAGCAATGCATCGAACTGCTCGCCCGCAAGGGCATGGACGCCGGGAAGGCAAGGTAAGCACATGGCAACCCTCACCCTCGCCGCCCCCACCGCCGACGACATGCGCGCCCTCGGCTCGCGCGTCGCCTCGCGCACCCGCGGCGGCGACGTCATCCTCCTGTCGGGCCCGCTCGGCGCCGGCAAGACCACCTTCGCCCAGGGCTTCGGCCAGGGCCTGGGCATCCGGGAACCCATCGTCTCGCCGACCTTCACCATCGCCCGCGAACTCGACGGCCACGGCGCCGACGGCTCGCCCATCCACCTCGTGCACGTGGACGCCTACCGTCTCGGCGGCACCGACTACGCCCCCGGCCAGGACGCCGTGGCGCGCCTGCTCGACGAACTCGAGAGCCTCGGGCTCGACGAAGAGCTCGAGGACTCCGGCGCCAACACCGTCGTCCTCATGGAATGGGGCGAGCAGATGGCCGCCGCGCTCGCCGACGAACGCCTCGAGATCCGCATCGCCCGGCCGCCGGCCGCGCCCGGTGCCGACCCCACGAGCGACGGCGAGCGCACCGTCGCCATCACCCCCGTGGGCGCGCGCTTCGCCGGCCGCTACGACGACCTCGCCCACTGACCCCCGACCCATCCACCCACAGGACCGCACCATGCACACCCTCGTCATCGACACCTCCTTCGGCTCCACCATCGCCTTGGTGGGCCACGAGCCCATCACCGAGACCGATTCGCGCACGCACGTCGAACGCCTCCAGACGGACATCGACCGCGCCTGCCGCGAGGCCGGCGTGGCGCCCCACGACCTCGGACGCATCGTCGTGGGCGTGGGACCCGCGCCCTTCACCGGCCTGCGCGCCGGCATCGTCACCGCCCAGGCGCTCGCGTTCGCCACCGGCGCCGCCTTGTTCGCCCAGGACGACCTGACCCCCTCCGTGGCGCTCATGCAGGCCGCCCACCGCCACGACCCGCGCTTCGCCGACCGGCTGCCCTACGAGCGCATCGCCCCGCCGGAACCCGACACCATCGCCGTCACGCTGGCCGTCAACGACGCGCGCCGCCGCCAGCTGTACTTCGCGCTCTACGCGGACATGGGCGACGGCGACGGCTCCTTCACCACGCTCATCGACATGGACATCGACTATCCCACGCACATCGCCCAGCGCGTCACACAGGCGCTCGACGAGCTGTGCCACGCCCACCCCGGGGAGGTGCCCGCGCTCGACATCGTGGGCCACGGCGCCACCCGCTACGCCGACGCCTGGGAGCCGCTGGCCGCCGAACTGGTCACCGACGCCACCGCCCTGGACATGGGCGCCGAGGGCGCCGCCCTGTTCGCCCAGGTCGCGCAGGCGGGCGCGCCCGCCGACGGCGTCGACCCCGCCGGCATCCAGCCCCTGTACCTGCGCCGCCCGGACGTGAGCGTGCCCAACCCACTCAAGCACGTGCTCGGCCACGCCCCCGCCAAGGGGAGCGACGCATGATCGTGGACGCCCGCACGCTGCCCACCGCCGCGCTCGCCGGCCCCATCGCCGCCATGGAACGCGACCTGTTCGGCACCGGCGCGTGGAGCGAGGCCTCCGTACTGCAGGAACTCACCGCCCCCAGCCGCTACTACGTCGTGGACCTCGACGGCCCCAACGGGACGCTGCGCGGCTACGCGGGCTTCTGGTTCGACGGCTACGACGCGCAGGTCATGACCGTCGGCGTCGCCAGGGACCACCAAGGCCACGGCCTGGGCGGCGCCCTGCTCGACGAGCTCGTGCGCGAGGCGCGCGCCCGCGGCGCCGAACGGCTCCTGCTCGAGGTGGGCGTGGACAACGCCGCCGCCATCCACCTGTACGAATCCCGTGGCTTCACGCACATGGGACTGCGCAAACGCTACTACCAGCCCGAGGGCGTCGACGCCTACACCATGAGCCTCGAACTGCGCCCCCACGTCATGGGCTTCACCGCCCCCACCCAGGAGAACCAATGAGCGAACCCATCATCCTCGGCATCGAATCCACCTGCGACGAGACGGCCGCCGCCGTCGTGCAGGGCCATGAGCTCAAGTCGAACGTCGTCGCCTCCTCCATGGACGAGCATGCCCGCTACGGCGGCGTCATCCCGGAGATCGCCTCGCGCGCCCACCAGCAGGCCTTCGTGCCCGTCGTCTCCAAGGCCCTGGCGGACGCCGGCCTGGAACTGGGGGACGTGGACGCCATCGCCGTCTCCGCCGGGCCCGGCCTGGCGGGGTGCCTGGCCGTCGGCGTCTCCGGCGCCAAGGCGCTCGCCTGGGCGTCCGGCAAGCCCATCTACGGCATCAACCACGTGATCGGGCACGTGGCCGTCACCCAGCTGCAGTTCGGCGATGTGCCGGCGGACACCATGGCACTCATCGTCTCGGGCGGCCACACCTCCCTGCTGCGCGTGGGGGACATCGCACGCGACGTGAGCGTGGTGGGCACCACCCTTGACGACGCGGCCGGCGAATGCTTCGACAAGGTCGCGCGCCTGCTCGGCTTCCCCTACCCGGGCGGCCCCCACATCGACCGCCACGCCCAACAGGGCGACCCGCACGCCATCAAGGTGCCCCAGGGACTGACCCAGGGACGCGCCGGCAAGGAACATCCCTACGACTTCAGCTTCTCGGGCGTCAAGACGGCCGTGGCGCGCTGGATCGAGGAACGCCAGGCCGCCGGCCAGGAGGTGCCGGTGGACGACGTATGCGCCTCGCTGGCGGATTCCGTGGCCAGGGTCCTGGCGCGCAAGGCCATCAACGGCTGCCGCGCCACCGGCGCGGGCACCCTGATCGTGGGCGGCGGGTTCTCGGCGAACTCCCAGCTGCGCGAACGCCTCCTCGTCGAGGGGCAGGAGGCGGGCGTCGAGGTGCGCCTGCCGCGCGTGGCCCTGTGCACGGACAACGGCGCGATGGTGGCCATGCTCGGCTCCAACCTCGTCCAGGCCGGCGTGGCGCCCTCGTCCCCGGATTTCCCCATCGACTCCGCCATGCCGCTCGACCGCATCAGCATGCCCTGAACAGCGTGCAACACGCCGGTTTTGCATTCGGGGACACCAAGGGCTAAACTCTGTTGATTGTGCGCCGGAGTGATGGAGTGATTCGGTGTGCAGCATTCCTGCGTAGCTCAGTTGGCAGAGCATCCGACTGTTAATCGGACGGTCGCTGGTTCAAGCCCAGCCGCAGGAGCCATGGAACGGGAGCGGGCCGGCGGTTATGCCGGCCCGCTCCCGTTCTTCGTGTGGTGCGGGGAATCCCGCGGCGCTGCTCAGAGGGTCGCGGCGGCCAGGCGTCCCTGGGGGTCGTAGATGACGCGGCTGGCCGCGAAGGCGTTCCAGGGGGCTTCGTGCAGTGAGCGGGGGCGCAGCGCGTCGTCGAAGCTGCCGTAGACGATGTCGAGCGCCACGCCGCCGTCCAACGTGCACTCGTCCTCGGCCACCCCGTGGCGGCGCGTGGTCGCCAGGTCGACGCAATAGTTCGACAGCACGCTGGTGCGATCGTTCTCACTGAGCTGGTCGTCCCCGAGGATGTAGACGTGGTAGCCACTGCGGCGCGCCCTGGCGCCCACGGAGGCTCCCTCGACCGCGATGGCCTCCACTTGCGGATAGGATTGCAGTTCCAGGAAGAGGAAGTTTGCCGGGTCCACTCTCGCTCCTTTGCGCATGGTGTACGTATCTGCATGATAACGCGTTCCAACGTATCCTGCAAACGTTGCCATATTGTGTCGTGTCGTGTCGCGGGGGCACAAGTGGCGGATGCGGGGCGCAATTGCGGATGTTGTGTGAGGGAACCGGCGTTGCCGTGGCGCACCGTGCCACCGGTCCCTAGGATGGAACCCGTCGACCACGGATCGCGTCGTCCTTCCGGATTGGGGGAACGACGTGTCAAGGACGACCCCCGCATCGTTCCATGGGTGCGGTCGGCGCGCGGCATGGCCGGGGAATGACAGGGCCATGCGTTCCGCGCGCGCCGGGTCCGTCGGTCGGCATCGGGGGAGGGAAGAGGCGAATCGGCGTGTCGCGCGGGGGTGCGACACGCCGATTTGCATTCCACCCGCAGTGCGCGTATATTTTCTTTTCGTTGTGCTGAAGAGATTCAGCCCGCAGCATTCCTGCGTAGCTCAGTTGGCAGAGCATCCGACTGTTAATCGGACGGTCACTGGTTCAAGCCCAGTCGCAGGAGCCATCGGTCCCCCGGTCTTCCCGGGGATTTTTGTTATCCGCCCACTTCGCCCCAGGGGGTGCCATGAGCAGGAACAGCGAGGACCGCGAGGCGCTGGCCCAGCTGGACGGCGAACCGCCCGAGGAACAGGTCAGCTACTACCGCAAGCCCTTCATGGTGCTCTGGGCGGCCGTGCAGGAATCGTCCACCGAGATCGAGGAGGACTATGGCCTTTCGGGCGACCTGGCGCAGCTGTGGGTCGCCGAGCGCCTGCGGCGCGTGGCGGATTCCCTGGTGGACCGCCTGGCGGAGAAGGCCCACGCCCACGGGGCCAGCAAGTCGAACATCGCCCGCGCCGCCGCGGCCGATCCCACGAACGCCGAACGGCGCTTCCCTCGCCTCGGCATGGAGGCGCCCCTGCCGCGCCAGACCATCGACGACGTCCTCGATTCCCTGGACTGACGGCCCATATCGCATCATTGTTCCTTTTCCGTCCCATGCTTGCGTGGGACGGCCCATGCGTGCCGGTGGACGGAAGGCCCCTCGCTCCACCATGGCGCCACGGGGTTGGTGCCGCCGCCGCATCAGCGGCACGATGGTGCCATGGCCGGAGGGCCGGGAAGGCGGCCGATGGCATGCGCATGGTGGTTGGCGCCGTACGGCGCGCGGTGGCGGTCCTGGTGGCCGTGGCGTTCGTCTGGTGGACGGCGCCCGTGGCGAGGGAAGCGGAGGGGACGGGGCCCTGTGCGGCGCGCATGGACGCGCCGGTGCGCGGAGGCGTGGCCGTCCGGGCGTTCGACGGGCCGGAATTGCCCTGGCAGTCGGGTCACCGCGGCGTGGACATGGCGGCCTCGCAGGGCGAGCCGCTGCTGGCCCCGATCGACGCCACCGTCTCCTTCGTGGGCACCGTGGGCGGCAAGCGGGTCGTCAGCCTCGCGCACGGGGATTGGACACTGACCTTCGAACCGGCCGTCACCGACCTTCGCAACGGCAGCCGCGTGGCGCGCGGCGAGCGTTGCGGCACCGTCGGCACCGGCAGCGACCATTGCGATGGCTCCTGCGTGCACTGGGGCATCCGTCTGCAGGGGCGGCGCTACCTCGATCCGGCCACGTTCCTGTCGGCCTCGCGCATCCGGCTCGTGCCGGTGCGCTGAGGGGACTCACAGTCCGGCGTCCGCCAGCGTGATGTAGCCGGGGTCGATGAGGGCGGCCTTGAGGTTGCCGGCGCTGACGGCCTCCAGCTGCGGGGCGACGGCGCCGTCCTTGAGGAAGTCCAGTTCCTTGGTGTCCAGGCCCTGGTTGTAGTAGCGGCACAGCTGCGAAATGTCGAGCGCGCCCTCGCGTGGGTTGACCAGGCCGGTCATCCACTGCTTGCCGTTGACGATGTCCGGCATGTTGCTGATGTAGGCGCCGAATCCGGTGACGATGGGCCACTGCGAGTCGTCGGTGGCCTCCTCGGAGCGATCGGCGTCGCCGGTGGGCGCCTTGGTGGGGTCGGGCACCTGCCGGCGCGTCAGGTCCTGCTTGCCGGTCATGTTGCCGACCACGTCGCCGATGGTGATGGAGGGGTTGATGTCGGCGGCTGACCCCGTGTACTTGAGGTCGGTGAGCTCCTGGCACACCGCGGCGGCCGCGAAGTCGTTCATGGCCACGATGCCATCGATGCGCGTGCGCTTGTCGTCGGATCCCTTGGCGTCCAGCCGTTCGCGCAGTTCCTTGGCCACGTCGCCGCTGCTGTCCGCCGTGAAGGCCACGTCGCGCCAATCGTCCTCGCCGCTGCTGGAGGACAGGCGCAGCGAGGGGCTGATGGCCTTGCCGGAACGGAAGTAGGGGCCCAGCACCTGCCAGACGCCCTTGAAGGCCTCCTGGGCGAAGCGTTCGGCCTGGTCGTTGTCCTTGGCGACCGGCAGGAGCACCTCCACGTACTTGGGGTTGGCGTTGCTGGCGGCGTCGAGCCGCAGCTTGCCGACGAGCTGGCGCGCCTCCATGGCGCCGATGTCGGCTGCCGTGGCGAGCGTGACGGTGGCGTCGGGCGTGAAGCCGTCGATGCCGTTGCCCACCATCACCACATGCATGCCGCCCTTCTTCGCGAGCTTGAGCGCGTTGGCCAGGCGTGTGACGGCCGCGGCGTCGTCGCTGTCCGCCGTGCCCGACGGGACGGTGACGTAGTCGCCGTAGTAGCGGGTGACGCCGTTCGAGGCGATCGCGGGGGCCACCACGAGGGTGGTGGACTGCGAGGCCCCCTGCGGGTCGGCGTACTGCTCGTCGCGCTCGTCCGCGTCCACATGGTCCACGACGTAGTCCTGGACGGCCTGGCTCTGGGCGGCCAGGTCGCCCGAGGTATGCGTGGCGATGTCGTCCTTGTCGAAGCCCTGGGACACCAGGTCGTCCTCCAGGGTGGAGGCCAAGCGGTGCCAGGTGTTCAGCGGCACGTCCTGCGCCAGCGTGAATCCGTCGTTTGGGGTGAAGAGCGCGACCTTGCCGGTCGTCCGCGTGGCCGAGGCGGTGGGCTCGGGCTCCTGCGAGCCCGAGCAGCCGCAGGCCGTGACGGCGATGAGGACGGCGGTCAGAGCCGCCATGAGACGGCGCAGCGGTGCGGTGGTTGCCATGTGCTCTCACCCTTCGTGTTCGGTTCATCGGTGCGCGGCGCGCGCACGTTCCTGCCCATGGTATCACAACGGCACTCAAAAGGTCCCGCCGGTGGGGCACGGGCGGGACCTTTCGGGAAGGATAGGGGCTCAGGACTCCTGGGCGCGCAGCGAGCGGCGCAGGTTGTCGTCCAGGGCGTCCATGAAGCCCTCGGTGTCGAGCCACTCGTGGTCGGGGGCGATGAGCATGGCCAGGTCCTTGGTCATCTGGCCGCCCTCCACGGTCGAGAGGATCGTCTGCTCGAGCGTCTCGGCGAAGCGCGCCACGTCGGGCGTGCCGTCGAGCTTGGCGCGGTGCTTGAGGCCGCCGGTCCACGCGTAGATCGAGGCGATGGGATTGGTGGAGGTCTTCTCGCCCTTCTGCCAGCGACGGCAGTGGCGGGTGACGGTGCCGTGGGCGGCCTCCGCCTCCACGGTCTGTCCGTCGGGCGTCATGAGCACGGAGGTCATCAGGCCGAGCGAGCCGAAGCCCTGCGCGACGGTGTCGGACTGCACGTCGCCGTCGTAGTTCTTGCAGGCCCACACATAGCCGCCGTGCCACTTGAGGGAGCTGGCGACCATGTCGTCGATGAGGCGGTGCTCGTAGGTCAGGCCCTCCTGCTCGAAACGGTCCTTGTACTCGGTCTCGAACACCTCGGCGAAGATGTCCTTGAACTCGCCGTCATAGGCCTTGAGGATGGTGTTCTTCGTGGACAGGTACACCGGGTAGCCGCGCAGCAGGCCGTAGTTGAAGCAGGCGCGCGCGAAGCCGCGGATGGATTCGTCGAGGTTGTACTGCACCTGGGCGATGCCGGCGCCCGGGTAGTCGAACACGAGGTGCTCGATCGGCGCGGAGCCGTCCTCGGGGGTGAAGGTCACGGTGAGCTTGCCGGCGCCGGGCACCTTGAAGTCCGTGGCCTTGTACTGGTCGCCGAACGCGTGGCGCGCCACCACGATGGGCTTGGTCCATCCCGGCACCAGGGGGGTGATGTTGGAGATGACGATCGGCTCGCGGAAGATGGTGCCGCCCAGGATGTTGCGGATGGTGCCGTTGGGCGACTTCCACATCTTCTTGAGGCCGAACTCCTCGACGCGGGCCTCGTCGGGGGTGATGGTGGCGCACTTGACGCCCACGTGCTCGCGCTTGATGGCCTCGGCGGCGTCGATGGTCACCTGGTCGTCCGTGGCGTCGCGGTTCTCGATGCCCAGGTCGTAGTACTCAAGGTCCACATCCAGGTAGGGCAGGATCAGACGGTCCTTGATGTCCTTCCAGATGACGCGGGTCATCTCATCGCCGTCGAGCTCGACGACCTTGCCCTCCACCTTGATCTTGCTCATGCTTGCATGCCCTCCATGGGTGTTCGCGGTCAGTTGCCAACCCCATGCCTACCGCATGCGTGTTTCATGCGCCCCCATGTGTCCAAAAACGGGGGGTACGCGGCGCGGGGCGTGTCATTGCCGTTCATTAGCCTTGGAGCCATGTCTCAGGAAATTGAAATCGGCCTCGGCAAGAAGGGCCGTGTCGCGTACGGCCTCGACGACATCGCCATCGTGCCTTCGCGGCGCACCCGCGACCCGCAGGACGTGTCCACCTCCTGGCAGGTGGACGCCTACGAGTTCGACATCCCGGTCATCGGCGCCCCGATGGACTCGGTGACCAGCCCCGCCACCGCGGTGGAGATGGGCAGGCTCGGCACGGTCGGCGTGCTCGACCTCGAGGGCCTGTGGACCCGTTACGACGACCCGGCGCCCATCCTGGCGCGCATCGCCCAGCTCGACGAGCCGCACGCCATCGCCTATATGCAGGAGGCGTACGCGGAGCCGATCAAGCCGGAGCTCATCACCGAGCGCCTGCACGAGATCCGCGACGCGGGCGTGACCGTCGCCGGCGCGCTGTCGCCGCAGCGCACCCAGCAGTACTACTCGACCGTGATCGACGCCGGCGTCGACCTCTTCGTCATCCGCGGCTCGTCGGTGTCGGCCGAGCACGTCTCCACCGACCACGAACCGCTCAACCTCAAGCAGTTCATCTACGACCTCGACGTGCCGGTGCTGGTGGGCGGCGCCGCCAACTACACCGCCGCGCTGCACCTCATGCGCGCCGGTGCCGCCGGCGTGCTCGTCGGCTTCGGCGGCACCGCCGTCTCCTCGAACCGCGCCACCATCGGCATCAATGTGCCGCTGGCCACCGCCATCTCCGACGTGGCCGAGGCGCGGCGCGACTACATGGACGAGTCCGGCGGCCGCTACGTGCAGGTCATCGCCGACGGCGGCATGGGCGACTCCGGCAGTTTCGTCACCGCCCTGGCC
>JAXJQE010000051.1:0-13276 GCA_036311305.1 Bifidobacterium sp.
GCGACGCCATCGCGCGGGCGGAGGCATAAGTATATGGACGTGCCGATCGTCGTCAGCCTGAAGCTCGACCAGCGCAGGCTCGCCGCCGAGGAGTACGAGCGGATCACGCGCCGCGCGGGCATCCTCGCCGAGCGGCAGGCCGCCAGCGAGGAGGCGCGCGAGGCCGCCCGCGAGAACTTCGGCAAGCCGGGGCGCGAGGAACATTCGCTGGGATCGATGCTCGAGACGCTCGCCGACCGCGGTGGCTGGAAGCCGCGCATGCAGTTCGCGTCGCTGTTCGGCGACTGGGCGTCGATCGTCGGCACCGACGTCGCGCGCCATTCGCGGGTCGTGTCCTACCGCGCGGGCACGCTGACCATCAGCTGCGACTCCCCCGGCTGGACGATGAACCTCAGGTCCATGCTGCCGCAGCTCACGGAGACGATCGGGCGGAAAATGGACCGGCTGCCGATCGACGAGATCCGCATCGTGGGGCCGCAGGCGCACGGCGCGGGCACGAGCCGGAGGATGTACGTGCAGCGGCAGGTCGACGAGGTCGACCGCATGCGCCGGCAGGAGCGCGGCTGGCGCGGGCGGCGGCACTGAGCGGCGCCCGCGGCACTGAGCGGGGAGCGACGGCGGAGTTGCCGGGGACTTTCCCGCGATGCATGCCTTTTCCGCGATGCATATGTGGGTTATGGGTGATGCATGTTGCATGGGTAAGGGGCGATTGTGTCATGGGAAGGATTCCCGTGATGCGTATCGTTGGTATCTGCGATGCATGTTGCATGGTTAAGGGGGAATTGTGTCACGGGAAGGCTCCCCGTGATGCATGTCTCCTTTATGGGTGATGCATGTTGCACGGTTAGGGACCGGTTGCATCGTCCGAAGGATCATTTGGCCGCTCGGGGCCGGAGGGGGACGTAAGGGGCCGCAGTGGCGGCCAACATGGAGTCGCGGGGTCCGGGACATGGCGGCGGCTGGGACGGGGCTGGGACTTGGGTGAACAGGGGTCCGGAATGGGACGAAGGCGGAGATTGGCCGCTGGCTTGCGCGGTCCCTACGCATGAGTAGACTTACCGGTAGAACACCTAAACGCCCCTACGGACGTTTTATTCGTGTTATAGGGGCATATCGCTGTGCGAGAAACCCCCTTGAACGCCCGAATCACAGAAAGGAATCTCTGTGGCAGACCTTGCAGCCGATTCCATGGCGGAACCCGCCGACGGCCAGAGCGACGGCATGAGGACCGAGGACGCGCTCGCCGCCCAGCGCGCGGAACTGCTCAGGCGCGCGATGGCGTCCGATGCCGACGGCGCCACCCCCGCGACCGACGGGAATGACGCGACCGACGGGACCACCAACGAAGCCGCCGGCACGACCGACGCGCAGCTCGACGACACCCTCTCCCCCGACCATTACGACGCCTCTGACCTGCGCGTGCTCGAGGGCCTCGAGGCGGTGCGCATCCGCCCGGGCATGTACATCGGCTCGACGGGCCCGCGCGGCCTGCACCACCTGGTGTACGAGATCGTCGACAACTCCGTCGACGAGGCGCTCGCCGGCTACGCGACGCACATCGAGGTGACCATCCTGCCGGACAACGGCGTGCGCGTCGTGGACGACGGCCGTGGCATCCCGGTCGACGAGGTGCCCGGCGAGGGCGTCTCCGGCGTCGAGACGGTCATGACCAAGCTGCACGCCGGCGGCAAGTTCGGCGGCGGCGGCTACGCGGTCTCCGGTGGTCTGCACGGCGTCGGCATCTCCGTGGTCAACGCGCTCTCCACGCGCGTGGACATCGAGGTGCGCCGCCAGGGCTACCACTGGACGCAAACGTACATCGACCAGCACCCGACCGCTCCGCTCAAGCAGGGCGAGCCGATGGCCGAGGGCGAGCAGACCGGCACCTCCGTGACGTTCTGGGCGGACCCGAAGATCTTCGAGACGACCGTCTACGACTTCGAGACGCTGCGCGCGCGCTTCCAGCAGATGGCGTTCCTCAACAAGGGCCTCAAGATCAGCCTCACCGACCTGCGCGAGACCGAGCCGACCGGCGACGAGGTCACCGGCGACCCGGACGCCACCGACGAGCTGCACCAGACCGTGACGTACCAGTACGCCAACGGCATCAAGGACTACGTCGAGTACATGGTCAAGCTGCGCAAGGCGGCGCCCGTGGAGCCCGACGTCATCGACATCGAGGCCGAGGACCTGCAGATCGGCATCTCCGCGGAGATCGCCATGCAGTGGACCAGCGCGTACTCCGAGTCGGTGCACACCTTCGCAAACACCATCTCGACGACCGAGGGCGGCACCCACGAGGAGGGCTTCCGCGCGGCGCTGACCAGCATGGTCAACCGCTACGCGCGCGAGAAGGGCATCCTCAAGGACAAGGACGAGAACCTCTCCGGCGACGACGTGCGCGAGGGCCTGACGGCGGTCATCTCCGTCAAGCTCACCAACCCGCAGTTCGAGGGCCAGACGAAGACCAAGCTCGGCAACTCCGAGGCGAAGACCTTCGTGCAGCGCGTCATGAACGACAAGCTCGGCGACTGGTTCGACTCCCACCCCAACGAGGCGAAGAACGTCATCCAGAAGGCCATCGAGGCCTCCCGCGCCCGCCTCGCCGCGAAGAAGGCGCGCGAGAACACGCGCCGCAAGTCGATCTTCGAGTCCGCCGGCATGCCGGACAAGCTCAAGGACTGCCAGTCGAGCGACCCGGCCGAGTGCGAGCTGTTCATCGTGGAGGGCGACTCCGCAGGCGGCTCCGCCATCCAGGGACGCAACCCGATCACGCAGGCCATCCTGCCGCTGCGCGGCAAGATCCTCAACACCGAGCGCGCCAGCTTCGAGCGCATGATGAAGTCGGACACCATCGAGTCCCTCATCACCGCCGTCGGCGGCGGCTACGGCGACGACTTCGACCTGTCCAAGGTGCGCTACCACAAGGTCATCATCATGGCCGACGCCGACGTCGACGGCGCGCACATCGCCACGCTCAACCTCACGCTGTTCTTCCGCTACATGCGGCCGATGATCGACGCGGGGTACGTGTACGTGGCCATGCCGCCGCTGTACCGGCTCAAGTGGACCAAGGGCCCGCACGACTTCGTGTACACGGACGCCGAGCGCGACCGCGTGCTCGCCGAGGGCAAGGCGAAGGGGCGCCAGCTGCCCAAGGGCGAGGGCATCCAGCGCTACAAGGGCCTCGGCGAGATGAGCTACCAGGAGCTGTGGGAGACCACCATGGACCCGGACAACCGCATCCTCAAGCAGGTGCACATCGAGGACGCCATCCAGGCGGACGAGACCTTCTCCATGCTCATGGGCGACGAGGTGGAGCCCCGCCGCCTGTTCATCCAGCGCAACGCGCACAACGCCCGCTGGATCGACGCCTGACGTGCCCCCTACGCCCCACCCTAGAAACCTCACGTTTTTTTTCGTGACTTTTCTAGGGCCGGCGATGCCGGCACCCTAGAAAAGTCACGAAAAAACGTGAGGTTTCTAGGGTGGGGCGGGAAAAGGGATGGGACTTGGATACTGACCTCTGATATAAGGACTTTGAGAAGTGGCAGACGAGAACAACAATGACGGACAGGACGACGAGCTGATCCTGCCCGACGGCAACATGGAACCGCTGAGCCCCCAGGAGGCGGACACCACCGACTACGGCCTCATGGTCGGCCAGCGCGTGCAGCCCGTCGACCTGCAGGAGGAGATGCGCCAGTCGTACCTCTCCTACGCGCTCTCCGTGATCGTCGAGCGCGCGCTGCCGGACGTGCGCGACGGCATGAAGCCCGTGCACCGCCGCGTCATCTACGCGATGTACGACGGCGGCTACCGCCCCGACCGCGGCTACAACAAGTGCTCGCGCGTCGTCGGCGACGTCATGGGCAAGTACCACCCGCACGGCGACTCCGCCATCTACGACACGCTCGTGCGCATGGCGCAGGAGTGGTCGATGCGCGCGGTGCTCGTCGACGGCCAGGGCAACTTCGGCTCGCCGGGCGACGACCCGGCGGCCGCCATGCGTTACACGGAGTGCCGCATGGCGCCGCTGGCCATGGAGATGGTGCGCGACATCGACAAGGACACCGTCGACTTCGTGCCGAACTACGACGGCAAGACGCAGGAGCCGACCGTGCTGCCCGCGCGCTTCCCGAACCTGCTGGTCAACGGCTCGTCGGGCATCGCCGTCGGCATGGCGACCAACATCCCGCCGCACAACATGCGCGAGGTCGCCGACGGCGTGCACTGGGCGCTCGACCACCCCGAGGCCAGCCGCGAGGAGCTGCTCAACGCGCTCATCGAACGCATCAAGGGACCCGATTTCCCCACCGGCGCGACGATCCTCGGGCACAAGGGCATCGAGCAGGCGTACCGCACCGGCCGCGGCCTGATCACGATGCGCGCCGTCGTGAACACCGAGGAGATCAAGGGCCGCATGTGCCTCGTGGTCACCGAGCTGCCGTACCAGGTCAACCCCGACCGCCTCGTCGCGTCGATCCGCGAATGCGTGCGCGACGGCAAGGTCACCGGCATCGCCGACATGCGCGACGAGACGTCGGGCCGCACCGGCCAGCGCCTCGTGCTCGTGCTCAAGCGCGACGCCGTGCCGAAGGTCGTCCTCAACAACCTGTACAAGCACACGCAGCTGCAGCAGACCTTCGGCGCGAACATGCTCGCGCTCGTCGACGGCGTGCCGCGCACGCTCTCGCTCGACGCGTTCATCCGCCACTGGGTCTCCCACCAGCTCGAGGTCATCGCGCGGCGCACCGCGTACCTCAAGCGCGAGGCCGAGGAGCGCGACCATATTCTCCAGGGCTACCTCAAGGCGCTCGACCTGATCGACGAGGTCATCCACCTCATCCGCGAGTCGCGCACCGTGGACATCGCGCGTGACGGCCTCATGGACCTGCTCAAGGTCGACGAGGTGCAGGCCGACGCCATCCTGGCGATGCAGCTGCGCCGCCTGGCCGCCCTGGAGCGCCAGAAGATCCTCGACGAGCACGAGGAGCTCATGCGCCGCATCACCGACTACAACGACATCCTCGCGCGCCCCGAGCGCCAGCGCCAGATCGTCGGCGACGAGCTCGACGAGATCGTCGCCAAGTACGGCGACGACCGCCGCACGAAGATCCTGCCGTTCTCCGGCGAGATGAACGTCGAGGATTTGATCGCCGAGGAGAACGTGGTCGTCACCGTCACGCACGCGGGCTTCATCAAGCGCACCAAGGCCGACGAGTACCGCGCGCAGCACCGCGGCGGCAAGGGCATCAAGGGCGCCAAGCTGCGCGAGGACGACGTCGTGGACCACTTCTTCCTCACGTCGACGCACAACTGGCTGCTGTTCTTCACCAACCGCGGCCGCGTCTACCGCTGCAAGGCGTACGAGCTGCCGGAGGGGTCGCGCGACTCCAAGGGCCAGCACGTGGCGAACCTGCTGCAGTTCCAGCCCGACGAGACCATCCAGACCGTGCTGTCCATCCCGAACTACGAGGTGGCCGACTACCTGGTGCTCGCCACGCGCTCCGGCAAGGTCAAGAAGACCCGCCTGGCCGAGTACGATTCCTCGCGCCAGGGCGGCCTCATCGCCGTGCGCCTCATGGAGGGCGCCGACGGCGAGCCGGCCGACGAGCTGATCGGCGCGGGCCTGTGCAACGCGACCGACGACATCGTCCTCGTCTCGCGCAACGGCATGAGCCTGAAGTTCCGCGCCGACGACGAGCAACTGCGCCCGATGGGCCGCCAGACCGCCGGCGTGCAGGGCATGAAGTTCCGCGAGGGCGACGAGCTGCTCTCGATGGACGTCGTGTGGGGCGAGTCCGAGAAGGACCTGTTCGTGGTCACCAGCGAGGGCTTCGCCAAGCGCACCGCCATCCAGGAGTACCGCCTGCAGGGCCGCAACGGCCTGGGCGTCAAGGCCGTGCAGCTCGTCGAGGGCCGCGGGTTCCTCGTGGGCGCGCTGGTCGTGGAGGAGTCCGACCAGATCATGGCCATCATGAAGTCCGGCAAGGTCATCCGCTCCGACGTCGCCGAAGTCAAGCGCACCGGCCGCACCACGCAGGGCGTCACCTTCGCCAAGCCCGACAAGGGCGACGAGATCCTCTCCATCGCGCGCAACGCCGAGAAGGAGGACGCGGCCGAGGGCGACACCGTGACCGTCTCCGACGGCTCCGGTGACACCTCCACCGCGCCCGCGCCGGGCACCCCCGACTTCGAGGTCCACGCCGAGGGGCCCGACGCCATGCCCGTGGTGACGGAGGACTCCGCCGCCATCGAGCGCACCGACGAGGAGTGAGGGAAGGCGCCGGTGTCCGCCAGAAACCTCACGGTTTTCCGTGACTTTTCTAGGGCCGGCTCCGCCGGCTCCCTAGAAAAGTCACGGAAAACCGTGAGGTTTCTGGCGGACACCGGCGTTCCTCCATGGGCGACACGTCAGCGTCGCTTGCTAGGCTCAATCTAGGCTTTCATGAGCTTCGACCATTCCAAGGAGCAATCTATGAGCGACAACAATGTCGCGGGCAACGGCCCGCGCGTGGCCCGCTCGGCCTCGAACCAGCCGCTGATCGCGGACAAGGACCGCCCGGAGGAGAACCGTCCGGTCCGTCCGGTCAAGAAGCGCAACAAGAAGCCGCGCGCCCGCCGCATGAACCTCTCCCTGACCCGCGTGAGCGCGTGGTCGGTGGCGAAGGTCACCTTCATGCTCGCGCTCGCCGGCGCGCTCATCCAGATCATCGCCGTCGCGATCCTGTGGAGCGTGCTCAAGATGGTCGGCGTCTTCGACCAGGTCACGCAGATGGTCTCCTCCGCCGGCCTCGACTCCAGCGGCTTCGACCTGACGAACGTGATGTCGTTCCCGACGATCATCAGCGCCGTGACCATCTTCTCGATCGTCGAGATCATCCTCATCACGATCCTCGCCGCGATCTTCGCGTTGCTCTACAACGTGGTGGCCGCCCTCGTCGGCGGCGTGCACATCACGCTCGGCGACGACTGACCGTCGACACTTCTTATAAGAGGCCGCACCCCGCAGGGTGCGGCCTCTTGTGTTGCGCGGTCGTCGGCGTGCCGGCTTCCTACGCGCGGGTGGGTCGCCGTGTAGGAATCGTTCGCGTCGGTGCGGGGTTCCCACGCCGCCCGTCGGGCGGGCGTGCGCGGGTCGTCGTCGTCGAAATCGTTCGTCGGGACTACGCCGGCAGCGTGCGCGCGGCGTCTACACTGAAAGTCGTGTTTGCCTACATCGGTCTGTTCAGCGGGTCGTTCGAGCTCGCCATCGTGCTGTGGCCGTTCGTGTCCGCGCTGCTCACGCTGCCCATCCTCGCGGTGCTCTACCACCGCGACCATCGCCTGCGCCTCGCCAGCTCGCTCGCCGCGTACACGGCCGTGCTGTACGCGCTCGGGCTGCTCGCGTTCACGCTCTACCCGATGCCGGACCACCCCGCGCTCTTCTGCGCGACGCACCACTACGGGCCGCAGCTCAACATCCTCGAGATCATCCCCGACCTCGAGGGCGGCCTGTACAGCGTGCTGCAGGTGCTCATGAACGTCGTGTTCTTCATGCCGATGGGCTACATGCTGCGACGGTGGGCACGCTGGCCGTTCTGGGTGTCCACGCTGTTCGCGCTGGGCTGCTCGGTGTTCATCGAGACGTCGCAGCTCACCGGGTTCTGGGGCGTGTACCCGTGCGCGTACCGGCACTTCGACGTCGACGACATGCTCACGAACACCGTCGGCGCGATGTGCGGGTACGGGGTCGCCGTGCTCGTCGGCCGCGTGTGGCCTGTGCGGGAGCGCGGCGGCGAGCCGATCAACGACCATCCGGGCTTCGTGCACCGCATGGTCGCGCTCATCATCGACGCGCTCGTCATGGGCATCTGCGTGTACGCGCTCGGGCTCGGGGTCACGTACCTGTTCTACCGCGTCGCCGTGCCGCTGTACGACGGGCGGTTCACGCTCGGGTTCCTCACGGTGGGCACCGAGGTCGTCGAGTGGGTGCCGCGGCTGCTCGCGGTGGTCGCGTTCCTCGTGTTCGAGGTGTGGATGCCGTGGCGGCACGGCGGGCGGTCGCTGGGCGGCATGTACACGCAGATGACGTGCGAGACGGTGCCGCGCCACGGGGCGATGCGGGTGGCGTTCTACTGCGCGAGGACGGCCGTGCTCGGGACGTGGTACATCCTGCTGGTCGACGGCATGCGGCGCTCGCTGTTCTGGTGGATGACGCTCGCGCTGCTCGTGTTCTGGGTGTGCGCGCGGAAGATGCCGTGGGATCTGGTGCCGGGGAATGGGGGCGCTGGTGGGGCTAGGACTCGGGTGGCGAGCGGGGGCCGTGGTGAGGCGTGAGGCGTGAGGCGTGAGGTGTGATGCATGTGAGCGGTTTGGGCGATGAATTGGTCGCGGTTAGTGGGGATATGCATCGCGGGGAGTGGCGGCGCGATGCATAGGGGTGGTTCGGGCGATACATTGGTCGCGCTTGATGGAGGTATGCATCACGCGGAGGGGCGAGTGTGATGCATAGGGGTGGTTTGGACGACGAATTGGTCATGCTTGGGGAGGGTATGCATCGCTCGGAAAGGTGGCTGCGAAGCATATGGATGGTTTGCGTGATGAATTGGTCGCGGTTAGTGGGGGTATGCGTCGTGGGAAGGGATGGCTGCGATGCATAGGGGTGGTTTGGACGACGAATTTGTCATGGGTAATGGGGGTATGCGTCGCGGGAAGGGCTAATCACGATGCATAGGGTGTTGAGTGGAGAGATTTGTGTCATGGGAAGGCCTTCGGGCGATGCATTCTTGGCTCCTTCGGCATGTTTTTGTCGCGGTAGGGGCTTGGGGTGATACATATGCCTGATATCCGCGATGCATGTTGCACGGTTAAGGGAGGAATGCATCACGCTTGGTTTCTCACCCTCCGTGATCCGTCGGTAGGGAGCTTCGTGGTCCATCGGTAGGGGATATGGAGCCCTCGGCAGGGACGTCCGACCACAAGGGTCCCGTGAGCTTGCCTTCCATGGGTGTCCGGCCATATCGTCTTCGGCATGAACGATATGATTTTTGATTCTTACCCGTACATGGATGAGTCCGACATGATTTCCTCGATGATGCCGGATACGGAATCCGAGGTGACTGCGGCTCCAAGGCTGGGAAGTGATGGGGCCGGAGCGAAGCCATCCGTGCCCAAGACAAGGAAGCCTCGGGCGCCACGTCCTCCCATCACTGAGCCCAACGATGACCTGAAGACGCAGTTGGATGATGTTCATGGGAAAGGTCGGTGCCTCAGCGCTTCCACGACCAAGGAGCGCTCGCTGCTGCATCGGTACTACAAGTTGGGTGTCCTGCAACGGGTAGGCCGCGGCATGTATGACGACAAAAGCTGGAATGACAAGGACACCTGCGGCAAATCGAAGGCCATCACGCTCACCTTGGTCCACAAGCGCCCAAGTCTGGTGGTGACCGGTCCTTCCGCCTGCGATTTCCAGGGCATCCAGCATGCCTCGCGACTGCATGGTGGACGCATCTATGTGGTGGACTCCATGCATTCCTATGGACCCATGCGACGCAGCGGCATCATGACGTTAGTGCCCTTGCAGGATGTTGAGCCAGTCGTGCCGGCGGACCATCCCGACCTGAAGCTGACCCCGCCAGTCGTCAGTGTGGTGTGGTGGTCAGCGTCCTGGGCCATGCATTCCCCGAGGCGCTGTCCGTCGTGGACGGTGCCCTCAAAAGCGGCATCAGCATTCACGAGCTGAAGGAATGCGCCCGCAAGCTGCAATGCCTCGACGCCTACTTCGAGTGGTTGCTCACCCGTGCCGACGGCAAGAGCGAGAACGGCGGCGAATCCTTCGTGCGCGGCATGATCATCGCCATGGGATTCCGGGCGCCGGAGATCCAGGTCGTGTTCAGCGTCGATGGCATCACCTACCGTGTTGATTTCCTGTGGCGTTTGCCGGACGGCCGGATCATCGTGCTGGAACTGGATGGCCGTGACAAGTACGTGGACCCGACGATGACCCATGGCAAATCAGCCGCCCAGATCGCCGTGAAGCAGTCCGACCGCGACGAGTTCCTCCGCAGCCAGGGCGTCGACACGATCATCCATACCTTGTTTGAGGAGGCATGCCCTCAAGTGCCCCTGTTCATGAAGCTGGTCCGTGCCGGCGTCCCTTGGGACGGCATCCCGGCCCCACTGATGCACCAGGCCCACCGTTGCGAAGGATCATGGGCGGCCTGAACCGTGGCGGGGACATCCTGAACCGTGAAGCTTCCCGTTGGGTGAAGCCATCTCCCCAAGGAGCCCATATTGTATTCCTTCCTGATTCCCTCGGAGGCGTCCCTTCTGAGGTGCCATGCCGAAGAGCTCCGATAGGGATGGCCCGTACCGGTTGGAATGGTCGCCAAACATATATATTTTATGCAAATATGTATCCCTGCATTTACATAATTCCGCATTTATGGATTTATGTATTTCTGTAGATATGTAAATGCATAAATCCATAAATGCGGAATTATGTAAATGCAGGGATATGTAAAACCATGAATCGGAGTACATCATGGTCTGCTTGTGGTGACACGACTTTGCATGCGGCTGCCATACGGATGATGATGCATTTGCGTGATATAGGCGATGCATGTGGCATGGATAACCGGAGATTGCATCGCCTGGAGACCTCCCGATGACACAAATCAGTCGCTGGGCGACGGAATGCATCGCGCGAAAGCCTTGGGGCGACGAATACTTGGGCACAGACCAAGCTTTGCATCATGGGAAGGGCTTAGCGCGATGCGATCTCCGGTTATCCATGCCACATGTATCGCGTAGAAGAGGATATTGCATCGCAGGAAAGGCCAAAATAACGCAAACCATGTTTCCCGTGCCACATGCATCGCGTTAATCCCGACCATGCATCGCTTGAAGACGATCGGGCGTAGCGACGGGTCCAAGAGTGTGGAATCCGAAATCCAGGGAAAAGCCCAAAATCGGCGGAATATCAACGAAAACAGAACGCAGGCAAAGAAAAAGCACGGGAACTGGTTTATGCAGTGGATCGGTTCCCGTGCCGTTATGTCATATTACACGAGGGGTGCCATTCCGGCAAAATCCGGAATGGTTTTTACTTTGGGTGAAAACTTGGTCCTCCAAGCCGCCCCTACTTGTCCCTCGCGCAAGCCGCTGATGCAGTTCCTACGCCCCCACGCCGGCGCGCATGTTCAGGACCACCATGAACAACGCGATCACGTGGCACACGTATCCCGCGATCGTCCCGAGGTGGAACAGCTCGTGGTACCCGAAGACCTTGGGCCAGGGGTTCGGCTTGCGCAGCGCGAAGCACACGGCGCCCGCGATGTAGCACGCGCCGCCGCAGATGACCAGGATGGTCGGCACCACACCGATGTACTTCGCCTGGAAGAACAGGTGGATTATCGTCAGCGGCGCGAGCCCCAGGATGCAGTAGATGATGGTGAACAGCCAGTCGAGCCCCTCGGGGTAGAAGAGGTGCACGATCGTGCCGCCGATCGCCGTGATCCATATGACGCCGATGTACGTCCAGCACACCACCTTGTTGTCGAGCGCGAACAGGAACGGCGTGCACGTGCCGGCGATCACCAGGAAGATGTTCGAGTAGTCGAGCCGCACGAGCACGTCGTCGACCTTGAGCGGAAAGTGCCCGTGCCCGAGGTGCAGCGCGGCGCTGACGCCGAACAGCAGCATGACCGTCGCGCCGTAGACGCTGATGGACACCTTCTCCCATCCGCCGGGCGCGAGGCAGATGAGCACCACCGACGTCGCGATCGAGCACGGGAACGCCAACGTGTGCAGCCAGCCGCGCGTCAGCGGCTTCTCGTCGAGCATGCGTTCCTTGACGATCCGCTCGTGCGTCTCCTCGCGCACCTCGCGGATGTGCGCGTCCTGCGCGCTTCTGGTACGCGCGCTGCGCGGTGCCGACCTTGTGCGGCTTCTCGCGCTCCTCGCGGTCCGGCTTGCCGCCGACCGCCTTGCCCGACGACACCGTCTTGCCGCTGCGCGGCGGTCACGCGGCGGCCGCCTTCCTGTTCTTCTTCGACATACCCCCAGCATAGGAACGCCGCCGCCCGACGCGCGCGGTTATGCCGATGGTAACGACGCCGACGACGCGTGGGGTCGCCGCGTGCGGCGTTTCACCCGTTGCCGCCGTGCGCGCCGCGTCGACGTTATAGGGGGCACCCCTTTCGTTATAGGGGGCACCTCGACGGCGCGATCGCCGGTAGGGACCGCGGAAAATGGCGGTTGCTACCCTGGGTCTCGCAGATTCGGTGCCCCCTATAACGCGAGGGGTGCCCCCTATAACGTTGGGACGCGAGTGGGCGTCGGGAAGGGGGGATCAGAAGATGCCCTGGGCGACCATGGCGTCGGCGACCTTGGTGAAGCCGGCGACGTTCGCGCCGAACATGAGGTCGCCGTCGTGGCCGTACTCCTTGGCGGCGTCGAGCGACTCGGCGACGATGTTCTTCATGATGCCCTTGAGCTCCTCGTCGACCTTCTTGAAGCTCCAGCCCAGGCGGTAGGAGCTCTGGCTCATCTCCAGGCCGGAGACGGCGACGCCGCCGGCGTTCGCCGCCTTCGCGGGGCCGTAGAGGACCTTGTTCTTCTGGTAGACCTCGATGGCCTGCGGCGTCGACGGCATGTTCGCGCCCTCGCACACGACGGTGCAACCGTTGTCGACGAGCTGCTGCGCGGACTCGCCGTCGATCTCGTTCTGCGTGGCGCACGGCAGCGCGATGTCGCACGGCACGGTCCACACGCCGCGGCAGCCCTCGTGGTACTCGGCGCCCTCCACGCGGTCGGCGTACTCGCGGATGCGGCCGCGGTGGCCGAGCTTGATGTCCTTGACGACGTCGAGGTCGATGCCGTTCGGGTCGTGGATGTAGCCGTTGGAGTCGGAGCAGGTGACGACCTTGGCGCCGAGCTGCGTGGCCTTCTCGATGGCGAAGATCGCCACGTTGCCGGAACCGGACACGCACACGGTCTTGCCGGCGAAGGAGTCGTCGCGCAGCACGCGCAGGGCCTCCTGCGTGGAGTAGCACAGGCCGTAGCCGGTCGCCTCGGTGCGCGCCAGCGAGCCGCCGAACTCGAGGCCCTTGCCGGTGAGCACGCCGGTGAACTCGTTGCGCAGGCGCTTGTACTGGCCGAACAGGTAGCCGACCTCGCGCGCACCGACGTTGATGTCGCCGGCCGGCACGTCGGTGAACTGGCCGATGTGGCGCTGCAGCTCGGTCATGAACGCCTGGCAGAAGCGCATGACCTCGGCGTCGGAGCGGCC
>JAXJQE010000052.1:0-2914 GCA_036311305.1 Bifidobacterium sp.
TCCACTTTCGCGGCGCGCCGCGAAAGTGGAAGGCCGCCCGCCCCCATGCCCGCCTCGTGAGACGCCCACAGCCTCCGTCCAGCCAACTGTCAGCCGGCAGTGCGTACAATGGCGCACGTAACTTGACCGGGCTATATGGCTGTGGGCTCGCAACGGTACGCCACACAACCGCGGAGGAGCCGCGGGGGACGCACTGACCGAGCAACCTGAACCCGGAGTAAGGAGGTCACATGACTGACAATGACCAGATCACCCCGGCCGACGCCGCCATCGTGGACGCCGGCACGGGCAAGAAGGCACCGGAGGAGCGTGATCTCCCACCGGCGCTGCGCGAGGACATGGACCTGTGCCTCGACATCCTGCGCGACGTCCTCGGCGAATACGACCAGGACCTGCTGGAGACCTTCGACACCGTGCGCCAGTACGCCGTCGACGCCTCCGCGGAGCGCTTCTCGGGCATCCTCACGGACACGCACCCCGAGCGCGACGACTTGGAGATGGCCGTCAAGACCATCGACGCGATGAACCTGCACGACGCGCAGCTGCTCGCCCGCGCGTTCACCACGTACTTCCACCTCGCCAACCTGTGCGAGGAGAACTACCGCGTCGAGGTCCTCAACGAGCGCGAGGCCGCCGTGAGCGACAAGTCCGCGATCGACCCCGTCAACGAGATGACCAAGGCCTACCACCAGCTCATCGCGGAGATGGGCCCGGCGAAGGCCAAGGAGCTGCTCGAGCGCCTGGAGTTCCACCCCGTCTTCACCGCGCACCCCACCGAGGCGCGCCGCAAGGCCGTGGAGGGCAAGATCCGCCGCGTCGCCACGCTGCTGAGCATGCACAAGCACCTCGGCGGCTCCGAGAAGAAGGAGAACCTGCGCCGTCTCTACAACGAGATCGACGCGCTGTTCCGCACCTCCCCGATCGCGCTCAAGAAGCCGACGCCGGTGGAGGAGGCGGACACGATCCTCGACATCTTCGACACCACGCTCTTCCGCACGATCCCCAAGGTCTACCGCCGCTTCGACGACTGGGTCCTGGGCGACCAGGCCGGCCTCGTGCCGCCGGTGTGCCCCGCGTTCTTCCACCCCGGCAGCTGGATCGGCTCCGACCGCGACGGCAACCCGAACGTCACCGCCAAGGTCAGCCGCCAGGTCGCGCGCAAGTACTCCGACCACGTGCTCGCCGCGCTCGAGGACTCCACCCGCCGCGTCGGCCGCAACATGACCGTCGAGTCGGAGACCACCCCGGCCAGCGACGAGCTGCACGCGCTGTGGAACCAGCAGAAGGAGATCAGCGAGCGGCTGACCGACAAGGCGTCGCTCATCTCCACGAAGGAGCTCCACCGCGCCGTGCTGCTGGTGATGGCCGACCGCCTGCACTACACCATCAAGCGCGACACCGACCTCATGTACCACTCCGCCGACGACTTCCTCGCCGACCTGCGCGTGGTGCAGCGTTCGCTGGCCGAGGCCGGCGCGAAGCGCGCGGCCTACGGCCCGCTGCAGGACCTCATCTGGCAGGTGGAGACCTTCGGTTTCCACATGGTCGAGATGGAGTTCCGCCAGCACTCCGTCGTGCACGCCCGCGCGCTCGACGACATCCGCGAGCACGGCCTGCACGGCGAGCGCGGCGAGCTGCAGCCGATGACCCACGAGGTGCTCGACACGTTCCGCGCGCTGGGCGCCATCCAGAAGCGCAACGGCCAGAAGGCCGCGCGCCGCTACATCATCTCGTTCACGAAGAGCGCGAAGAACGTGCGCGACGTGTACGAGCTCAACCGCCTGGCGTTCGCGAACCCGGCGGACGTGCCGACGATCGACGTCATCCCGCTGTTCGAGCAGCTCGAGGACCTCGAGAACTCGGTCAACGTGCTCGACGAGATGCTCAAGATCCCCGAGGTCCAGGCGCGCCTCAAGGCCACCGGCCGCAAGATGGAGGTCATGCTCGGCTACTCGGATTCCTCGAAGGACGCCGGCCCGACCACCGCGACGCTCGCCCTGCACAAGGCGCAGGCGCGCATCGCGCAGTGGGCGGACGAGAACGACATCGACCTGACGCTGTTCCATGGCCGCGGTGGCGCCGTCGGCCGCGGCGGCGGCCCGGCGAACCGCGCCGTGCTCGCGCAGCCGAAGGACTCCGTCAAGTGCCGCTTCAAGCTCACCGAGCAGGGCGAGGTCATCTTCGCCCGCTACGGCAACCCCGTGCTGGCCATCCGCCACGTGGAGTCCGTGGCCGCGGCGACCCTGCTGCAGTCCGCGCCGAGCGTCGAGGAGCGCAACACCGAGATGACCGAGAAGTTCTCGGCCATGGCGGACAAGCTCAACGAGGTCTCCCACGAGACCTACCTCGACCTGCTCAACACCCCGGACTTCGCCCCGTGGTTCTCCACGGTGACGCCCTTGACCGAGGTCGGCCTGCTGCCGATCGGCTCGCGTCCGGCCAAGCGCGGCCTGGGCGCCAAGTCCCTCGACGACCTGCGCACGATCCCGTGGATCTTCGCCTGGGCGCAGGCGCGCATCAACCTGGCCGCGTGGTACGGCCTGGGCTCGGCGTGCGAGGCGTTCGGCGACCTGGACACGCTGCGCAAGGCGTACCAGGAGTGGCCGCTGTTCTCGACCTTCATCGACAACATCGAGATGTCGCTGGCCAAGACCGACGAGCGCATCGCGAAGATGTACCTCGCGCTCGGCGACCGCGACGACCTGCGCGACAAGGTCCTGGGCGAGATGGAGCTCACCCGCCGCTGGGTGCTCAAGATCGTCGGCGACGAATGGCCGCTGCAGCACCGCCACGTGCTCGGCCAGGCCATCCGCATCCGCTCGCCGTACGTGGACGCGCTGTCCGTCACCCAGGTCCTCGCCCTGCGCTCGCTGCGCAAGAAGGTGGACAAGGAGGAGCTCTCCCAGAGCCAGCA
>JAXJQE010000053.1:0-13046 GCA_036311305.1 Bifidobacterium sp.
TCCAACAACCATCCAAAGAATGATGTCGGAGGAAGTAGTACAGTACACGCTCTTGAGTTCTCAAACCACCACCACACACCCGCCAGGAACTCCCTCCGGAGGAGGAACCCTGCCGAGCGGCAGCAAGGAGTTAACTTACTCTTCGACCCGCATCCGCGCAAATCGACCCAAAATCAACCACGCGAAAACCCTTGCGAACAAAGGCCTCCGTCGGCGTGTCGCGGGAAGGCTCGCGCACGGCCCCTCACCATCGAGGGGCCGAAATCCAGTGGCCGGGACCGCCCTCAGTCGGCCTCGAACTTGTCGAGCCGGGCGGCGATCCAGCGGGCGATCTCGTAGGCGCCCTTGTTGCGGATCGTGTCGCGCTCGAACTCGTCGACGCCGCCGTCAGTCCCGGAAGGCAGCGCGTAGGAGACGAGCAGGTCGCCGTTGCGCAGGGCGCGCAGCGTGCACGACGCGGTGCGGCCGATCACCGTGCCGGCGTCGTCGATCTGCAGGCCGTCGGCGCGCTGGGCCATGTGCGTGAGCTCCTGGAAGACCTGCGCGGCGGCGTCATCGACGGCCATGTCGCGCGCCCAGCGCGCCATGGTGTCCATGTTGACGTGCAGCGCCTGCGCGAGGCGCGCGGCGCGGGCCAGCGGCAGCTGCCCGAGCGGCGCGCGGCCGTTCTCGTACTCGGCGATCGCCGTGCGCGTCGCGCCGGCCTTCTTCGCGAGCTCGTCGTGCGTGTAGCCGCATTCGCGGCGCGCCTCGGCGAAGGTCGCGGGCTCGGGGTTGCGCGTCACCCAGTCGGGCAGGTCGAGCACGGTGCGCGTGAGCTCGTCGAGCGTGACGCCGATCGCGTGCGCCAGGTGGGCGGCGGTGTCCAGCGGCACGGCGGCGATGTCCTTGTCGCCGCGCTCGAGGTCGCGCAGCACCGCGGTGCCGATGCCCGTCTCCTGCTGCACCTGCTCGCGCGTCACGTGACGCGCCTCGCGCAGGTCCCTGAGCCGTGCGCCGTCGTTGGTCGACTCTGTCATGGCAATCTCCCTTCCTTGGGTTCGCCCGGTCGTGTTGCCGACACTGTAGGCCGTTTCGCGCGGCGATTCAAATCGGCCGCCGGCGTGCGTGGACGCGGGGCGCCCATCACCCACCGACTTACACATCCAACCTGCGAGCGCGCTGCGATTATTCAGCGCGCGAACCGCGGCCGGCCCGATTGCGCGAATCCTACTGTGGGAGCAAACGGTGCGCGGCAAGGGTGTCCCGCGCGCGCCGTCCGGCAATGCGAACGCCGGCGCCGCGCGCGGCCGAACATGCCCGGGCCGCCACCGCCCATCGTAAGGAGCAAGCCATGACAGCGAACCAAGCCGCGCATACCGAAGCGCGGGACCCCGACCAGGAACGCACGTCAGCCACCACGCCCACCGAGGACTGGGCGCCGCGCATCATGAACAACGGCTTCGTGCCGGTCGCCACCATCTCCCCGCAGATACGCGTCGCCGACCCGGAATACAACGGCGAGCTGTGCTTCGAGCAGCTGCAGCGCGCCTACGCGCAGGGCGCGAAGGTCGTCGCCTTCCCGGAGGTGACGCTCACCTCGTACATCGCCGACGACATGCTGTACCACGACATCCTGCTGGAGGGCGCGATGCGCGCGCTGGCGAAGCTCGTCGCGCGCACCGCGGACATGGACGTCGTCTTCTCGATCGGCATCCCGCTGTGCATCAACGGCAAGATCTACAACACGGTGGCCGTGTGCCACGCCGGCCGCATCCTCGGCGTCGTGCCGAAGACCTTCATCCCCACCTACGGCGTCGACTTCGAGGGCCGCTGGTTCAACTCCGGCCCCAAGGACGTCACCGAGATCTCGCTGTGCGGCCAGGACCACGTCCCCTTCGGCTCGCACCAGGTCTTCCGCTGCCGCCAGATGCCGATGCTGTGCCTCGGCTACGAGATCTGCGAGGACATCTGGGCCCCGAACTCGCCGTCGATCGAGCTCGCGCTGGCGGGCGCGACCATCATCTGCAACGGCTCGGCGTCGAACGCGTCGCTGGAGAAGGGCCTGTACCGCCACGGCCTGATCAGCGGGCAGAGCGCGCGCCTGCTGTGCTGCTACGCGTACTGCAGCTCCGGGCAGGGCGACTCCACCGGCGACGTGACCGTCGGCGGCCAGGAGATCATCGCGGAGAACGGCAGCGTGCTCGCCGAGGCGTACCCGTTCGGCGAGGGCTACGCCATCGCCGACGTCGACGTCGAGTCCCTGTGGGGCGCGCGCCGCGGCATGAGCTCCTTCCACGTGGCGCCGACGCCGCAGGCGGCCGGCTACCACGAGACGCTCTTCGACATGGACATCCCCGAGCACGACCTCATCCGCCCCGTCTCGCCGACGCCGTTCGTGCCGGCCGACCCGCGCGACCGCGACGCGTGCTGCGACCTCGCCGTCAAGATGCAGTCGCACGGCCTGCTCGCGCGCGTCGTCAACCAGGACGCCACGCACGTCGCCATCGACACCACCGACGCGAACGTGCAGGACGTCGCGCTGGCGATTGTCGCGGCGAGCGCGCTCACGCAGATGGAGGGCGTCGCGTCGCCGGACGTGTACGTGTGCACGGACGGCGACACCGGCGAGCACCGCACGCAGGTGATGCGCAAGCTCGCCGACGCGCTCGGGCTGCCCGTGGCCACGCTCGCCGAGGAGACGAAGCTGCCGGCGAGCGAGGAGATCGACGAGAAGCCGCTCGACCCGACCATCTCGCTGGCGAGCATCGTCAACGACTCCTCCTGGGTGCTCGTCAACCCGTGCGACATGACGCAGCTGGCGCTGGGGCTCGTGGAGTTCCCGTTCGACATCGGCCGCCAGTACGGCATCAACAGCCAGATCGTGCACACAATCGTGCCGGTGGTGCTGCAGCGCGTCGCGGACACGTGGCCGCAGGAGGGGCTCAAGGAGATCCTCGAGCACATCATCAACCACCCGGACATCCTGCACACGCCGGAGCACGACGCCGCGGCCGCGAACTTCGGCTTCAACATCGGGCCGACCATCGTGCAGGACTTCTACCTCGACGGCTTCCTGCGCGCGCAGTACCGCCCCGCCAAGCTGTTCGCGCTGGCGCGCCAGGCCTTCGCCGGCAAGTACGGCGACCGCCAGCTGCTGCTGTGGATGCGTTCCTTCTACGAGCGCTTCTTCAACTCGCAGTTCATGCGCCATGCGCTGCCCGACGGCCCGCGCATCGGCTCCGCCGGCCTGGACCTGCGCGACGGCTTCATGATGCCGACCTACGCGCAGGGCACGCTGTGGCTCGACGAGGTCGACCAGCTGCTCGCGAAGCTCGACTGACCGGCATCCGCCCCCGACCATCGACGGCCGTTCCCGCGAAGGCGGGAGCGGCCGTTCCCTGTTGAGAAGGGGTCGTACGCCGCTGGGTCACCCGGCCTGTTCGCGTCTTCTGCTTGCATGTTTCACGGGAAACCTCCTTTCCACGAAAGAGATACGTACCTTCCACATCAGAACGCATTCCCTCCTTCCAGGACGGGCATCGGGCCACCCCAGCCGTGCGGATCGACCTCACCGCGGTCCGGCGCGATGGCCACGGGCCGCGGACGCCGCACGATCCTCCCGGACGCCCCATGCTCCATGGATGGCCATGAACGGTACGGATGACGCACGAGATGGTAATCGCACATGACGTCCCCACCGTCACCGAGGACCACGGCGGCCATGGCACGCTGCCGATAATTGGCCAGGTCATAGGGACGCCCGTCGTCGCAACGCGCGTCGTAATCATCCTGGTCGCGGTAGTAATACGCCTCGAACAGGGTGTCATCCCCGTAAGGCCCTTCCGCGCCCGGCAGCTCCCGGCCCTCCATTTCACCGTGCCTGCGTTCCTCGGCGAGCGCCGCGCGCAACCGATACAGGTACTGCATGGCCGAGGAATCCACGGGCCCTGCCGTTTCCTCGTACAGGCGGATACGCGCAGCATGGCATCCCGTCAGGTAGGCCGCCGTGTCAACGCTGATGATGGCGATCTCGCGTTCCATCCGGAGCATCGCACCGGTGCAGAGTTCATCGTCACGCGTCGGGCATGGCGCCGGCACACGACCCACTTCGCAGGGATCGCGCAGCTCCCGGGAATGAGGGGTGGAGGTGCCGTTCTCCGGCTTACGACGCCAATCACCCCAACTGTTCCGCACGGGATGCTTATAGCCTTCCCCGCGGCGCAGGTCCTCCCTCACCGCCTCGGGCCAACCGCCGGACAGCGACGGTTCGAACGCGGAACAAATGTCGGCTTCCTTGCGACGTTCCTCCACCGATTTCGCATCGGCCGCCACCAGGTCTTCCGCATCCCATTTCGCGCACATCGCCACGGTCACTTTCGCGGTGGCGACGGCGTCCGCGAGCGCATCGCCCCGGTCCGTGCGCGTGGGCGCCCTTCCCAAAACGGTCATTTCCGCCGAACGCAGCGTCGATGGCCGCGTATTGGCGGGGTTCGGCCACGAAGCGTGGAACGGGAAGGTGGTGTCGAAGAAATCACGCGCATCGAACAGCGGATTGTCGGGCAATGCCGCCCCCGCCTCGCACAACAGCTGACACAGCTTGCGCCGCAACGACGGGTCACGCTCGAACCACACGAGGGTATCATCCCCCAGAAATGCCGCGAAGTCCTTCCATACCTCGGCGAATACGGGCGCATCGCGCACCATGTCATTGGTGACGCCGCCGTTGACCTTCACCACGCTCGGCCTGATCTCGCCTCCCGGATCGACCAGCTGTGCGTATGTGTCCACGATCGCACCACCACGCACACGCACCGCTCCGATCTTGCAGATGCCGCCGCCCGCCAAGGCGAGGCCGACGGCCGTGAAATCGACACCCATGTCCAACTCCTTCGTTGCACCTTCCCTTTCCCCTCCGGTCAGGGATGTGGCTCCACGTTATCGACGTCCCCCACGTCCTACCAGCGGCGACACGCGACATCCTCCACGCCCTGCGCGAACCGGCGAGCCGCGCCGCTCGCCCCTTCTCTGGCCAGGCCCATCCGAGAAGCAGGCTGAGTAGTATGGGACCCGTTCGGGCGCTCCCCTCGGGGACACCATCGTTCCCCATCACGCAAAGGAGCCAACCATGACCTCGGCCGCCACCTCGCTCACCATCCGCCGCGCCACGCAGGACGACATCCCCGCCATCGATGACCTGCTCACGCAGGTCAACAACGTGCACGCCCAAGGGCGGCCGGACCTGTTCGTGCCGGGCGGGCGCAAGTACACGGACGACGAGCTCTCGCTGATCATCGACGACCCGGACGAGCGGCCCATCTTCGTGGCCGAGCACAGCGGCAAGGTCGTCGGCTACGCCTTCTGCCAGCGCGAGGACTTCGCCACCTCCACCAACATGGTGCCGCACGTCACGCTGTACATCGACGACATCTGCGTCGACGAGGCGGCTCGCGGCAAGCACGTGGGCACCGCGCTCTACGAATACGTGCTCACCTACGCGCGCTCCTGCGGCTACTACAACGTGACGCTCAACGCCTGGGCGTGCAACCCGGGGGCGGTCAAGTTCTACGAGTCGCTCGGCATGAAGGTCTACAAGTACGCCATGGAACAGGTGATCTGAGGGGCGTCTGGCGCCCAGACCGTATTCGGAGAGTCGAAAAAACGGGGTGCCTCCAGGTATCCCATCAGCACGACCGTTGGAAAATGGCGGTTCTTGCGGATGGGATACCTGGAGGCATCCCGTTTTCCCGACTCTCCGAATTAGGTTTCGCGGCCCGATCAGGCCGCGACGACCTGTTCGGCGTCCTCCAGGAGCCCCTTCGCGCCCTCCTCGACGGCTTCGATGGCTTCGGCGAGCGGTTCGGCGGAGGCATCAAGCGATTCGACACCCTCGACGGGCAGCTCTGCGGCGTGCTGCGTGGACTTGTCCCGGAACAGGAGCTTGGAGAACTGCTTGGAGAGGAAGCCGACGCACAGCACGGCCAGGACAGTGCCCTCGCGCACGCCCGCGAGGCGGCCCATCGCCACGAAGCCGACGAGCACGGCGATGACGGCCATGGAGACGTCGGTGACCGTCTTCATCACCGGGAACGAGATGCCGGTGCGCGTGGAGACGGCGAGCGCGAAGCCCTCCGCGGGCGCGCAGGTGATGCCACCGTGTACGAAGAGCGCGACACCCAGCGCGGTGCACGCGACGCTCACCACGCACACGACCGCGCGCGACCAGTACGGCCCGACGGGCACGACCTTGACGACGCCGACCCACACGTCGATCATGAAGCCGATGAAGAAGGCGACGGGGATCTGCAGGACCTGCGAGATGCCGGCGTCGCGGCGCAGGATGATGACCTGCGAAATGACCAGGATCGCCTGCAACGCCATGCTGAGCACGCCGACCGTGACGGGCGTGAACTGGCTGACGACGAAGGGGATGCAGGAGATGGCGCTGGTGCCCAGGTCGGCGCGCATGCTCAGCGCGGCGCCGAGGGCCAGCAGGGAAAGGCCGACGACGGTCTGTACGAGGCCGATCGGCAGCGGCGGCTTGGCGGTGGTGGCGGCCTTGGCCGGCGCGGCCTGCTTTCCGGCCGATGCGGCCGCTCCCCCGGCGGCGACGGCCCCCGCCGTCATCACCCTGTTCTCGGCCCCGTCATTCGATGGGGTCGCCGTCGTCCTTCCGTGTCCGTGCTTCCGCTGCGTCATTGAGATTGTCGAATCCTTGCTCCAGGAGGTCGACGAAGCGCTCACGATCCGAAGGCGACATGCCCCGCATCATGTCGTCCTCGACCTCATCCACTGCCTGCTTGACCCGAACGGCCAGCTCCCGGCCCGTCGGGGTCAGGGAGATGAACACCGACCGATGGTTGCCTTCGTGACGGCTGCGGTCGACCAGCCCGGCCTCCTCCATCCGCCGCAGGAGGGCGGAGCAGGTGGCCGGTTCGATGGCGCAGTAGCGGGCGATCGTCTTCTGGTCCGATTCGCCGAGGTTGGCGAGGCATTCGAGGATCTTCGGCTGCCCCAGGCTCATGCCGAGCCCGGCGAGCGACTGCATGATCAGCCGCTGCCGCAGCGTGTCGATCCGGCGCATGAGGAGATGTGGTTGCATGACCACCATCCTCGCACCTGGGTTGCCCCAACCGCGCGCACATCGTTCAGTTCGTTTTCTAACTGTTCGATTCCTCACTATAATCAGGGGCGCGACATTTCACGCCGGCCGTCCGGACGCCCCATCCGCCATCCACGGCCGGCCGCGGGGCCCCACGGCGGTTTTGCGCGGCGCCGAACCCATACCACGTTCGGTCGGGACGCGCGGTATCATCGCGGGAGGCGTGATTCCAGCGAACTCTCACGGATCTTTCAGACAGCCGGCCCAAGATGAGTCGCAATTGGCACCCAGGCCCCTCCCAACGGGGTGGTTTCCATTGGAATCGTGCCGACACCATCGCAACACACTAAGGACACGACCATGACTACATCCGCAGCCATACGCAACGCACTGTTCAGTTCCCCGGGCGACGTGTTCGAGGCCCGCGACGAGCCCACCGTCCGTCACGACGCGCAGAACCAGCGCCACCACGAGCACCGCCAGGACGGCCAGCGCCGCCGCAACAACCAGCATCACGCCCAGCCCCGCTACTGAGGCCCCTCCCGGACGAGTTCCCACCACCGCCCGACCGCCCCGTAGTACAACCCCGATATCCCAAGACCCGGCGGCCCCGAACAAATGAAGAATCCGTACTCCGGGCATGGTGCCAAAGTACGGATTCGACGCGGGACGACCCCGCAAAGGCTTGGTGACCCTACCGACTACTCGATGAAGGGCTTCTTGAAGTCCTTGAGGGTCTCGTCGGCCTTCTTGAGGGCCTCGCTGGCCTCATTGACCACGTCCTGGTCGATGGAGCCGTTGTTGTTGACCTCAATGAAGTTGGTCAGCTCGCCCTTGTAGGTATCGAGCTGCAGCTGGAGGTCAGGATCCTTCTGACCGTTCTTGATCTGCTCAATGGCCTCGTTGACCTTGGCCACCACCGAATGCACGTGGTTGATGAGCTCAGATTCCGTAACGTCCTGCGGCTTTTCTGCCATGTTCGACTCCTTAGGTCTCACGTCCGGCCCCTTACGCTGGCCAGGCTCGACACCGTCAATGTAGGCCCGTCGACATCGGCACGTTATGACGTTTCCCCCTGCGGAAAACCATAGCGGATTCCCAGCATCCTCCCCTAATCGTCGGCTCCCCGTCGCCGCCGCGCATCGCCGCCGCGCGCCTCAGCGGTAGCGCCGCCGCAGGTCGCTGGGCAGGTACGCGAGCAGGTCCTCGCGCGTGAGCGTGCAGTCCATCGGCGCGTACGCCTGCGGGGCGGGCGCGACGCGCTCGACCATCGCCGCCATCGCCTCCTGGCCCATGAACACGATGCCCTCGCGCTGCGCGAACCGCTCGGCGGCCTCCTCCTCGCGCGCCGCGGAGTCGGCGTGCGCGGCCGTCGCCTCGTCGGACAGGCGCCGCCGCTTCTCGAGCTCGGCGCCGCACAGCGGCACGAGGTGGCCGCGCTCGCGCAGCGCGCGCACGAAGTCGTACATCGTGAACGGGTCGCGCGACGAGTACACGTAGTCGCCGTACCTGAGCTGCGAGTCGAGGCGCATGAGCTTGTGGTCGTGGCGCGCGCGGTCGCGTTCGCCGCCGCGCGTCGCCGACCGCCAGTACGGGAAGCGCAGCGTGAACGCCGCGTCGTCGCGGCCGGTGCGGTTCGGCCGCACCTTGACGCGGCGCGGGATGCGCGAGCCGAGCGCGCGGGCGGCGACGTGCCGCCGCTCGACGCGCGAGATGAGCACGGTGACGGCGACGATCACCGCGACGATGAGCGCGGCGACGGCGACGATGATGGCGTATTGCGGCGTCAGGCTCACGGCGTCGTCTCCTTTCGCTGGGCGGGGCGCTCGACGCCCCGGTCACGGCTCATTCTAGGGTCGCGCGGCGGCGGCGCACGCCGGTTCGCCGGATGGCGGGAGGACGTCGACGGCGGTCGGGGCGCGCGGAACGGTACGGGCGACGGCGATTCCCGGCCGGGGGGAACCGGCGCGCCTCAGCGTTCCTCGATGCGTTCGATCTGCTGGCCGAGCTGGGTTTCCAGTTCGCCGATGCGCAGGTCGCGTTCGGCGATGGTGGCGACGCCGAGGGCCATCACGATCGCCAGGGTCGCCAGCACGGAGGCGGCGACGGTGGCGACGCCCTTGGTGTGACGGCGGAAGCCCGGATGGTCCATGAACGCCGGTCTCGAGGCGCCCGAGAGCGTCATCGGGGCGCCGTCGCCCTCCATGAATTCTGGTGTCCCCTCAGGCACGTCCCCAGTCCGTCCCAGAGGATGTCGGTCGATCTCCATTGATCCGCCCTTCTTCCTTGGTGTTGGTGGTGCCATTGTAAAACGGATCGCCCTGGGACGACAGCGATGTCCCATGGCATGGCGCGCCGGTGATCGATCAGGGCGTTATCCGCGACAAATGTGTCACCGTTAGGGCACCTTTGAGGCGCGGGAAGGCCTTGGGACGATGCATATCTTGACGGGCAAGGAGGTTTTCGTCGCGGGAAGGGGTTGCGGCGACGAAAAATGGCTGCCGGAAGGAGGTATTGGTCGCCGGAAGCGGTTGGGGCGATCAATTCCCCCGCTACGGATGCAACATGCATCGCACTTGGGAGGGTCATGCGTCACGGATTGCCAACATGCCCCACGAATGGCATGCCCTACGAATGGAAAGTGGGACGGGCGGACGACGGATGCGCCGCGGCGTGCTTAGAATGTGGCAACGCAATGACGCGAAGCGAATGCGAAGGCGCAGAGGGAACACCTATTTAAGGAGGGGCCATGGCGTACCAATTCCAGGCCAATGACGCGCTGGTCGAGCTTACGGACACCGCGCTGGTCATCAAGGGCGACGACGCGACGACGGCAATTCCGCGGGACAAGGTGACGGCGATCGACCTGGCGTTCGACGACGGGGTGCCGACCGGCATCGTCACCATCCACGCCGCGCACCCCGACGCCTCAGGACCCGAGCTCACCTACCGGCTGGAGGTCTGGGCCGACGGCCGCGAGCGCGTCGAGGACCTGGTGCGCGCGATGAAGGTCCCGCGCCACGCGGGAGAGAGCGCGAAGGCACCGGGCTCACCGACCTCGTACTCCGAGGTCATGGGACTGCGGCGCGCCAACGCCCCCTCCAACGGCACGGAACGCCCCGCGACTTCCCCGCCGTTGAGCCAGGTCCCCTCGGAACCGGACGGCTGGGACATGCCGAACGGGTGGGACGGCACCGATGCGGGCACGGTGAGCGAGCCGCGGCCGGCCAGGTGGTGGGGACTGCTGGCGGCGTGCTGCGCGGCGGCGATGGCGATCGGCATCGGCGGCACGTGGGTGGTCATGCGCGAGGACAACGACCGGACCATCCTCGAGCAGCAGCAGACCATCCAGCAGCTCAACAGCGACTACGAGGCGCTCAGGCAGACCAACGACCAGCTGAACGCGCGCCTGCAGACGGACGAGGACACCGGCAACGCCCCCAACTGCGTCATCACCGACGAATACAACGAGGCGACCGCCGAATAGACCACCGGGCAGGCGCGCCCCGGCCGCCCCGAGCGTCGTTCGGCGGATTTCCGACCAACGACGGCCGTCCCCGACGCACCGCCTTCACGGTTCCTCCACCAAACGCTTCATTAAATGGACAAACCAATCCCACCCCAAGGCCGGGGACTTACGCCGCCGATCGGCAACCGATACGATTGGCCGAACATGCCGTGCTGGGGCAATCGACGCCTCGGCACGCCCCGGCGCGTTCCCGGCAACGGCGTCGTACAACCTCACCAGGCACCGCACCGGCTCCAACGCCGCGTCGCGTATATCGTTCCCTGCTCCCATCAGCGCGCACAGGTGCCATTCCCAGACCTCACCGACCCCGGAACCGCCGTTCCGCACCCCCGAAAGGACCCACCATGCCCAATCCGCTCCAGGCGCTGCGAGCGCGGGCACGACGCGTACTTCGCCCACGACTACCCGCGGACCGAGGCCACGTTCCGCATGATCTACGCACGCTCGCGCGACCCACGCACCCTGTTCCTGGCGCGCTGCGCGTACATGGCCGCGCATCCCGCGCAGACCATGTCGTACGGCCTGCTCGGCCACTGGTCGAAGCTGTACGCGGACGCGGTGCTCGCGGCCATGGCCGAGGGCGACCTCGACGCCGCGCATGGCGCGGACGTCGTCCTGGAGATGGCGCTGTTCGCGGAGGTGGCGGTGACCTGCGCCGCGCAGGACATCCACGCGCGCCACGACGAGGGCCGGCTCGACGACGACACCCTGTGGCTCGCGCTCAACGAGCTGCGCCTGGAGACCGAGTCGGTGGTGCGCGAGATGTCGCCCATCGCCGAGGCCAGCGAGCCCGACGCCGCGCAGGCCGACGCCGTCGACGAGGAGATCACGAACCTCGTCGTCGCCGGCACCGACCCGCTCGTCGCCGACCCGGACGAGGACGAGGACGGCGAGGACAGCGAGGACGACGACGACCGCATGGCCGTCGACATGCTCGAGGTCGCCGATGACTTCGGCCGCCTCGGCGAGATGACCGCCGAACGCTACCTGGAGATCCTGCAGGTGCGTCTCGAGCGCTACGTCGAGGCCTGCGACGTGTTCGCCGCCGACCCCATGGGCCACTTCGACGACTTCACCATCGTCCTGCACACGCTGTGGGACCTCGACGCCATGGTCGTCGAACTGGCCGACTGGACGAACGACCCGGTCGACATCGCCGTGTGCGAGCGCATCGCCGCGGCGAGCGCCAAGGCGGCCGCCGCCGGCGACGCCGCCGTCGAGGCCGCGCTCGTGCGCGGGGAGGACACCGTACGCGACGGGTGCGCGTACCGGGACCTCGTCGCCTTCCAGCTGCGCCTGGCCAGCTGGATGCAGGCGGCGTTGCAGACGTGCGAGCCGGACATCGAGGAGAACGACGACCTGCCGGACGTCACCGCGTCCCTGGCCGCGATCGCGCGCGCCGAGGACACGGCGTGCGCCAAGGCGATGGCCGTGTACCGCACGCCGGCCGGCGACGCCTGGCCGCGGTCGCTGCGCCGGTTCGTGGAGGCGTCCAAGCTCATCGACGCCGCGCGCTTCGCCACGTTCAGCTCGGGCGCGGAGGTGGAGTTCACCTTCGACGCCATCGCCGACGGCACCTTCTGACGGACGCCCCCTTGGCGTCCGCGGTCCGGTTTCGTTCACGGCACATCCCGCCACCCCCGCCGCACGCTCCTTATAGTTGGGGCACATGCGCGGCGGCCGCGGCCGGACGGGCGCGGCCGGCGCGCGGAAGGAAGTGTGCAATATGGCAGACAACATGTTCCCGGAGGATGTGCGCGAGCAGCTCGACGAGGTGTTCTCGCGCCTGGAGCGCAAGGTCGCCCTCGAGCTCGACCTCGACCGCACCGACACGTCCGCCGAGCTCAAGGAGTTCATCTCGCAGCTCGTCGACCTCAGCCACGGCAAGCTCACGATGACCACCAAGGAGGTCGGGGCGCTCGACGCCGACGGCCGCGGCGTAATCGACCTCGGCGACGCGCTGCCCGCGTGCACGCCGATCGTGCGCATCCTCGCGGACGACGGCTCGGGCAACGTCGCGCCGACGGGCATCGCCTTCCACGGCATCCCCGGCCAGCGCGAGTTCAGCTCCTTCGTCATGGGCATCTACGACGCGGGCAGCCGCGGCCAGGAGGTCGCAGCGCAGGGCGCCGAGCGCGCGAAGGCCGTCGCCGCGCCGGTCGACGTCATGCTCATCGTCAGCCTGGAGTGCCCGTACTGCGAGGCGACCGTCAAGGCGGCCGACCGCGTCGCCACGCTCAGCCCGAACGTGCGCGCGGAGGCGTACGACGTGCAGCTGTACGCGCAGCTGGCGGACAAGTACAACGTGCAGGGCGTGCCGGTCGTCGTGGTGACGCCCGCGGACGGCGGCGAACCGTCCGTGACCGTCGGCGAGCAGTCCGTTTCCGGCCTGCTCGACCTGATCGAGGCGGCCGCGGAATAGCATTTCGCTTACGA
>JAXJQE010000054.1:0-2980 GCA_036311305.1 Bifidobacterium sp.
CGTCGAGCGCGGCGGTGGCGTCGTCGGGGATCGCGGGGATGTCCGACGGGCGCGTGGCGGGCGCCGGCATGTCCGCCGGCGCGGCGGCCACGCGGTGGCGCCCCTTGGGCACCTCGGTGTACGCGGGGCCGTTGAGCGCGACGTTGTGGCGGTCGACGAGCTTGTGGTACGCGCGCTTGCGGATCGACGTCGGCGTCAGGCGGTAGACGGCGCGCATGGTCACGTTGCGCAGGAACTGCCAGAAGCTGGTGAAGCCGTCGCGCCAGAAGCGCCACTGCAGCCGCACCTCCTCCTTGAACATGTCCCAGCCGCCGCGGCGCTCGTACGCCTCCTCGTCGGTGCGGTAGAGCACGAGCGGCTCGGGCACGTTGAGGAAGCCGGCGTGGTTGAGCATGAGCCGTTCCCACAGCATGTAGTCCTCGAAGCGGCCGTTGTCCTCCGGGTAGCCGCCGGCGTCGAGCACGGCGGACTTGCGGAACACCACGCTGGGGTGGTGGATCGGCGACTGCATGCGCGCGTAGCTCTCCAGCTCCTCGCCCTCCGCGGGCAGCAGTCGGATCTGGCCGGGCCGGTCCTCGTCGCCGGTGAACTCGCGGATGGCGCTGCCGACGACGTCGACGTGCCGCGCCTCGCCCTCCGCGCTCGCGTGGCTCGCCTTGTGCCGCTCGGCCTCGGCGAACTGCGGGATGATCGTGGAGAAGCGGTCGGGCAGCGAGACGTCGTCGCAGTCCGCGCGCGCGACGTACTCGTACTGGCAGTGCTCGAGGCCCACGTTGAGCGCGTGCGCGAGCCCGCGGTTCTCTGACAGCGGAACGACGGTGACGGTGGGCGGCTCCATGAGCAGGTGTTCGACGGCGAACCACACCGCGACGGTCGCGTTGAGCGAATCGAGATAGCGTTGGACGTCCTCGGACACCGGGCCGTCGCGCACGATGACCACCTGGTTCGGCGGCAGCTTCTGCTCGATGGTGCCCGACTCCACGGCACGCTCGAGCTGGCGCAGGGTATTGCCCGCATACACCGACATGAGGAGGGTGAAGGGCGGCAGCGCTTGGTGATGATGCCGGTTCGATTGGTCCACGGCTCCCATCGTAGCCCACGGGTGCCTCAAAATCGGCCCGCGGCTGAGGGGCGGGGGCGGCGACCTTCCACTTTCCCGCGCCCCTACGGAAAGTGGGCGCCGGGGTTTCCACTTTTCCCGAAAGTGTGCGCCGGAGCTTCCACTTTCCGGATGCCCCCGCGAAAAGTGTGCACAGTATCTCCACGCCAACGCCCCGGCACTGGCAACTCCTTGCAGTAGAGTGGCCAATAGCACACGCTCTTTGTGAGCTTCTGTGAGCTTTAGGGACTTCTAGGACTTCTAGGAAAGGAACCAGGACATGGCGGACGACAAGACGCAGTACCCGGACCTCGTCATCGTGGGCGCGGGCCTGTTCGGCCTGACGGTGGCGCAGCAGGCGGTCGAGAAACTCGGCGTGAACGTGCACATCATCGACGTGCGTGACCACATCGGCGGCAACGCCTACTCGTACATCGATCCGGAGACCCAGGCGGAGATCCACAAGTACGGCGCGCACCTCTTCCACACTTCCAACCAGCGCGTGTGGGAGTACGTCAACCGCTTCACCGACTTCACCGACTACGTGCACCGCGTGTACGCCACGCACGACGGCGAGGTCTACCCGCTGCCGATCAACCTCGGCACCATCAACCAGTTCTTCCACGCGCACTACACCCCCGACCAGGCGCGCGAGCTCATCAAGGAGCAGGCCGGCGAGCTCGCGGGCACCGACCCGACGAACCTCAACGACCAGGGCATCTCGCTGATCGGCCGCCCGCTGTACGAGGCGTTCATCAAGAACTACACCGCCAAGCAGTGGCAGACCGACGCGAGCGAGCTGCCGGCGAGCATCATCAAGCGCCTGCCCGTGCGCTTCAACTACGACAACCGCTACTTCAAGGACACCTGGGAGGGCCTGCCGAAGGACGGCTACACCGCGTGGATGGAGAAGATGATCGACGACCCGCGCATCACCGTCTCCCTGAACACCGACTTCTTCGACGAGTCGCAGCCGTACAACAAGAAGGCGCTGCTCGCCGCCGGCGTGCCCGTCGTCTACACCGGCCCCGTCGACCGCTACTTCGACTACTCGCTCGGCGAGCTGAGCTGGCGCACCGTCGACTTCAAGGAGGTCCGCTACCCGGAGAACGACCACTTCGGCTGCCCGGTGATGAACTTCTCCGACGCCGACGTGCCGTACACCCGCGCGATTGAGTTCAAGAACTTCCGCCCCGACCGTGCCGACGAGCAGAGCAAGGACTCGACCGTGGTGTGGGAGGAGTACTCCCGCTTCGCCGAGCGCGACGACGAGCCGTACTACCCGATCAACACCGACGAGGACAAGGCCGTGTACGCGCAGTACAAGGAGCTCGCCGCCAAGGAGCCGAAGGTCGTCTTCGGCGGCCGCCTCGGCACCTACGCCTACTACGACATGGACAACGTGATCAACCAGGCGCTCAACGTCTACGAGGAGCAGATCGAGCCGCTGCTCAAGAAGTGAGCCCGTCTGCCTGACGATTGTGTCGACGGCGTCGCCAGACGCCCCTTCGCGGGGCGCCCGGCGACGCCGTTTGTGCGTCAGTGGTTGGTTCTGTGCACGTGGTGCACAGTTCCGACTACTGACGACGACTCAGTGGTTGACTTTGCGCAGGGAGTGCACGATTGCGACCACAGAGTTGATAGCGCTTCCCTCAAGTTTCGACACGCCGACGGAGGTGTTGGAATCGTTGGGTTTGCGAAGGTTCCGATTCGGATCGATTTGCGCAAAAACGAGGGGGCGAGTAAGTTAACTCCTTGCTGCCGCTCGGCAGGGTTCCTCCTCCGGAGGGAGTTCCTGGCGGGTGTGTGGTGGTGGTTTGAGAACTCAAGAGCGTGTACTGTACTACTTCCTCCGACATCATTCTTTGGATGGTTGTTGGA
>JAXJQE010000055.1:0-2709 GCA_036311305.1 Bifidobacterium sp.
GGCCGCGGCGCGCACGGCGCGCTACGCGGCGCTCAGAGCCGCCGCCCGGAAGACCGGCGCCGCCGCCGTGCTGCTCGCCCACACGCTCGACGACCAGGCCGAGACCGTGCTCATCGACCTCATCCGCGCCGCCGGCACCGACGCCATGGCCGGCATGCCCGCCAGCCAGACGGTCGACGGCACGCTCTTCCTGCGCCCCCTGCTGGACGTGGCGCGCGCCGAGACCACCGCCATCTGCGGGCAGCTGGGACTCGACTACTGGGACGACCCCACCAACGGCGACGGCGTGCCGGCCGGCGAGCCGCTCGACGTCTCCTACCCGCTGCGCTCGCGGGTGCGCCACGACCTGCTGCCCGCCCTCAGCGCGTTCGCCGGCCGCGACATGGCGCGCCGGCTGGCCGACGGCGCGCGCGTGGCGCGCCGCGACGTCGAGCTGCTCGACCGGCTCGCCGACGGGGCGTGCGAACGGGCCGTCACCTTCGATGGCGACACGGCGCGCATCGACGCGCGCCGGCTCGCCGACGAGGACGAGGCGATCCGTTTCCGCGTCGTCGCACGGGTCCTGGCGCGCTGCGCGCCGGGCTCCGGTTCGCGGCACGTCGAGGCGGTGGAGGCGCTGGTGTCGCGCTGGCACGGGCAGGGTCCCGTTACGCTGCCCAGCAAACATGTGGGATTCCGCTGGAAACACGTCATTGAGGTGTGCGAAGATGTAACGCATGCAAATCGTCGACGTGCAAGACAAGATTGACCATGAGCTCATCAGCCATGACCGGATCATGGCGAAGATCAACGAGGTGGCGGCGCAGGTGAGCGCCGACTACGAGGGACGCAAGCCACTGCTGGTGTGCGTCCTCAAGGGCGCGGTGAACACGCTCGTCGCGTTCTCGCAGGCCATGTCGATCCCGCTCGACATGGACTTCATGAGCGTGTCCACCTACGGCGCGGGCACCCACACCAGCGGCCACATCACCGTGCGCTCCGACCTGACCACCGACGTGCGCGGCCGCGACGTGCTCATCGTGGAGGACATTGTCGACTCGGGCGTCACCCTGCACTGGCTCGTCGAGGAACTCAAGGAACGTGGCGCCGCCAGCGTGGAGATTTTCGCGCTGCTGGAGAAACCGGCCCGCCACGAGGCGAAAGTGGACTTGAAATACAAGGGATTCGTCATCCCCGATGAGTTCGTCGTAGGGTTCGGCCTCGATTTCGACGAGGAATACCGCAACCTCGACTGCATCGCGGTGCTGAAGCCGGAAGTGTATGAAGGAGCAGAGGTATGAGCGTACCCCAGGGACCAAAGCAGCCCAGGGGAGGACCGAACCGGCAGAACAACCCGTTCACCAACCCGTTCGGCAACAATCCCGACAATTCGAACGGCGGCAGCAACAACGGCGGCAAGCGCTCCATCTGGCGCTCGCCGTGGCTGTGGGGCATCGTCATCGTGCTCATCGTGCTGTTCCTCTTCCAGATGTTCAGCAACAACGGCCCGCAGACCATCGACACGAAGGACGGCATGCAGATCCTGACGTCCAACGCGTCGGACGTCGAGTACGCCACCATCGTGGACAACACGCAGCAGGTGCAGCTCAAGCTCAAGAACGACTACACCAAGAAGGACCCGACTACCGGCCGTGAGCGCAACTACGGCAAGGACGTGCAGTTCTACTACACGTACGCGCAGTCCGCCACCGTGGTCAAGGCGGTGGAGGACGCCGAGCCGGCCGACGGCTGGACGGCGGATATGAAGCAGACGAGCATGTGGTCGTACCTGCTGACCTCCATCCTGCCGTTCATCATCTTCTTCGTGCTCGCCTGGTGGCTGCTCTCGCGCATGGGCAACTCGAGCAACATGCTCGGCATGGGCGGCAAGAAGAACAGCGGCAAGCTGTCCGACGGCCAGATCCCGAACACGAAGTTCTCGGACGTGGCCGGCGAGGAGGCCGCGGTCCAGGAGGTCGAGGAGATCAAGGACTTCCTGCAGGACCCCTCGAAGTACAAGGCGCTCGGCGCGCGCATCCCGCGTGGCGTGCTGCTGTACGGCCCTCCCGGCACCGGCAAGACGCTGCTGGCGCGCGCCATCGCCGGCGAGGCGGGCGTGCCGTTCTACTCCATGGCGGGCTCCGACTTCGTCGAGATGTTCGTCGGCCTCGGCGCCTCGCGTGTGCGTGACCTGTTCGACGAGGCGAAGAAGAACGCCCCGGCCATCATCTTCATCGACGAGATCGACGCCGTCGGCCGCAAGCGCGGCAACGGCATGGGCGGCGGCCACGACGAGCGCGAGCAGACCCTCAACCAGCTGCTCGTGGAGATGGACGGCTTCAACAACGACACGAACCTGATCATCATCGCCGCGACGAACCGTCCCGACGTGCTCGACCCGGCGCTGCTGCGCCCGGGCCGCTTCGACCGCCAGGTGGCCGTCGAGGCCCCGGACCTCGAGGGCCGCGAGGAGATCCTCAAGGTGCACGCCAAGGGCAAGCCGTTCGTCCCGGACATCGACCTGCACGCCATCGCCGTGCGCACGCCGGGCTTCACCGGCGCCGACCTGGCGAACGTGCTCAACGAGGCCGCGCTGCTGTGCGCCCGCGTCGGCGCCCAGCTCATCGACAACCGGGCCATCGACGAGGCCATCGACCGCGTCATGTCCGGTCCGCGCCGCCGCTCGCGCGGCATGGCGCTCGACGAGCTGCGCAACACCGCGTACCACGA
>JAXJQE010000056.1:0-3604 GCA_036311305.1 Bifidobacterium sp.
CCTCTCCCCCGAGCAGGCGCGCGGCGTGAGCGTCGACATGCGCTCCGACCTCTACTCCGCGGGCTGCGTGCTCTACGAGATGCTCACCGGGCGGCCGCCGTTCACCGGCGACTCCGCCGTCGCCATCGCCTACCAGCACGTCTCCGAGGTCGCCACCAAGCCGAGCGCCATCGTGCCGGGCCTGCCGACGATGTGGGATTCCATCTGTGCGAAGGCCATGGCCAACGACCGCCAGAACCGCTACGCGACGGCCACCGAGTTCAAGAACGACATCCTCGCGTACATGAACGGCGGCATGCCCGTCGCCGCGAACTTCAACCCGCTGACGGACCTGACGGCCACGAAGGCGCGCAAGCAGGAGGAGGACGCCAACAACACGGTGCCCTACACCAGCCCCGTCACGCAGCCGGGCGCGCCCACGCAGACGTTCAACCCCGTCACCGGGCAGTTCGAGCGCGTCGACGACGGCACCGGGTCGCAGTCGGCGGTGCCGACGCGCGCCCAGCAGCGCGCGGCGCTCGCCAAGAAGAAGCACAAGCGCAAGGTCATCGCCGCGTGGGTCACCGTGCTGCTCGTGCTCGTCGCGTGCGCGGTCGGCGGCGTCATCTGGTGGAACGTGCAGAAGAACGCGCCGAAGTACGTGACCGTGCCGACGTTCTCCGAGACGACCACGGAGGCGCGCGCCCGCAAGCAGCTCGAGGACCTCGGGCTCAAGGCGGACGTCAAGCAGGACAACGACTCCACGAAGCCGGAGGGCATGTTCACCAAGCAGAGCCCCGCCGGCGGACGGCGCGTGGAGGAGGGCACCACCGTCGAGGTGTGGTTCTCCACCGGTCCGCGCTCCATCCAGGTGCCCGACGTCACCGACTACACGCAGGAGGCGGCGCGCGAGGCCTTGGAGGAGGCCGGGTTCGTGGTGGACCCGAGCGTGCAGACCGAGGACAGCGGCACCGTGGCGCGCGACCACGTCACGCGCACCGACCCGGCCGCCGGCACCTCGCAGCTCAAGGGCTCCACGATCAAGATGTGGGTGTCCTCCGGCAAGACCAGCGTGCCGACCGACCTCAAGGGCAAGAGCGAGGACGCGGCCGTGGAGGCGCTGCGCAAGCAGGGCTTCTTCGTGAACATCAAGGAGGAGACCAGCTCCGACGTGGCCTCCGGCCAGGTGATCCGCACGGACCCGGAGGGCGGCACCTCCGTGGACCAGGGCTCCATGATCACCGTGTACGTCTCGTCCGGCAAGCCGAAAGTGTCCGTGCCGAGCTACCAGTCCGGCGCCACGCTCGCCGAGGTCAAGGCCCTGCTGCAGGGCGCCGGCCTGACGGTCACCGTGGACGGCGACTCCTCCGACTCCGCGATCGTGGACTCGGTCAGCCCCGCCGCCGGCACCGAGGTCGACGAGGGCTCCTCCGTCACCGTCAAGACCCACAAGGCCCCGGAACCGTCCCCTTCGACGAGCTCGTCCAGCCCGAGCGCGAGCCACAGCAGCAGCCCCAGCCACAGCTCGAGCCCGAGTTCCAGTGAGGACAAGGACAACAAGGACACCAACTGATCCATGAGTTATAAGTTATAGGGGGCACCCCTTGCGTTATAGGGGGCACCCCAAACCCGAAACCCCGGGTATGAACCGCCATTTTCCAACGGTTGTACTCGGGGTTTCGGGTTTGGGGTGCCCCCTATAACGCAAGGGGTGCCCCCTATAACGTGGAGGTTACCAACGTGGAGGTTACTTGGTGACCTTGGGTTGGAGGCCGAGGCTGAGGTCGACGGCCGTGTCGAGGCCGCAGATCGCCAGCCAGTTGGCCAGGAGGCGGTAGCCGTCCTGGGTCATTACGGACTCGGGGTGGAACTGGACGGCGTAGAGGGGCAGCTCGCGGTGGCGGATGGCCTGCACGATGTGGTCGTCCACGGTCCAGGCGGTGACCTCGAGCTCGTCGGGCACCGAGTCGGGCTCCACCGCGAGCGAGTGGTAGCGGGTGGCGACCATCGGGTTGGCGACGCCCGCGAAGATCTCGTCGTCGACGTGCTCGACGAGGCTCGTCTTGCCGTGCATGATGGTCGGCGCGTGGCTGACCGTGCAGCCGTACACCTCGGCGAGCGCCTGCATGCCGAGGCACACGCCGAACATCGGCAGCGAGAGCTCCGCGCAGCGGCGGATGACCTCCTCGCTGGCACCGGAGTCCGCCGGGGCGCCGGGGCCGGGCGAGATGAGCACGCCGTCGTAGCCGTCGAGCGCGTGCGGGTCGGCGGGGTCGATGGCGTCGTTGCGCACCACGTCCACCCGCGCGCCCAGGGTCTTCAGGTACCCCACGATCGTGTACACGAACGAGTCGTAGTTGTCCACGCACAGGATGCGCACGCCCTGGCCGGACTGTGCCGCCGTCTCCGCCATCGCCATCTCCTTGTCGTCGGGCACGGGCGCGCCGTGCCGGAAAACGGAATCGGCACCCTGCCGCGAGGCAGGGTGCCGATCCTGGTAAAAGTCGTCGCCACCAAGTGTAGGCGACGGGCGCGCCGTCGCGCGTCAGGTGACCGATACGTAGTTGGACATCTCCATGAGCACGGGGATGTGCGACGCCGCCCATGGGTAGCCCCACTGCAGCAGCGCGCCCGCCGCGGCCACGAGCAGCAGGATCACCATGATCCATCTCACGGCCGCGGGCCCGGGCTGGTGGCGCAGCAGCCAGCCGTAGATGTCCGCGTCGGGCCGCGGCACGCGCCCGTCGCGGATCGCGCGCAGCGCGGGCCAGCGGCTCACGAGCGCGAACACGACGAACAGCACGGCGTACGCGACCAGGCACCACAGCACCACCGGTTTCATCGTGCCGAGCTTGACGAGCGCGGACTCGTGGCTGTTGTTGACGAACTCCACGGCGCCGTCGGCGTTCGTGCGCGCGAGCTCCGCGGGCACGCCGTCGGCCACGTTCGCCCAGTACTTGAACTCGCCGAAGCTGATCCATCTGTGCGTCGGCGTCGTGTACTTCGGCTCGCACGTGGTCATCGTGATCATGCGCTTGGTGGCCGGCTGCGACGGGTCGAGCGGGTTGGGGCCGATCACGGAGCCGTCGTCGGGCGTCACGATGGTGTACTGCGTGTACGTGTACACGTACCAGTAGTCCTTCGTGCGGATGACGATGGCGTCGCCCGGCTCGAGCTTGTCGACGTCGCCGAGCGGCTGGCCGTACCCGTTCCGGTGCCCGGCGATGGCGAAGTTGCCGACCTGCCCGGGCATCTGCGACTCGACGTAGTGGCCCAGCCCGTGCAGGTTGATCTGCTCGAGCGAGGTGCCCTGCACGAGCGTTCTCTCCCACTGGTCGCCGAATCGCGGGATGTACACGCGCGCCATGACCTCGCCGACGGCCGCGCTCTCCGGCTGCACCGGCGGGTTGCCGACGCGCGGCTTGGCGATGGTCACCGTGCCGCCGTCGTCGGGCTCCACCCAGTCGACGGACGAGAGCGACTGGTCCTGCGCGTGCGCGGACTCCACGCCCGTCCACCACTGCATCCACGCGACGTACAGGCCGCACACGGCGGCCGCGGTGAGCAGCAGCTCGGCGACGATGAGCACGATCGAGCGCCACACGCGCGCGCCGCGGCCGCGGCG
>JAXJQE010000057.1:0-1697 GCA_036311305.1 Bifidobacterium sp.
CCGCCGGCGGGGCGCCTTTGCGCGAACGCGCCGCGGCACGTAGCATGCACGTAGAACGTCAGGACAATGCCCACAAGGAGGCACCCAATGCAGGGAACCAACCCGCGCGCCGCGCGCATCGCGGCGCTCATCCAGCGCGTCATCGCGTCCAACATGGAGTCCACGCTGCACGACAAGCGGCTCAAGAACGTGACCATCACCGACGTCAAGGTCACCAACGACCTGCAGCTGGCCAAGGTGTACTGGACCACGCTGTCGCACACCGGCAACGACGAGGGCGAGCGCAAGCGCGCGAAGAGCGCCCTCGAGCAGGCCAAGGGGCGCCTGCGGTCCATGGTCGGCGCCAAGGTCGGCCTGAGACTGACCCCGCAGCTGCAGTTCATCTTCGACGAGGTGCCCGGCGAGGCGCACGAGATCGAGGACATCCTCGCCGCCGCCCGCAAGCGCGACGCCGAGCTGGCCAAGATGCGCGAGACCGCCACCTACGCCGGCGAGGAGGACCCGTACCGCCACGACGAGGAAAAGGAGTCGCAGGAGGACGCCGAGCGCGCCGAGGCGATGCTCGACGACCTCGAGCATGACGACAAGGACGACTACGACGAGTACGCCGGCGACACCGTCGAGGTCGAGGAGCTCGAGGACTACGACGACGACGCGGACGAGACCGAGGGCTCGGACGACCTCGACGTCTCCGACCTGGCCGACGACTCCGGCGACACCGTCGCGGACGGCGGCGAGCCGCAGACCGTCGGCTCCGACGAGGACTGAGACGCCGATGGGGGAGCGGGAGCTGCCGTCGTCCGGCGTGCTCGTCGTCGACAAGCCGCAGGGCGTGACCAGCCATGACGTCGTCGCCGCGGTGCGCCACGCGCTGCACATGAAGAAGGTCGGCCACGCGGGCACGCTCGACCCGATGGCCACCGGCGTGCTCGTCGTCGGCTTCGGCCACGCCACGCGGCTGCTCGAGCCCATCGTCGGCACGCGCAAGACGTACGAGGCGACGATCCGCTTCGGGCAGGCCACCGACAGCGACGACGCCGACGGCACGCTCGTCTCCGCCGTCGCCGACGCGTCCGCGCTGCCCACGGTCGGCCAGGTGCGCGAGGCGGTCGCGGACGCGTTCACCGGCGACATCCTGCAGGTGCCCAACGCGTACTCCGCGATCAAGGTCCACGGCCAGCGCGCCTACGACCTGGCGCGCGAGGGTAGGGCGCCCGAGCTCGAGGCGCGTCCCGTGACCGTCCACGCGTTCGACGTGCTCGCCGCGCGCCACGCCACGGCCACCGACGGCACGCCCGTGCTGGACGTCGACGTGCGCGTGGACTGCTCGGCCGGCACGTACATCCGCGCCCTGGGCCGCGACCTGGGGGAGCGCTTCGGTTGCGGCGCGCACCTCGTGCGGTTGAGACGCCTCGCCGTCGGCCAGTTCCGCGCCGACGACGCGCGCACCGTGCCCGCGCACGGCGAGCCGCACGAGTTCACGAACCGCGACGGCGAGCGCGTCACGCGCGCCCGCGTCGTGCTCGACGCGCCGCGGGGCCTGGCGCGCCACGTCATCGGCATGGCCGAGGCGGTCGAGCGCACCATGCCGGTCGTCGCCATCGACGGGCGCGCCGCGCGCGAGCTGCGCTTCGGCCGGCCCATCGACGGGGACCTGCCCAAGGGCGTGACCGGCGCCGCCGTCGTGCGCGCCGCGG
>JAXJQE010000058.1:0-11654 GCA_036311305.1 Bifidobacterium sp.
GCGCGGCCGCGCGACGCGCGCGGTGCCTCAGCGCGAGGCCAGCCGCTCGACCAGGTAATCGCGCAGCAGGCGCGCGTTGTTCGCGTCCGGGTCCTTCGCCGCGTACACGAGCGTGGTCACCGGATGCGATTCGACGATGTCCTCGAGCTGGGCGACCGCCTGCGGGTTGGCGTCCAGCTCGCGGCGGTAGCGCTCGGCGAACTCGAGGATGGTATCGGGGTCGTGGTCCCAGGACTTGCGCAGCTCGGTGCTCGGCGCGATGTCCTTGAGCCACAGGTCCAGGTGCTCCCACGTCTTCGCCCGGCCCCTCGGCCACAGGCGGTCCACCAGCACGCGGTAGCCGTCGTCCTCGCTCGGTTCCTCATAGGCACGCTTGATCCTGATCTCGTTCATGGCGCCCATGCTACGCGCGCGGCCTTCGCCCACCGACGAACGCGCGCGACTAGCATGGACGTTGGCATGACGGTACGCGTGGCGCCGACGGCGGCGCCCGACGCGGACGGCGCGGGATGCGCACACCGGCATGGAAGACAGCGACACAACAAAACTTATGCAAGGAGCATGCATTGACCGATTACCTGAGTGAAGTGGACTACCCCGCCGACCTGCGCAAGATGCCGGTGGAGGACCTGCCGGAGCTGTGCGAGCAGATCCGCGACGTCCTCATCCGCAAGGTGAGCGCCACCGGCGGCCACATGGGCCCGAACCTGGGCGTGGTGGAGGCCACCGTCGCCCTGCACTACGTGTTCGACACCCCGAAGGACGACCTCATCTGGGACGTGAGCCACCAGTCCTACACCCACAAGATCCTCACCGGCCGCAAGCGGGCGTTCCTGGACCCGGCGCACTACCACGACGTCTCCGGCTACACCCACCCCTCCGAGAGCCCCTACGACCTGTTCACCGTGGGCCACACCGGCACCTCCATCTCCATGGCCGTCGGCATGGCCAAGGCGCGCGACCTCAAGCACGAGAAGCACAACGTCATCGCGTTCATCGGCGACGGCTCCCTCGGCGAGGGCGAGGCGCTCGAGGGCCTGGACAACGCCGGCGAGATGGACACCAACCTCATCATCGTGGTCAACGACAACGGCTGGGCCATCGAGGAGAACCACGGCGGCATGTACCGCAACCTCAAGGAGCTGCGCGAGACCAACGGGCAGGCCGAGAGCAACATCTTCCGCGACTTCGGCCTCGACTACCGCTTCGTGGGGGACGGCAACGACGTGGAGGAACTCGTCCGCGCCTTCCGCGAGGTCAGGAACATCGACCACCCGGTCGTCGTGCACATCGTCACCGACAAGGGCCGCGGCCTCGAGTGGGCCGAGCGCGACAAGGAGGCCGGCCACTGGTGCGTGCCCGACAAGGTCTACGACGAGCGCAAGGCGAACCCGCCCGAGTTCGACCGCGACTACGCGCAGATCCTGCCGGCGTTCCTGCTGGACAAGGTGCAGGCCGACCCGACCGTCGTCGTCATGACGCCAGCCACCGCCGGCGACCAGCTGCCGCCCGCGTTCCGCAAGGCGGCCGGCGCGCAGTACGTCGACGTCGGCATCGCCGAGCAGCACGCCGTCGCCGCGTGCTCGGGCCTGGGCAAGGCCGGCTGCAAGCCGGTGCTCGAGGTCAACAACACGTTCCTGCAGCGCGCCTACGACCAGCTGCAGCAGGACCTGGCCGTCAACGGCAACCCGACGACCATCCTCGACTTCGGCATCGCGCCGGGCATCAACCGCAACGACAACACGCACTCCGGCGTCGCCGGCATCGCGATGGTCAACACCATCCCCGGCCTGACGTGCCTGGCGCCGGCGACCTGCGAGGAACTGCTCGCGATGATGGACTGGTCCATCGACCGCGCGGCGCGCCCCGTCGTCATCACGATGCCGATGCGCGGCGTCGTGCACGAGGCGGACCTGCCGTTCACGCCCGTCGACCCGGTGACCGCGGGCGCGCAGTTCACCGACGCCGACCTGTCCTTCCGCACGATGGTGCGCGGCAGCGGCGTCGCCGTGCTCGCCCTGGGGGACATGCTGCCCCACGGCGCCGAGCTGGTCAAGGCGCTCAAGGACGAGCTGGGCGTCGAGGCGACGCTCGTCTCGCCGCGCCTCTACTCGTCGCTCGACACGAGGGCGCTCGACGCGCTGGCCGCCACGCACGACGTGTTCGTCACGCTCGAGGACGGCGAGCGCACCGGCGGCTTCGGCGAGACGGTGGCCGACCACTTCGGCGGCACCGCGACGCGCGTGCTCGTGCGCGGCGCGGACAAGGAGCTGCCGGACCTCGTGCCCACCAAGGAGCTCTTCGAGCGCTACCGCCTGACGATCCCGCAGCTCGTCGCGGACGTCAAGGCGCAGCTCGGCTGAGCTTTCGCGCGCATACGCGGAACGCCCCGTCGGCAGTTGCCGGCGGGGCGTTCCCGTATTTCGCCAGGCGCGGGGCGCCGCTCAGTCGTCCTGCGCGGCGTCGTCGACGGCCGCGTCGGCCTCCGTCTCCTCGACGACCTTCGCCTCGACGCGCGCGGCGCCCTCCTCGGCCTCGCGCGCCTCCTTGAACTTGGCCTGCATGGTGGGGTTGCGGTAGGTCAGGCGGCGCACGGTGATCTCCTGGGCGCGCTTGTTGGCCTGCTCGAGGGAGCGGTCGGTGCCCACGAGGGCGCTGCGCACCTTCTGCAGGTGGTCGATGGACTTGTCGATCTCGTCGATGACCTTCTGGAAGTTGCGCGACGCCTGCTCGTACTGGTGGTCGAACTTGGCCTTGAACTCCTCGAGCTTGCCCTCGAAGTTGGTGATGTCGACGTTCTGGTCGCGCATGGCCGCCAGCTCGCGCTTGGCGTCCAGCGCGTCGCGCGACGCGTTGGCCAGCAGCGAGATGATCTGCATGAAGGACTGCGGGCGCACCACGTACATCTTCGGGTAGCGGTAGGAGACGTCCACGATGCCCTGGTTGTACAGGTCGCTGTCCTCCTCGAGCAGGCTGACGAGCACGGCGTACTCGCAGCCCTTCTCCCGGCGGTCCTTGTCCAGCTCCTTGAGGAAGTCCTCGTTGCGGTGCTTGCGTGAGTTGGAGTCGGTCTCGTTCTTCATCTCGAACATGATGGAGACGATCTCGGTGCGGCCCTCCTGGCCCTCGGGCCGGTCGTAGTCGCGGAAGATGAAGTCGCCCTTGGAGCCGGTGCGCGCGTCGTTGTCCTTCTCGAAGTACGCGTTGGGGTACATGGCGGCGCGCACCTTGTTGAACTCGTCCTGGCAGTGCTGCTCGAGCGATTCGCCGACCATCTTCGTGGACAGCTTGGAGCGCAGCTCGCGCAGGCGTTCGATGGTGTCGTCGCGGTCCTGGATCTGTGTCTCGTACTGTTCGCGCAGCGACTTCTCGGCCAGTTCGCGCTCCACCTTGCTGCGCTCGAGGCGCAGGGTCAGCTCGTTGCGCTGGCGCTCGACCTCGCCGACGGCGCGCGCCACCTCGAGTTCGCGCGACTGGTCGGCGCCGGCGAGCTTCGCCTCGAGCTTGGCGACCTCGGCGTCGGCCTGGGCGCGCGCCTGCTGGACGGCGAGCTCGCGCGCGCTGGCGGCCGCGGCGAGCTGCGCGTTGAGCTCCTGGACCTGGGCGGCCGACTTGGCGCGCTCCTGCTCGACGGCCAGGTCGCGCGCGGTGTCCGCGGCGTCCACCTTGGCCTGCAGCTCCTGCAGGCGCGCGGCGGACTCGGCGCGCTCCTGCTGCGCCTGCGCGTCGCGCTTGGCCTCGGCGAGCTCGACGGCCTGCCGCTTGTCCGCCTCGAACTGCTTGAGGCGCCGTTCGAGCTCGGCGTTGAACTCCTCGTTGCGCACCTGCTGGAGGATGTCGGCGTACCCCGCCTCGTCGATGGTGAACGATTCCCCGCAGTGCGGGCAGCGGATCTGGTGCATGGCGCTCCTCCCCCGGGAAGGTCCCGGATGCGACAACGGTGGTCAAAACCCCACGAAAATCATAACCGCGCCCGCCGGATGCGACAACCGTGGGGGGCTGGGTTCAGTCGCGCTTGAGGGCGTCGACGGCGAAGGCGACGGCCTTGGGGAACGCGCCGTTCGTCGCGTACGCGGCGTGCGGCGCGCCCTCGCCGCCGACCTGGCAGGCGAAGTCGTCGGCGTTGCAGTAGCTGACGGTGCGCGACGCCACCCAACCGAGCGCCGCGCTGTCGCGCGCCTCGAGGATGCCGTCCCTGGCGTGGTCGTAGTCGCCGGCATCGTAGCTGGCGGAGGCGTCGAAGCGCGGGTCGCCGAACAGTTCGACGGCGGCGACCTGCTTGCGCGCGGCGTCGCTGAGCGTGTAGCCGTTGTCCTCGTTGTAGCGCGCGGCGGCCTCGCTCAGCGCGTCGCCGACGACCATCGCGCCCTGCGAGTAGCCGAGCAGCACGGTGCGCGTCGCCGGGCACTGCCCGGCCTGCCCGTTGAGCATGGCGACGAGCCGGTTGACGCCGTCGGCCTCGCTGCCCGCGTCCCACGACGCCGCGTAGTCGAGCATGCTCACCTGCACCTGCCCGGGGAACGCCGCGGCGATGCCGTCGGCGACCGGGCTGATGCTGCTCGAGGTCGCGCTCTCCTCGGTGCCGCGCGCCACGATGACGCGGATCGGCAGCGACGCGTCGCACCCGGAGCTCCCCCAATCCCCCGGCTTGGCCGTGTCCGCGTGGCTCGCCCCGTTGAACAGCATGTTCGCCGCCGCGTACCTGCCGCGCGACGACGAGGACGACGAGGACCCCGACGGCGACGGCGACGCGCTCGCCGAGGCTGACGCGCTGGCGGACGCGCTCGCCGCTGGCGACGCCGCGTCCTTCGCACCGGAATTTCCGCACCCCGCCAAGGCAAGCACCATGGTCACGACGGCCACCAAGCCGCGTCCCATCCTCATCCGAACCTCTTTCCACTCTGTTCAGCCACCAACCTCTCCCACGGAAGTCACAACCAGAGCCCCCAGATGTGACTTCCGTGGGAATGTTGTCCGGAGTCACACGACGGTGGCGGCGGCGACGACCCACAGGCGCGCGGGCAGGTTCCAGGCCTGCTGTTCCTCGGACCAGCCGCAGGCGATCATCATCGTCTGCTGGGGCGTGGCCCAGCCGCGCGGGTCGAGGCGGCGCGCCTTGGCGAGCAGCGTCGTCAGTTCGCGCAGCCGGTCGCGCAGCGCCTCGTAGCTCTCGCCGCCCAGCCGGTCCTGCACGTGGTTGCGGAACGCGCGCCACATCCACCAGTCATCCCACGCCTTGACGGGCAGCCCGGAGCCGTCGAGCGCGTGCAGGCACACGTTGATGAACAGGCGGGCCTGCGCGGGCGTCCAGTTCATCGAATGGCAGGTGCCCTTGGCGGTGCGCACCGCGCGGCCGGCCATGCGCTCGAGCTCGGGCAGCGAGCGCATGATGCCGTCGGCGCGCCCGCGGCTGGTCAGGTGCCAGCCGTCGCACAGGCTGCACGGGTAGGCGCGGCATTCGGCGCGCAGCTCGTTGGGCGAGCCCTTGCAGCAGGCGAGCGCGAGCTGCGCGTCCTGCTTGCTCGGGTAGCGGATCTTCCCGCAAGGGGCGCTGTAGCGCGATCGGTACAGAGCGTGATGTGCCATGGTCACTCCTTCCACCCGGGGCCCACGCCACGGCGCGCGGCGCGGCGTCGCGCCCGCGGCCAAGGCCCATTGTACCGTCCGCGCATGGTCCCTCACCGGGCCATTCCATCCGCGGCCAGGTAGCGGCCGGTCAGGCTCTCCGGGTCGGCGGCGACCTGCGCGGGCGTGCCGGTGGCGATGACGCGGCCGCCGTTGACGCCGCCGCCCGGGCCCATGTCGATGACCCAGTCGGCGTTGGCGATGAAGTCGAGGTCGTGCTCGATGACGATGACGGTGGCGCCGTGGTCCACGAGGTGCCGGAAGATCCGCATGAGCAGCTCGACGTCCTTGGGATGCAGGCCGATGGTCGGCTCGTCGAAGACGAACACGGCGTCGTCCTGCGCGCGCCCCATGTGCGAGGCGAGCTTGAGGCGCTGCGCCTCGCCGCCGGAGAGCACGGGCGTCGCCTCGCCGAGCGTGAGGTAGCCGAGGCCGAGGTCGGAGAGCGTCTGAAGCTTGGCGCGCACCTTGGGCAGCCCGTGCAGCCAGTCGATGGCCTGGTCGATGGTGCAGCCCATGAGCTCGGGCAGCGAGACGCCGGCGTCGACACCGCCGCCATGCCGCCCGCGCGGCACGTAGCGGATGTCGCGCGCGGCCGGCGCGTAACGCAGCCCCTGGCAGTCGGGGCAGTCGACGGTCACGTCGGGCAGGAACTGCACGTCCATGACGATCTGCCCAGTGCCGTCGCACGTCGGGCAGCGCAGGGAGCCGGTGTTGTACGAGAAGTCCCCGGGCTTGAGGCCACGCTTCTTCGCCTCGGGGGTGCCGGCGAACACCTTGCGCACGTGGTCGAGCACGCCGCTGTAGGTGGCGACGGTGGAGCGCACGTTGGCGCCGATGGGCGTCGCGTCGATCTCGTGGACGTGCGCGATGCCCGGCGCGTCGAGCGACGCGACGTGTGCGGGCAGCCGCTCGCCGCGGGCGCGCGCGGCGAGCGCGGGCACGAGCGACTCGAGCACGAGCGTGGACTTGCCGGAGCCGGAGACGCCGGTGACGGCGATGAGCCGTTGCTTGGGGAACTTGACGTCGAGCGCGTGCACGGTGTGCAGCGGCTCGGTCCTGAGCTCGATGGCGCCGTGCGCGAACACGTCGGCCGGCGCGAGCGCGGGCCGCTCGTGGACGCGTTCGCGGCCGGCGAGGAAGCCGCCGATGACGGACCCGGGGTCGTCCTCGAGGTCCCTGACGGTGCCCTGGGCGACGACGTTGCCGCCGTGGAAGCCGGCGCCGGGGCCCATCTCGACCATCCAGTCGGCGGCGCGCAGCACGCGCACGTCGTGGTCGACGAGCACAACGGAGTTGCCGTGCGCGATGAGGTCCTGGACGACGGCGAGCAGGCCGTCGACGTTCGCGGGGTGCAGCCCGATGCTCGGCTCGTCGAGCACGTAGAGCACGCCGGTGGTCTGGTTGCGCACGGCGCGCGCCAGCTGCACGCGCTGGCGCTCGCCGGTCGACAGCGTCGAGCCGGCGCGCTCGAGCGTCAGGTAGTCGAGGCCGAGGTCGAGAAGCCGCCGGGAGACGGCGGCGAACTGGTCGGCGATCTGCCGGCCCATGGCCTTGAGCTCGGCGGGCATGTCCCCGGGCACGGCGGCGACCCACGGGTCGGCCTCCCCCAGCGTCATGGCGCAGATGGCGGGCAGCGTCAGGCCGTCGAGGGTGCTGGAGCGGGCGCGCTTGTTCAGGCGCGTGCCGTGGCAGTCGGGGCAGGTGCCTTCCTTGAGGAAGCGGGCGATGCGCTTCATGCCCGTCTCGTCCTTGGCCTTGTCGAGGGCGTTGAGCACGGAGCGCTTGGCGCTGTAGTACGTGAAGTCGAGCTCGGTGGCGGGCGTGCCGCTCTTGGGTTGGTAGAGGATGTGCTTCTTGACGGCCGGCCCGTCGATGACGATCTGTTTCTCTTTCGCTGTCAGGTCCTTGTAGGGCACGTCGGTGCGCACGCCCATCTCACGCACGACCTGCGCCATGAGCGACCACATGAGCGAGCGCCACGGGGCGACGGCGCCCTCGTCGATGGTCAGGTCCGGGTCGGGGATGAGCGCGGCCTCGTCCACGGTGCGCACGACGCCGGTGCCGCCGCAGGTGGGGCAGGCGCCGGAGGAGTTGAACGAGAAGTCCTCGGCGCTGGGCCCGTAGAACACGGCGCCGCAGGTGGGGCAGGTCAGCGGCTTGTCCTGCGCGATGTCGGCGCTCGGCGGCACCATGTGCCCGTTGGGGCACATGTGGCTGCCCAGGCGCGACATCATCAGGCGCAGGTTGTTGAGCAATTCGGTCATCGTGCCGAAGGTGCTTCGCACGCCGGGCACGGCGGGCCGCTGGTGCAGGGCGAGGGCCGCGGGCACGTTCCTGATGTCGTCGACCTGCGCGCGCGCCGCCTGCGTCAGGCGCCGGCGCGTGTACGCGGACAGGGCCTCGAGGTAGCGCCTGGAGCCTTCCGCGTACAGGACGCCGAGGGCGAGCGACGACTTGCCGGAGCCGGAGACGCCGGCGATGCCGACCATCTCGTTGAGGGGGATGTCGACGTCGATGTGCCTGAGGTTGTGCACGTGCGCGCCGCGCACGGCGATGGCGGTGGGCGGCGGGCTCATCTTGAGGGGCTCGACGCGCGTGATGGTCCCGGGTTCGTTGGTGGTCTTGTCGCTCATGGTCTCACTTGGCCTTCACGGCCTGTTCGATGCCCTCCAGGTACCGGTTGAGGATGTAGATGCTGGGCTTGTACACCCACAGCAGGCTCTTGCCGTTGGTGTCGCTGTCCATGCGCACCAGGAGCTTGAGGTCCTCGTAGGGCTTGAGGGCGTGCAGACGGTTGCGGATGTCCACCTTGATGACGCTGTCCAGGTAACGCGAGTCCATGATGGGCTGCAGGAACAGGTGCTCCTGCACGCGCCGGAAGCCGGCGTTGCGCCGGCGCTTGGCGAGCAGGCCGGCCAGCGAGTCGGCGGAGCGCTCGAGCTCGTCGACCAGGTGCAGGCCCTGGCGGGCGGTGACCGTACATGCCTCGGCGAACAGCGCGATGATGGGCCCGGCGTCGCCGTCGCGGTAGGAGGCCAGGGCGGAGAAGTACCGGTCGTAGTCGACGATCAGGCCGGTGGCCACGGGCGGCACGTAGGTGCGGGCCACGCCCTTCATGAGCAGCATGGTCTGCAGCAGGCCGTTGACGGTGCGCCCGTTGCCCTCGGCGAAGGGCAGCACGGCCTCGTACTGGGCGGCCATGACGGCGGCCTGCGCCACGGGCGGCAGGTCGTCGCGGTCGATGAACGCGCACAGGTCGCGCGCGTAGCCGGCCACGAGGTCCGCCTCGGGCGCCACGTACAGCACACCGTGCACGGGCGAGAACTTGTCGTGTCCCACCCACGCCTGGCCGCGCCGGTAGCTGCTGACGGCCGCCCAGCCGGATTCGCGGGCCATGAGCGCGCCGTGCAGCGTCTGCAGGCCACGCTCGTCGATGGTGGCGCCCGGCTTCCACAGGTCCTGCAGCTCGGGGCGGCCGGCGACGACGAGGTCCTGGCGGATGTAGCGGTAGTCGCGGTGCTTGTCGACGATGAGGAAGGGGCTGACGGTGCCGAAGATGTCGTAGGGGATGTGGTAGGCGGCGGCCGACTGCACGTACAGCCACGCGGCGTCGATGGGCCCGCGCGTGGCCACCTTGCCCGTCAGTTTCGCGCAGGCGTAGTCGCTGAATTCGCGCACGGCATCGGCGGCCTCGTCGACGAGGCCCTTGAGGTGGTCCGGCAGGTCGAGCGTGAGGTCGGCGATGCGGGCGGGGACGGACGGCTGGTAGGTGCCTTCGCGCATGGCGCGGTAGCTGTTGCTGAACCGCTCGTCCGGCTCGATCCTCCATTCGCGTGCGCCCGCGTATTCCACCGGCCGCACCCTGACCTCGTCCATCACGCGTACCTCCCATACCGTGCCCGACGCATCCGCCGTCATGGTAAGCACCCGCGGGTTACGACCCGCCGCGGTTGCGCGGTGCGCGTGACGGTTCGGTGAAGGTCGCGCGGCGGCCCGTGCCGGGCGCCGCGCGCGTTGCTAGCATGGGCGCGGGGCACCGCGCGCCTTGCGCGGCGTGCCCGGAACAATCGAACAGGAAAGTCAGGTGACATGACCCAGAACGAACCGCAGGACGGTGCGACGAGGCACCCGGTCCCCCACGGCTCGCTGCGCCGCGAGGCGAAGGTGCACGCCGCCACCGTGGCCGGCGCGCGCCGCCCGATGCGCCGCGCGGACCGCGAGGTCCTCGACCCCACGCAGATCGCGGACATCCTCCAGCAGTCCCACGTGGTGCACGTGGCCTACGAGGACGCCGAGGGGCAGACGGTGGTGCCGGTGAACTTCGCGTACGAGTACCGTCCGTACGCGCCCAACGACTACGACGCCGACGGCCGCGGCAGGCGCGGCGAGCTGACGCTGTACATGCATTCGGCGCTCGAGGGCCGCAAGGTCGACGCGATCCGCGCCGCCGGCAACGCGCTGCCCGTCGCCTTCGAGATGGACTGCGACCAGGTGATCTACACGGGCCGCACGCCCTGCGCCTCCAGCACCGCGTTCCGCTCGCTGGTGGGCACCGGCACGGCCAGCCTCATGGAGGACGGCCCGGCCAAGCGTGACGTGCTCACCATGCTCGCCACGCGCCTGGACCGCGAGCCGTCGCGGCCCTTCACCGACCGGCAGGCCGGCACGGTGGCGGTGTGGCGCATCGACTCGGGCAGCTTCCCCGCCAAGCACCATCCGTTGAGCGCCCTCTAGGCGCCCACGCTCAGGCCTCTCCCGCGCGGCGCACGTCGGCCGGTTCGATGGCGAGCCGGTCGATGCCCGCCTGGGCGAGGATGACCTCCTTGACATTCATGCGCAGCCCCGCGTCGACGGCGCGCTGCGCGCAGTCGCGCGCCTGCCCGTAGTGGGTCAGCGCGTGCGCGCGGATGTCCTCCGCCTCCGCGGGCCCCAGCGCCTCGTCGGCCAGGCGCCATTCGAAGGCCTGGCCCATGCGCAGGTTGATCATCGCGATGATCACGCAGTCGCGCGGGTCGGAGCGCTCCAGGCTCGTGGGCACCAGCTGGTAGGCGCGCTCATAGCAGCTGAACGCCTCGTCCATGTCCGCCTCGACGCCCCTGCCGTCGCGGTGCATGTCGCCCAGGTAGCAGGCGCATTCGGCGCTGCCCATGTCCGCGCCGCGCTCGAAGCACGCGTAGGCGGCCACGTCCGTGTCGTCGGCCTGCAGGTGGCGGTACAGGTAGAGCACGCCGAGGTTCGTGGCGCACTGCGCGTCGCCGAGCTCGACGCCGACCGCGAAGCTGCGGCCCGCGCGCTCGAACAGGCCGTCGCGGTCGCGCTCGCTCTTGGCCAGCATCGCGTTCATCACCAGCTCGTCGCCCTGCTCGCACGCCGACAGCGCGCAGCGCACGTCCTCGCCGTCGGCCTGCTGCGCCATCGAACGCGCGGAATTCCAGTCCTCCACGTCGAGTGGGCCGCCGCTGACGACGTTGGCGATGACGCCCCAGCCGCGCAGCGCGTCGTCCCACTGGCCGGGGATGCCGCGGCCGTCGTCGCGCTCGTCGTCGAAACCGTAGAGGATGCCGGCGAGCGCGCCGGCGACGGCGGCGGTCGTGTCGGAGTCGTCGCCGAGGTTGACGGCGGCGAGCACGCACGCGGCGTACGAGTCGGTCGTCGCCAGGCACCACAGCGCCGCGGGCAGCGTGTCCAGCACGTAGCCGGACGAGCGGATGTCCTCGCGGCGCCGGTCCCACACGCCGTCGTAGCCGGCGGCACGGGCCGCGGCGCGCGCGTCGCCGCCGTCCAGGAGCGCGCGGGCGGCGCGCACGTACGCGACGCACGCCTCGGTGCTGGTGGGGTGCGCGTGGGTGACGGCGCTGGCGGCGCGGACCTCGTCATCGGTCACGTCGAAGAAGGCCAGCGGCACGGCGCGCATGAGCGAGCCGTTGCCGTTGTCGCGTTCGCCGTCCCGGCCCCTCCCGGTCGAAAGCGCCTGCGCCGTCGTGTTGCCGTAGTCGAACACCACGCCGCCCACCGCGTACACGCCC
>JAXJQE010000059.1:0-12341 GCA_036311305.1 Bifidobacterium sp.
CTGCTCGCGGAGACCGCGGCGGCGTTCGAAACCGTCGGCGAGATCATCGAGACCCACCACCAGAAGAACGCCCTCAACGAGGAGATGCGCGTAGTCGGCGACATCAACAAGTACATCTCAGCGACCGAGCCGTGGAAGATCAAGGACGACTCCGACCGCCTGGGCACCGTCCTGCACGTCGCCGCGCAGGCCGTCTCCGACGCGAACCACCTGCTCGCCCCGTTCCTGCCGCACTCCGCGCAGAAGGTGTACGAGGCGCTCGGCGGCACCGGCACGTTCTCCCCGCTGCCGCGCATCGAGGAGGTCACCGACCTGGACAACCCGGCTTTCCACTACCCGGTGATCACCGGCGACTACGTGCTCGGCGAGACGCTGCGCCCGTGGCAGAGCGAGCCGATCGAGGTCGGCGCGCACGACGCCAAGCCGACGCCGATCTTCGCGAAGATCCCGCAGGAGGCCGTGGAGGAGGAGCTCGACCGCTTCGCCAAGGAGCTCGCCGCCCGCCAGCAGGCCGACGCCGACCGCCTCGCCGCCGAGAAGGCCAAGCTCGCCGCCAAGGAACAGTGAACCGGTCGGGCCACCGTGGGTTAAGCCCACGGTGAATCCGGCATGAGGGCGCCCGCAAGGGTGCCCTCACTGTTTCGGCGCGGCGCGGCGCGTCGTCCAACCGTAACCCAATGGTCCCAACGGTTTTCGGGTTGGTGTGGACGCTGTGCCCCAATGCGGTCCGGTGTGGGGAGCTCCTCCGAAACCACACTCTCAGGGTTCTTTCAGCCAAAAACATCGATCCGCTCAGAATCGAAAAGTTATATGAAAGATGTCAGCGATGATCTGAAACCGCTGGCGAGGTTCCACTGGAGGACCCCATAACTGAACCCTTCTTCTCTCTTCTCTCTCAGCCGGCGGCCTTCTCTCCGCCGGCTTTCTCATTTCCGGCCCCTATTCCCGGCGCATCGCTATAAGGACCGACCAGCTGCAATGCATGCCCCGTTCCGTGCGATGCATACCCCTGTTCCGTGCGATGCATGTGTCATGGATGACAAGGAGATTCGTCATGGGGAAGCTTCGCGTGATGCATCCACCCCTTTCGCGTGATGCATGTGTCGCCATTAATGAAGGTATTCGTCGCGGGAAGGCCCTGGCACGATGCAAATTGGTTCCAGGTAAGGGGAATTCGTCGCCGGAAGGGCTTCGGACGATGCATATCTGGGGGAGAACGACTGTTTTCGTCGCGGGAAGCCCTTCCCGTGACGCAAACCCCCGCTATCCGTGCTACATGTGTCGCACTTAAGCCGGGTATTCGTCGTGGGAGGTCTCGCGCGTGATGCAACACCCTTGTTTCTGCGATGCATGTGGCACGCTTAAGCGCGGTATTCGTCGCGCGAAGGGCTTGGAACGAAGCCAGCCGGTCCCGCATGATGCAAACCCTCGCTATCCGTGCTACATGTGTCGCACTTAAGTGAGGCATTCGTCGCGGGGGCCTCAGAAGAAGGACAAAACCGGTCCCGCGTGATGCAACCCACCCCTATCCGCGACGCATGTGTCGCACGTAAGCGGCTTGTGCATCACCCATACCAAAACGTTCCATCACAGCGAACCCCGCCGGACACAACCCCGCCGCAACCACCGCACTGCCCACCACCCGCTTGACAAAAACGCCCATAATTAGAGCCGGTAGCGTAAAACCGCCGCACATAACCGCCGGGGAGCGGACGCCCACGCTTGTCGAAAATCCAAATGGCTACAATGGGGAGCACCTTGCGGCGTGCATTGGAGAGGCGCCGCGGGAGTGCCGGAACGGCCCCGGCGACATTCCGGAACGGCGTCGGGCCGGAGAGGCAAGAGCGGCAAGAGCGGCAAGAGCGGCACGAGAGGCAAGGAAGCGGAGGTACGAGGATGACCCAACAACGCACGGCGGTGCAGGACTTCGACGCGGCCCTGGAGGGCGCCGTCAAGCTGCCGCCCAACGACTCGGGGCGTCTCGTCTGGGGCAACGGCACCATCACCCTCGTCTTCGACACCGGCGCGGACAAGCCCGTCACCCTCGTCGGCATCGCCGGCCGCGGCATGGACCCCATCGACGCCGGCATCCCCGGCCAGCCGGACGCGCAGCCCATCGTCGAGCTGCGTTCCTCCATCGACGGCGGCGGCGACAACCGCCTGCCGCTCGCCGTGGCCGCCGCCGGCCTGAAGCTGCGCTTCGAGGCCGCCTACGTCGTCGACCCGGCCGCCGCCCCGGACGCCCCCGCGCCCACCGCCCCCAAGCGCCTCGCCATCGTGCAGCGTTCCACCGACCCGACCGGACCCACCGTCGTCTCCCTGTTCGAGACCCACCCCGGCCACAGCGCGGTGCGCACGTGCACGCGCGTGCACTGCGCGCACCCGTACCCCGTCGAGGCCGTCTCCTCGATGAACATGACGCTGCCGCTGGCCGCCGCCCACCTCGACGACTCGCAGACGACCGTCTACTGGGGCGAGAGCTCGTGGTGCCTGGAGAACGCGTGGCACGGCGAGCCGCTGCGCGCCACCACGCTGCGCAACCGTGACCAGAAGGCGAACCGCGGCATCTCCTTCGCGCGCTTCGCCAGCTCGAGCTCGTCGACCTGGTCGACCGGCGAGTTCCAGCCCTGCGGCGTGATCTCCGGCAAGAACGACGAGCAGCAGTACGCCGCGTTCTCGTTCATGTGGCAGATCGAGCACAACGGCCCGTGGGAGTGGGAGGTCGGCGAGAACGACCCCGGCCTGCGCGTGACCGCGTACGGCCCGGAGTTCCCCGACCACCAGTGGAGCGACATGCTCGGCGAGGGCAACGACTTCGTCTCCGTGCCCGTCTCCTTCGCCATCTGCGCCGGCGGCTGGCAGCGCGCCGTCGCCGAGATGACCGTGCAGCGGCGCACGCTGCGCCACGAGCGCGCGCTCGCGCAGGGCCGCGCCGACGTGGCCGACGCGACCGAGCTCAAGGTCGTCTACAACGACTACATGGACACGCTGTGGGGCGACCCGACCGTGGACAAGGAGCTGCCGCTCATCCAGGCCGCCGCCGACGCCGGCGCGGACGTCTTCTGCGTGGACGCCGGCTGGTACGACAGCAGCGACGACGGCCTGTGGTGGAACAGCGTCGGCGAGTGGACGCCGTCGTTCACCCGCTTCGGCACGGTGCGCCTCGCGGGCGTCATCCACGACATCCAGGCGCACGGCATGGACGCGGGACTGTGGCTCGAGCCCGAGGTCGTCGGCGTCGACTCGCCGGTGGCCAAGGCGCTGCCGGACAGCGCGTTCTTCTGCCGCCACGGCCGGCGCGTCGCCGACCAGGACCGCTACCACCTCGACTTCCGCTCGCCGGTGGCGCGCGCGCACGCCACCGCCGCCGTCGACCGGCTCATCGACGAGTTCGGCATCCGCTACTTCAAGTTCGACTACAACACCACGCCCGGCGCGGGCACGGACGTGGACACCGACTCCGTGGGCGCGGGCCTGCTCGGCCACTGCCGCGCCGTGCAGCGGTGGATCGACGACACGCGGCGCGCGCACCCGGACGTCATGATCGAGAACTGCGGCTCCGGCGCCATGCGCGCCGACTACGCGATGCTGTCCCGCCTCGACCTGCAGTCGACCTCCGACCAGGCGTCGCCGGACGTGTACGCCGCGATCGCCGCCGGCGCGGGCATGACCATCCTGCCCGAGCAGCAGGGCAACTGGTCGGTGCCGCAGCCGGACATGGACGACGAGGCCGCCGTGTTCGCGCTGGCCAACGGCATCCTCGGCCGCCTCTACCTGTCCGGCTTCCTCAACCACATGGACAACGCGCGCATGAACCTCGTGCGCCAGGCGGTCAAGCTGCACCGCGAGATCCTCGACGAGCAGGGCCACCTCGTGCCCTGGTGGCCCTACGAGCTGCCCGACTTCAACGGCCCGTGGGTCGTCTACGGCCTGCGCCACGACAAGGGCATCGCCGACGCGGTGTGGCCGGACGTCGCGAACATCATGGACCAGAAGCGCCACGCCGAGTACCTGACCGTGTGGCGCCGCGGCGGCGTCGGCTCGATGTACCTGCCGCTGGGCGTCGGCGCGAAGATCGCGCAGGTCTTCCCCGACCCCAAGCGTCCCGGCGACGCGCCGTGCGCGACGCCGTGGACCATCGAGCAGGTCGACCCCGCCACCGTGCGCCTGACGGCGTCGACGGACGACGAGCCGAGCGCGCGCGTGTTCCGCGTCACCTACGAGCACGACTGAGCGACCATCGACGGCCGCGCCGCGCGTCCCGCGGCGCGGCCGTCGCCATGCAAGGAGGGAACAGCGATGAGCAAGAAACACCGCGACCGCAACTGGGCACCGTCGCCGGAGCCGCTGCCGCCGGACGCGCGCGTCGTCGACGACCACACGCACGTCGCCTCCGTCGTGCCCTTCGCCGAGGCGATGAGCCACGAGGCGCAGGCCAAGGGGCAGGACGCGGTGCCCGTGTACAGCGTCGACGAACTGCTCGCGCAGGCGAACGCCGTCGGCGTCGAGGGCGTCATCGACTGCGGCTGCGAGCTGCCGAACCTCATGACCGCCATCGACATGGCCCGCGAGCACCCCGCGGTGGTGCACGCGGCCATCGCCATCCACCCCAACGAGGCCGTGCTGCACGGCCACCGCGGCGTGCCCGGGCCCGACGGCCTGCCCGTGCGTTACAAGCCGTGGCACGACGTGCCGTTCGACGAGGCGATGGCCGAGGTCGCGCGGCTCGCGCGCGCGTACCCGCGGCAGGTCGTCGCGATCGGCGAGACGGGCATGGACCTCTTCCGCACCGGCGAGGCCGCGCTGGAGCTGCAGCGCGCCGCGTTCCGCGACCACATCGCGCTGGTCAAGGAGCTCGACCTGCCGATGCAGATCCACGACCGCGACGCGCACCGCGAGGTCATCGACACGCTGCTGGCCGACGGCGCGCCGCGGCGCACCGTCTTCCACAGCTACTCCGGCGACCCCGAGATGGCGAGGATCGCGCGCGAGCACGGCTGGTACCTGTCGCTGTCCGGCACGTCGAGCTACAAGGGCAACGACGGCATCCGCGAATCCGCGCGCATCGTGGGCCTCGACCACGTCATGGTGGAGACCGACGCGCCGTACCTGACGCCCGTGCCGTTCCGCGGACGGACGAATGCGCCGTACATGATTCCATACACCCTGGCTTCTCTTGCCCAATATCTCGACCGGCCGCTCGCCGAGGTCGCGCGGGCCACGCGCGCGACCACGCGCGAGGTCTACGGCATCTGAGGAAACGGCGGAATTCCGCCGTTTCTTCGTTTTTCCGGGAAAACCCCGCGCCCGCATCCCGCTCGACGGGGCGCGATAGGCACCAAGTCCGGACGGCGCGGGAGGCCTCACGCCTAGGGCTATACTCCGGCGTTCCGTCCGCGGGGGCGAATTACTCTACTCTATTGCTCTAAATTTTGCAGCAGGCGCGAGCCTGCCCGTGAAAGAAGGAATCGTTATGGCTGCTGCGCAGAATGACGGCGGCAAGGGCAGTGACAGTGCCGAGGACCGCACCGACCGGTCCGGCCACCATCCCGGTGGTGCTGCCCAATCCCCGAAGGTCTCCCATGCGGTGATGACGAAGGAGGAGCGCGAGGCGCTCATCCACGCCCACGAGGTGGAGGCGCAGGCCGCCCAGAAGCTCAACGGCAGCCGCCGCGGCGGCCGCCTCGGGCGTTGGTGGCACAAATTCCAGTCCAGCCCGGACAAGGTCACGTTCGCGATGTCCATGGTGGCGCTGGGCGTGGTGTACGGCGACATCGGCACGTCGCCCCTGTACACCGTGCAGACCTTCCTCAACGGCCAGGGCGGCATCCGCAACGCCAACGACCAGTCGGTCATCGGCATGCTCTCGCTGATCTTCTGGACGATGACGCTGATCACCACCGTCGAGTACGTGCTCATCTGCATGCGCGCCGACAACAAGGGCGAGGGCGGCATCTTCGCGCTGTACTCGCGCCTGCGCCGCTACGGCAAGTGGCTCATCGTGGCCGCCATGGTCGGCGGCTCCGCGTTCCTCGCCGACTCCGTGCTCACCCCGGCGATGTCCATCAGCTCCGCCGTGGAAGGTCTGAAGACGCTGCCGGCGCTCACCCCCATGTTCGAGATGAACACGGGCCTGACCATGGTCATCACCATCCTCATCCTGCTGTGCGTGTTCGCCATCCAGTCGCGCGGCACCGAGCGCATCGGGCGCACCTACGGCTCCATCGTGCTCGTGTGGCTCCTGTTCATCGCCGTCACCGGCGCCATGAACATGTCCGGCAACCTGTCCGTGCTGCGCGCGCTCAACCCGGTGTACGGCCTGGAGTTCCTGGTCAACCCGGACAACCGCGCCGGCATCGCGCTCATGGGCACCGTGTTCCTCTCGATCACCGGCGCCGAGGCCCTGTACTCGGACATGGGCCACGTCGGCCGCGGCAACATCTACGCCACCTGGCCCTTCGTCAACATCTGCCTGGTGCTGTGCTACTTCGGCCAGGGCGCCTGGATCATGAACAACCGCGACCAGTACGGCCCGAACCTCTCGCCCAACCCGTTCTTCGCGATGATGGGCACCGGCACGCGCTACGTGGCCGTCATCCTCTCGGTGCTCGCCGGCATCATCGCCTCCCAGGCGCTCATCTCCGGCGCGTTCACCATCGTCTCCGAGGCCACGCGCCTCAATTGGATGCCCCACATGCAGGTGCGCTACCCGTCGCGCACCCGCGGCCAGCTCTACATCCCGACCATCAACCTGGTGCTGTGCGTGGCGTGCGTCTGCGTCATGCTCATCTTCCGGGACTCCGAGCACATCTCCGCCGCCTACGGCCTGGCGCTGACCATCACGATGATCATGACCTCCATATTGGTCACGGTCTACCTGTGGCACGTGAGGAGCAAGCTGGCGGCCATCCTGTTCGCCATCGTGTTCCCGACGATCATGGTCATGTTCTTCATCGCCTCCATGGCCAAGTTCATGCACGGCGGCTGGTTCACCATGCTCATCACGCTGGCGATCCTGACGGTCATGTACACGTGGAACGAGGGCACCAAGCTCGAGCGCGCCCAACGCCGCCACATGCGCCCCAACGAGGTGCTGCCGGTCCTCCAGCAGCTGCACGAGGACGCCACCGTGCCCTACTACGCGGACAACATCGTCTACCTGACGAGCGACCAGGACATGCGCCGCGTGAGCACCGACGTGTTCTTCTCGATTTTCGCCGACCACCCCAAGCGCGCCCGCGCCTGGTGGATCGTCTCGGTGCAGACCACCGACGACCCCTTCACCCGCGAGTACCAGGTGGAGGACTACGGCACCGACTACCTGTACCGCGTCAAGATCCGCCTGGGCTTCAAGGTCGCCCAGTCGATCCCGTCCTACCTGCACCAGATCATGCACGACCTGCTGCGTGAGGGGCGCCTGCCGCAGCAGCACTCGCGCTACCCGAAGGTCGACGCCGACCCGGACATCGGCCCGATCCGCTACGTGCTTATCCACAAGGCCCTCATGCCGGAGTCCAAGGTCTCCCAGCGCGGCGCCATGGCCCTGCGCATCAAGTACGCCATCCGCCACGTGGCGGGCTCGCCGATCAAGTGGTTCGGCCTGGCCCCCTACAACCCGGTCACCGAGGTCCAGCCCCTGTTCCTGGCCACGATCCGCCCGCCCCACCTCAAGCAGATCGAGCTCCCCAGCGGCCCCTACGCCCGATCCAACTAGCCGGTCGCGTCCCGGTGCCCGAACCTGGCACCCCACTTGCCAAAACCCCAGACGAGCCAGCAGCCCCGTCTGGGGTTCTGGCATATAGGCTGCCAATTTCCCGGATGGAGGCCTCAGATGGCCCGCACGCGGTACTGGCCGGTGCGGTTGGACGCGACGACCATGTGGTCGTTGGGCAGCTCGCGCCACGCGGCGTCGCCGGGCTCGTCGTCGGCGGTGGTGCCGATGGCCGGGCCGAAGCCGGTGCTCGCCACGACCACGCCGTGCGGCAGCTCGCGGTAGCGCAGCACGCTGTAGTCGGCGGCCTCCTCCGCGCGCCCGTAGCGCGCGTAGATCTCGGTGACCGCGTCGGCGGTCGGCTTGCCGCTCTCGGCGCGCAGCGCGATGAACGTGTCCTGGGACTGGATCATGCAGTTGTAGCTGGCGTCCGGGTAGGTGGCGCGCAGCTCGCGCACCGCCTGCGCGAGCGCCTCGTCGAGCGTGTAGCCGGAGCCCAGGTAGCGCAGCACGACGGCGAAGTACATCGCGGAGTCCGAGCGGCCGCCGGTGGACTGCACGAGCATCGGGTCGATCGGGTACGCGCGGTTCGTGGTGATGTTGCGCCCCTCGGCGTCGGAGATGTCGCCGTTGTGGATGAACGCGAGGCCGGACGCGAAGAATGGCTGCTGGTTCTCGAGCACGAGCGGCAGGTTCGAGCTGGCCAGCCGCAGGTGCCACAGCGCGCCGCGCGCGGGCAGCCGCGAGAGGTCCTCGAAGATCGGGTCGTAGCAGGCGGCGATGGTGTTGCGGTAGAGCGCGGAGCCCGTCTCCGGGCTCGGCGCGCCGCCGTCCTCGACGTGCGCGGCGCGGTCGGGCTCGTTGACGAACGCCGCGCCCCAGCCGTCGTTGTGGATGGTGGCCATCGCGCGGAACGCGGCGCACATGTCCGCGCCCAGGACCTCGACGAGGCTGGCGTTGACGTTGGCGGTGGCGTATCCGAGCAATCTGCACATGGTTGACCACTGTAACGGAGAAACCGGGGTCGCGGACACGACTTCCCACGTTTCGTTATCGGTTCTGGTTAGAACGCGCGTCCGCGTCCGTGAAATCACGCTGCCGCGGCGCGCGCGTGACTACGATGGGCCACATGACCGGAACGATTCCCACCGTCGAGCAGATCGACGAGCTGCACCAGAAGATCGCGCCGTCGCAGGCGGCGTACGACCTCATCCACACCCACTGCGTCATCGTCGCGGACATCACGCGCCGCCTCGTGCACCGGCAGAACGCGCTGTTCATGCGCCGCTGCACGCTGCCCGACACCGCCGTCGAACGCACCGGCGACTACGGCGAGCTCGCCGGCGAGCCGCAGGTGACGCCGACGGGCACGATGCCGCGCGTCGACGACGCGTTCACCGTGCCGGCGACCGACGGCGTGACCGGCGGCATGGTGCCGCCGCGCTACCTCGACGTCAACCAGGCCGTCATCGGCGCGATGCTGCACGACATCGGCACGTACCGCGTGCTCAAGGACGACGGTTCCGACGGCGGCAAGCTCAGCTTCGACGGCCCGCGCTACATCCAGCACGGCCTGATCGGCTACGACCTGCTGCTCAACGAGGGCATCGACGAGTCGATCGCCGAGTACGCGCGCAACCACACCGGCGTGGGGCTGACCGAGGAGGAGGTCGTGCGCCAGGGGCTGCCGCTGCCGCCGGCCGACTACGTGCCGATGAACCTCGAGCAGGAGGTCGTCATGGTCGCCGACAAGTACCACAGCAAGTCCGTGCCGCCGCGCTTCCTCACGGCCGCCAGCTACGCCAGGAAGTGCGCGCGCTGGGGCGAGGAGAACAAGGAACGCTGGCTGGAGATGGTCCGCAAGTACGGCGAGCCCGACATCCCGGCCCTCGCCGAGCACTATCACATGCAGATCAAGTAGGTCACCGGACCCATTTCGCCCATTGTGCGATGGATTTCGGGCATTAACGCGTTGCGGGCCCCGGAAACCGACGGTTTCCGGGGCCCGCAACGGGCAAGTGGCCCGAAATCCATCGCACAATGGGCGAAATGGGTTTCGGGAGCGCGGTCAGCGGGTCAGATTGACCTGCTGGTCGAACCTCGCGGCCAGGTCCGGATCGGCGGTGACGACGATCACGGCGCGCTTCTTGTCGGGGGTGACGGCTTGGCGCTTGAGGAGGTCGGCGATCTCGGCGACGTCGTCGCCCGCGAGGTCGTCGGTGGGCTCATCGGCGACGATCATGTCCGGGTCGGTGGCCAGGGCGCGCGCGATCGCGGCGCGGCGCCAGTCGAGCGGGCCGAGCCTGGAGGCCAGGGTGTCTATGCCCTTGGCCGGCTTGGCGGTCTCGTCGTCATGCTCGCCGAAGCGCACGGCCTTGAGCAGCTCCTGGGCGATGGTGCCCATCGGCTTGAGGAAGTTGCGGTTGGAGGCCTGCATGGCGTTGACGATGTTCTGCACGGCGCTCAGGTCGTCGCGCAGCGCGTACTGGCGCAGCACGGTGCCGATGCGGTGGCCGCGCAGCTGCACGGGCTCGATCTCGTCGAGGTCGGTGGTCTTGGTGACCACCTGGCCCGCGGTCGGGCGCACCAGGCCGGTGAGCAGGCCGACGAGCGCCGCGTGGCGCTCGCTGTCCTCGCGCGGCACGAGCACGCCGTAGGAGCGGCCCTCGTCGAAGCGCACGCTGAGGTTCTCCCACAGGTACTGGCCGGTCTTCTTGACGCTCAGCGTCACGTTCTTGAGCGCCAGCAGGGGGTAGGAGGCGAACACCGCCTCCTGCGCCGACGCGCTCTCGTCCGCCAGTCCGCGGTCCAGCGAGCTCGCGATGGCGCTCGCCGTGTGGTCGCTGTCGTCGCCGTCCCCGGCCGCGCTGTCGTCGGTAGCGTCGTCCTTCGGGGTGGTGTCGAGCGCGAGGTCGTCGGCCGGGGCGGCCGGCGCCGTCTCGAACGCCTCCTCGAGTTCCTCCGTGCCGGAGTCGGTGGCGGGGGCGGCCTGGTCGTCATCGTCGTACTCAATGGTGAAGTGCACGGCCTGCGGCTCGTCGGCCTCCTGGGCGTCGTCCGTGGCGTCGGCCGTCTGCGCCGCCTCGTCGGCAGCGGCGGTCGCCGCGCCCGCCGCGGTCGTTTCGGTATCGGCGGCGGTCTCCTCCGCCTTCAGGTCGTCGGTGGTCTTGTCGTTCTTCTCGTCGGTCATCGTCGGTCCTTCGGGTCGTCAGTCGGCATTGTCGATGTACGGGGAGCGCAGCACGCGCGCGGTGCGCAGGCAGCAGGCGCGCACCAGGCCGATCAGGGCCAGCGCGAGGCAGCCGAGCGCCCCGATCCACGTCACGCGCCACACGATGGAGCCCGGCACGCCGATCTCGCGGCCCGTGCCGAGCGCGCCGGCCAGCGGGTTCGCGCAGCAGCGGCCGATGAGCAGGCCGAGCAGCCAGCCGGGCACCACCTGCAGGAACACCTCCACCATGAGCTGCCAGCCCGCGCGGCCGCGCGTCACGCCGATGCCCAGGTCGTAGCCGAGCTCGTTGGTGCGCGGCAGCACCTCCCACAGCACCAGCGCGATGAGCAGCGCGGCGCCGACCGCCCACAGGCAGATGAGCAGGATGCGCGTGGTCGTCGCGAGCGTGTCGAGCGGCTCGAGGGACTTGAGGTACTCGTCGATCGTCGGCGAGTTCACCTCGTAGCCGGAGGGCACGTTCTTGGCGACGGCCTTCTTGAAGCTCTCGTAGGTGGCGGGGTTGTCGAAGGTGAACACGACGTTGAGGTCCGGCAGGCCCCAGCCCTTCTCGTTGTTCTCGTCGTCCAGGCCGTAGCCGGAGAAGACGTAGTAGGAGGTGTAGATGACGTTGTCGCGGTCGTACTTGGCGAACTCCGCGTCCTTGCCGGGCATGTCATAGGGATTGGCGGTGTACTCGTAGATGCCCACGACGGTCAGGTTGAGGGTCTTCGACGCGTCCGTCGGCGCACCCACGGTCACCTTCGAGCCGACCTTGAGATTGTTCTTCTCGGCCAGCGCCTTGGAGACGATGACGCCCGGCACCTCGGCCTCCTCCATCGAAGACGGCGTGTACGTCGGCGCCTTGCCCTCGACGACCTTGAAGGTGCCCCACTTGTTGACCTCGGTGGCCTGCTCCGTGTAGAAGCTCTGCACGGTCAGGTCGCCGCCGGTCTTGTCCTCGCTGGCGTCCGCCGTGTCGTCGGAGGTGATCGCCTTGAGCGTCTTGCTCTCGCGCACCGGCGCGCTCGCGGCGACCGTGTACTGGAAGCTGACCTTCTGCGCTTGCGCGGAGTTGCCCAGCTCGTTGTACTTCTCCCACGTCATGTAATTCTTCGTGGACGCCGAGTCCGCGCCCTCCTTGAGGAACGCCTTCGCGTCCTTCGGCGTGACCTGCGCGATCGGCTTGAGGGCGTCGTAGCCCGTGCTGTGCGCGGTGTTGTACTCGTGCATGACGGACGCGCCGAACACCGACCCGGCGGTGACCAGCAGGCTCACGACGAGCGTGAGCAGGCTTCTCCAGGGGTGGCTGCGCAGCTGGCGCCAGGCATTGGTCAAGACGAACATGGAATGGTTCTCCCGTTGTGGTTGTGCGATGTGGGCGGCCGGGGCGTGCGCGCCGGCGCGCGGACGCCGGCGGCC
>JAXJQE010000060.1:0-3182 GCA_036311305.1 Bifidobacterium sp.
GGGCCGCCACGCTCGCGGCCGCCGCCCCGCTGGCCGCGCAGGCCGTCATGCTCGCGGCGCTCCTGCTGCGCCGCCAATGGCTGTTCGCGCTCATGGTGGGCGCCGGCGTCCTGGGCACCGCCGCGGCCCTGTCCTCCACGCTGCGCCGCCACCGCGCATCGCCGCCCGACGGCGCGGACGACCCTTCCGGCCATGCCGTGGACGGCACGGCGGCACCCGACGCGACGCCCACGGACCGTCACGGTGACGGGCGCCCGCCGTCCGGGGCGCCGACGCCCCCGGCCGCCTTCCCCGCCACGAGCCTCGAGGAGCTGCTCGGCCTGGAGGAGGACGCCGCGCCGTTCCGCACCATCGCCCACCTTTGGGCGTGCGCCGAGCCTGGCTGCGCGGCGCGGGTCGGCGTCGACGCGCACGGCCGCCCCCTGGCCATCGACCTGGCGCGCCACGGGCCGCACGCCATGGTGGCGGCCACCACCGGCTCGGGCAAATCGGTGCTCCTGCAGGACTGGTGCTTATCGCTGGCCGCCACCTACCCGCCCACGCGCCTGCAGTTCGTGCTGCTCGACTTCAAGGGCGGCTCCGCGATGGACCTGCTCGCGGGACTGCCGCACGTGCGCGGCTGCGTCAACGACCTGGACCTGGCGTACGCCGTGCGCGCGCTGCTCGCACTGGAACGCGAGCTGACGCGCCGCGAGCGCCTCGCCGCGCGCCTGGGCTGCGCCGACCTCATGGCGTGCGCGCAGGCGCCGGCGCGCCTGCTGATCGTGGTCGACGAGTTCCACATGCTGCACGGCCAGTTGCCCGACTACCTGGACCGGCTCGTGCGTGTGGCGTCCCTGGGCCGGTCCCTGGGGATGCACCTGGTGGCGTGCACGCAGAACCCGCTCGCGCAGATCAGCGGTTCGATGAAGGCCAACCTCAACTGCCGGGTGTGCCTGCGGGTGCGCGACGGCACGCAGTCGGCGGAGATGGTGGGCACGCAGGAGGCGGCGCGCCTGCCGCCGTCCGCGCCCGGGCTGGCGATCGTCTCGCACGGAGAGGGGCCCACCATGTTCCGTTGCGCGGCGCTCGGCGCGCCGCGCGAGCTGGTCGGGCACATCGCCGCGTGCGCGCGCTTCCACGGCACGCCGTCGCTGCGCCCGCTGTTCACGGCGCCGCTGCCCGCGCGCGTGGAGCCGGCGGCGCTGGAGGACGCATAGGTGCCGTCCGACGCGTTCCCGCTGGGACTGGCCGACGACGGGGTGGCGTGGAACGTGGCGTGGTTCCGGCCCGCGCGCGGCAACCTGGCCGTGGTGGGCCAGCGCGGCCGCGGCGTGCGTACGCTGCTGGCGAACATCGAGCGCTACGCGCGCGGCCACGACCTGCCCGTGCGGGTGGTGGCGGACGCCGACGAGCTGCTCGACCCGTTGGCGACGTCCGGCGAGGCGGCGCGGTTGCGCCGGGACCTGGCGGACCCGTCGCGCTGCACCGTCTTCGCGCTGCGCTCGGGACGGCGCCTGCGGGTGCCGGAGCATTGCGCCACGCGCGTGGTCTTCCCCACCGGCGAGCGCACGGTGGACCTGGCCGACGGCGTGCCGGCCGACCTGCTGCGCTCGCTGGGGGCCGACGGCGCCCGTACCCCGGGGCGCGCGGTGCTGGTCGACGGGGCGAGCGCCACCCTCCTGCAATGCGCGGCGCCGCCGGGTCCGTGAGGCGTCCCGTATGGCGGTATCCTGCGGGCGAATATTCACACAACCCTTGAAAATCGCCGGATTTTTTCCTAGCATGAGCAACGTAGCCGTTCATTTTCTACACATGAAGGAACCCCAACAACCATGAGCAGTGCATTCGATTGGCGCGCCAAGGCGGCCTGCCGGGACAAGGATCCCGAGCTCTTCTTCCCGGTGGGCAACACCGGGGCGGCCTATCAGCAGATCGAGGAGGCCAAGTCGGTCTGCCGCACCTGCAAGGTCATCGACGAGTGCCTCAAGTGCGCGCTGGACACCAACCAGGACTACGGTGTCTGGGGCGGTCTGAGCGAGGACGAGCGCCGCGCGCTCAAGCGCCGCGCGCTCAAGCGCCGCGCCATGCGTGCGCGCCGCTCGCAGTCCATGCAGATGCCGATCTGACGGTTGTCCGCCACGCGCCGCCCGCCCGTCCGCCAGCGACGCCGGACGGGGAGCACGCAGGCAAGGGGCCGGCCACGGGAGCGATTCCCGTGGCCGGCCCCTTGCCATGCGCGGCGTCCGTGCTCAGGCGGCGCGCAAGGTGATGTCGAGCTCGACGCGCGTGCCGCCGGAGGGTGCGGGCGACCAGTGCACGTGGCCGCCGAAGTCGTTGGTCACGAAGGTGTTGATGATCTGGGTGCCCAGGCCGGAGCCCGAGGAGTAGGCCATGCCGTCATGCTCCTCGTGGTCAAGGCCGTTGCCGTCGTCCTGCACCACGATGGTCATGTGCTTGCCCTCGCGCTCCACGGACACGGTGATCTCGCCCTCGGATCGCCCCTCGAAGCCGTGCTCCACCGAGTTGGTGATCAGTTCGGTGAGCACCAGGGACAGCGGCGTGGCGTCCTGGGCGGGCATCATGCCGAACTTGCCGACGAAGTCCACGCCGATGTGCTGCTCGCTCATGGAGGCCAGGTCCACGCTCATGCGCAGCAGGTTGGAGATCACCTTGTCGAAGTCCACGATCTCGTCGGCCGACTGGCTCAGCCCCTCGTGGACCATGGCGATGGTCTGCACGCGGCGCTGCGCCTCCTGGAGCTCCTTCTTGACCTCGTCGGACTTCGTCTTGCGCGCCTGCAGGCGCAGCAGTGCGGAGACGGCCTGCAGGTTGTTCTTCACGCGGTGGTGGATCTCCGCGATGGCCGCGTCCTTTGTCTGCAGCTCGGCCTCGCGCCGGCGCAGCTCGGTGACGTCGCGGCACAGCACCACGGCGCCCGTGCGCCCGTGGACGTCCATGAGCGGCAGCGAGCGGATGGAGACGGCGGAACGGTTGGCGTCCAGCTCGGAGTCCACGGCGGCCTTGCCCAGCAGCACGAGCGGCAGCGTCTCGGACACCGTGTCGTTCTCGTGCAGCAGCCCGGTGCCCACCTCGGAGAGGTTGGCGCCCTCGAGCACGCCCATCATGCCCAGGCGCCTGAAGCAGCTGATGCCGTGGGGCGAGGCATAGCGCTCGTCCCCGTCCACGGACAGGATGATGAA
>JAXJQE010000061.1:0-11957 GCA_036311305.1 Bifidobacterium sp.
CTGCTTGGCGGCCTCGGCCTCGAGGTCCAGGCCGCCGCCCCAGGTCAGCGTCTCCTCGAGCGGGGCGAAGGCCTCGCCGTAGCGGCCGCGCCGGCCGGTGTGCACGGACTTGGCGAGGCGCGCGATGCCCTCGTCGGCGCCCGCTCCCCCGCCGACGGCCTCGTCGATGCGTTCCGCGGCGATGCGCGCGCGTTCCACGCGCCCGAGCTTGTCGAGCTCCTCGGGGTCGATCTCGCCGGCGCCGGTGTCCTCGCCGCCGCGCTGGTCGCGGATGGCGTCGTGCGCCTGCCGCTCGACGTCCTTGTCGGGGAAGTACAGCGCGGAGTCGTACACGCCCTCGGCCTGGTCGCGCACGATCTTGCCGGCGTGCAGCTCCACGACGCGCTTGCGCATGGAGTTGACGATCTCCTCGTTGTGGGTGGCCATCACGATGGTGGTGCCGGTGCGGTTGATGGCGTCGAGCACCTCCATGATGCCCAGCGACGTGGTGGGGTCGAGGTTGCCGGTGGGCTCGTCGGCCAGCAGGATCTGCGGGTGGTTCACATAGGCGCGCGCGATGGTGACGCGCTGCTGCTCGCCGCCCGAGAGCTCGTTGGGCTTCTTGCGCTCCTTGCCCTCCAGGCCGACGGTCTTGAGGACCTTGGGCACCAGGGAGCGCACCGCGGAGCGCGGCGTGCCGATGACCTCGAGGGCGAACGCCACGTTCTCCCACACGGTCTTGTTGGGCAGCAGCTTGTAGTCCTGGAAGATCATGCCGATGGACCTGCGGAACTGCGGCACCTGCCGGTCGGACATGCGCCTCAGGTCGTAGCCGCCGACACGGATCTCGCCGCCGGTGGCCTCCTCCTCGCGCAGCAGCAGGCGCAGCAGCGACGTCTTGCCGGAGCCCGAGGCGCCCACCAGGAAGACGAAGTCGCCCCGCTCGATCTCGAGGTCGATGTCCTCGAGGGCGGCGTGCGTGGAGTTGGGGTAGATCTTGTTGACGTGCTCCATCGTGATCAGTGCCATGGCTGCTCCATTCCGGCTGACGTGCTGGCGTGCGGGCGGCGGCGGGCGCCTGGACGCGCGTTGCGTCGTATTCTACCCGCCGCCCTGTTCGTTACTCGGCCTGCTCGGCCTCTTCGGCGCCCTCGCGGCGCTGCTCGTGGCGCCAGCGGATGCCGGCCTGGATGAAGTCGTCGATGTCGCCGTCGAAGACCGCCTGGGTCTGGCTGGTCTCGTGGCCGGTGCGCAGGTCCTTGACCATCTGGGAGGGGTGCAGCACGTAGGAGCGCATCTGGTCGCCCCAGCTGGCCTTGATGTCGCCGGCGAGCTCCTTCTTCTTCTTGGCCTCCTCCTCGTGGCGCAGCACGAGCAGTCGGGACTGGAGCACGGCCATGGCGGCGGCGCGGTTCTGGATCTGCGAGCGCTCGTCCTGCATGGTCACGACGATGCCGGTGGGGATGTGGGTGATGCGCACCGCGGAGTACGTGGTGTTCACGCCCTGGCCGCCGGGGCCGGAGGAGCAGTAGGTGTCCACGCGGATCTCGCTGTCCGGCACCTCGATGTGGTCAGTGGCCTCGACGAGCGGCACCACCTCGACGGCGGCGAAGCTGGTCTGGCGGCGCCCCTGGTTGTCGAAGGGCGAGATGCGCACGAGGCGGTGCGTGCCGCCCTCCACGCTCAGGCGGCCATACGCGTACGGGGCGTCCACCTGGAAGGTGGCGGACTTGATGCCCGCCTCCTCGGCGTAGGAGGTGTCCATCACCTTGGCCTTGTAGCCGTTGCGCTCGGCCCAGCGCAGGTACATGCGCAGCAGCATCTGCGCGAAGTCGGCGGCGTCCACGCCGCCGGCGCCGGAACGGATGGTGACGACGGCGGAACGCTCGTCGTACTCGCCGTCCATGAGCGTCTGGATCTCCATGTCATCGAGGTCCCTGGCGATGGCCTCGACCTCCTCGCGCGCCTCGTCGAGCGTGTCCGCGTCGTCCTCCTCGCGGCCGAGCTCGACGAGCGTCTCGACGTCGTCGAGCCGCTCGGAGGCGCCGGCGAGGCGCTTGAGCTGCGACTGGACGGCGGAGAGCTTGGAGGTGACCTTCTGCGCGTGCTCGGGGTCGTCCCACAGGCCCGGCTCGGCGGCCTCCTTCTCCAGCTCGGCCTCCTGGGCCTTGAGCCGGTCGGTGTCGAGCGCCTCGGCGATCTGGTCGTACTTCGCGCGGGCGTCGGCGATGGCGGCGGTGTAATCAAATTCAGCCATGATGTCCTTCGTTCGCCCCCTAGGCGCCGGCCGCGCCGGACGCGGGCCGGGAAAAGGCCCGGGAGCCTTCAATCAAGATACGTGTTGGTTCGTGGTGTCTATTCAGGTAAAGAGGAATGCTGCGGGGAAGATTCCCCCATCGGCGTGTCCCGGGCGTGCCGGGAGTGGCCGGGCGTCAAAGGCCGGCCAGGATGAAGGGAACGGCGCAGCCCACCAGCATGGCGACGACGATGACGATGGCCACGATCCGGGTGGCGTTGCCACCCTCATGCCGTTCCTGGTTGTCGTTTCGATTCGCGCTCACGGTTGGCCAGTGTAGCGCAACGGCTGCCCCGCGCCCGGCGCCGCCGTTCGCCCACGCTGAAGCCGACGCGCCTCGCGGCGCGGCGGCGCGCATTGTAAGGTGGGTGCCAGCGGCGGCCGCGTCCGGCGGCCGCACGGAACCACAAGGAGCAAGCATGACCGATTCGCGCACCGTGTGGGGCTGGGGCCTGGCGAGCATCGACGCCGCCGGCAACACCCTGGACACCTGGTACCCCACCCTGACCATGGGCGAGGCGCCCGCCCAGGCGGACCGCCCGAACCACGGCTTCGGCGCGCTCGTCCACGAGGGCCCGGACCTGCGCGGCGTGCGCCGCGTGCCGGTGTTCACCGTGGCCGACCTCGACGGGCCCATCGCCTCGCCGGCCGACGCGTACGCGCGCCTGCACGCGATGAGCATGCGCCTGGTCAAGCCGAACACCATCGACCTCGACGGCATCTTCGGCGTCCTCAACAACGTCGTGTGGACGACCATGGGTCCCTTCGCGGTGCCCGACTTCGCGCTGCGCCGCCTGGACGTCATGCAGGCGAACGCCGCCGACGGCATGCCCGGCCAGCACGCGGACGTCAACGTGCTCGGCGTGGACAAGTTCCCGCGCATGCTCGACTACGTCGTGCCCACCGGCGTGCGCGTCGCCGACGCCGACCGCGTGCGCCTGGGCGCCTACCTGGCCGAGGGCACCACGGTCATGCACGCCGGCTTCGTCAACTTCAACGCCGGCACGCTGGGCACGTGCATGATCGAGGGCCGCGTCTCCCAGGGCGTCACCGTGGGCGACGGCTCCGACGTCGGTGGCGGCGCCTCCATCATGGGCACCCTGTCCGGCGGCGGCAAGCTGCGCAACTCCATCGGCGAGCACTCGCTGCTGGGCGCCAACGCCGGCATCGGCATCTCGCTGGGCGACCACTGCGTGGTGGAGGCCGGCCTGTACGTGACCGCCGGCACGAAGATCGAGGTGTTCGACAAGGAGAAGGCCGCCGCGGGCGTGCCCTTCGACGTGGTCAAGGGCGCCGACCTGTCCGGCAAGAACAACATCCTGTTCATCCGCAACTCGCTGACCGGCGCCATCCAGGCGCGCCCGCGCAAGGTAGGCATCGCCCTCAACGGCGAGCTGCACAAGAACTGAGGCGGCACCGACCGCCGACGGGGCCGGCTTCGCGCCGGCCCCTTTTCCATGCAAGGGAGGGACAGCATGAAGATCGATATCGTCTGCGTCGGCAAGGTCAAGGAGAAGTACCTGCGCGACGCCATCGCGGAATACGCCAAGAGGCTGACGCGCTACTGCAAGCTGGACATCCTCGAGGTGGCGGACGAGAAGACGCCCGAGCACGCGCCCGAGGGCGAGGAGCGCAGGATCAAGGAGAAGGAGGGCGAGCGCATCCTCAGACACCTCAAGGACAACGCCTACGTGGTGGCCCTCGCCATCGAGGGGCGCGAGCTGTCCTCCGAGGCGTTCGCCGCGGCCATCCAGGAGCTCACGCTGCATGGCACGAGCCACATCCAGTTCGTCATCGGCGGCTCGCTGGGCCTGGACCCGCGCGTGCTGGAGCGCGCGGACATGCGCCTGAGCTTCTCCCCCATGACCTTCCCCCACCAGCTCATGCGCGTCATCCTGCTCGAGCAGGTCTACCGCGCGTACAAGATCAACAGCGGCGAGCCGCACCACAAATAAAGAAAGAGACCGGGGCCGCGGGTCCACGCGCAGTGGACGGCCACGGCCCCGGCCCTTGGCGATGGGAGGCCTCGCCTACTTCGCCGGCGCGTCCGCCCCCGTGGCCTTGGAGGCCTTGGGGCCGTCGGGGGCCGGGAAGTAGCGGTCCACGAAGGTGTTCACCTTGTTCCAGTACAGGTCGGGCTGCTCGATCACCTCGAAGGCGTGCTGCGAGCCGACCACCATCAGCTTCTCGGCGCCGGCCGCGTTGTCCGCCTGGTAGAGGATCTCCATGGAGTGCGCCGGCACCACCTCGTCCTCGGAGCCCTGGATGAACAGGACCGGCAGGTCGATCTTCTTGACGGCGTCCGCCACGTTGATGTCGTGGAACGAGAAGCCCTGCACGAAGCGGTTGATGACGTCCACGCCGTCGACGAACAGCTTGGCGATGGGCCGCGGCATGTGCGTGTTGCGCATCGTGGAGCCGACCATGACCTCGTAGGAGTCGTCGAAGGCGCTGTCGGAGACGATGGCCTTGACATTGGACGGGATATCGGTCTCGCCGGCGCACAGCAGGCACGTCGAGCCGCCCATGGAGATGCCGGAGAGCAGGATCTGCGCCTCGGGGTCCCGGGCCACGATGTACTTCACCCACGTGTTCACGTCGAACTTCTCGGTGTAGCCCATGCCCGTGAAACGCCCGTCGTCCAGCGCGTCGCCGCGCAGCGACGGCACGTACACGGTGAAGCCCATGTGCGCGTAGTGGTAGGCCCACGGCGACGTCTCGGACGGCTCGCCCATGTAGCCGTGCACGCACACCGCGTACTGGTGCGGGCGCGGCGTGCCCTCCGGCTTGAACGTCCAGGCGTGCAGCTTGCGGCCCTGGAGTCCGGGCGTGTACACGGCCTCCTTCTTCTCCTTGAACCAGTCGGTCGCCTCCAGGTCGTAGGTGCTCGCGGTGGCCATCTTGGCCTTGTCCTTGCCGCTGGACTTCATGGCGAAGATGGACACCGGCGACTTCGTGTCGACGGTGAACTCGAAGGCGAAGGCGCATCCCAGGGCGTAGGCGCCCAGGCCGATGCCGGCGACCTTCGCCACGTGCCTGAGCGGACACTTCCTCTTGGTGTCATGTGTCGTGCGTGCCATGGTTTCCTCCTTGCCGATACGGTGCTTGCGTCTATTATCGGCAACGGGCGCGCGGCCATGTGCCCCGCTCCCCGTTCGGCGCAATGCCGGGAGGACCGGAACGTCGTCATCGGCCCCCGGCGTGACGAAGCGTGGCAGCCCCTAGGCGCGCTCGTCCATGGGCACGTAGTCGCGGTACACCTCGCCGGTGTACACCTGCCGGGGCCGGCCGATCTTGGTCATCGGGTCGGCGAGCATCTCGCAGTACTGCGCGATCCAGCCGGGGATGCGCCCGAGGGCGAAGAGCGTGGTGAACATGTCCGGCTCGAAGCCGATGGCGCGGTAGATCAGGCCCGTGTAGAAGTCCACGTTCGGGTACAGGTGGCGGGAGATGAAGTAGTCGTCGCTCATGGCGATGTCCTCGAGCTCGAGGGCGATGTCGAACAGCCTGGCCTCGTCGTCGCTGAGCTTGAACTGGCCGCGGTCCTCCATCATCTTCTCGAGGTACTGCTTGGCGATGGCGGCGCGCGGGTCGTACGACTTGTACACTCGGTGGCCCAGGCCGGAGATGCGCTCGCCGTCGGCCTTGGCGCGCTCGACGAACTCCTTGACCGTCAGGCCCGAGTCCCGGATCGCGGACAGCTGCCTGAGGACCGCCTCGTTGGCGCCGCCGTGCAGCGGGCCGGACAGCGCGTTGATGCCGGCGGCCACCGCGGAGTACAGGTTGGCGTGCGCGGAGCCGGCGATGCGCACCACGGACGTCGAGCAGTTCTGCTCGTGGTCGGCGTGGATGATGAGCAGACGCCCCAGGGCGTGCACCTGCAGCGGGTCGGACTCGAACGGCTCGTAGGGCACGGCGAAGCACATGCGCAGGAAGTCGTCGACGTAGCCGCGCGCGTAGTCCGGGTAGAGCATCGGCTCGTCGCGCTTGCGCCGCAGGATGTAGCTGATGATGGTGCGCGCCTTGGCCATGATGAGCGTCGCGGACTGGTCGAGCTGCTCGGGGTCGGACACGTCGCAGGTCTCGGGGTGGAAGGTGGCCAGGGCGTTGATGGCGCTGGCGAGCACGCTCATGGGGTACGCGTTGCGCGGGAACGAGCCCATGAAGGTGCGGAAGTCCTCGCCGACCATGGTGTGGTGGTTGATGGTGGTGATGAACCGGTCGTACTGCGCCTTGCTGGGCAGCTCGCCGTAGCGCAGCAGCCACGCGACCTCGAGGAAGTCGGACCGTTCGCACAGCTGCTCGATCGGGTAGCCGCGGAAACGCAGGATGGAGTGCTCGCCGTCGATGAACGTGATCTTCGACTCGCATTGCGCGGTGGTGAGGAAGCCGGGGTCCAGGGACACCCAGTTGTCGTTGCGCATGGAGGACATGACGATGCCGTCGGGGCCCTCGCTCGCCTCGACCACGGGCAGCTTGAACTCGTTGGACGCGACGTGCAGATGCGCGTTGGACATGCGGTGCCTCCCTCGTTGACGATCCTGCGGGCGCCGTGCCGCGGGCACGCCGGAAGGGCGGCGCGGCCCGGCGCCGATTCGGCCACTATAGGACAGGGCGGCGCGTGCGCGTCAGCTCCGTCTCAAAACCGGCCAACAACGGCGGAACCCCGCCGGGCATGGCGTCCGGCGGGGTTCCGTTGGGGAAATGGGGTGCGTGTCACTCGTCGCGCACGGTGAGGATCTCGGGACCGGCCTCGGTGATGGCGATGGTGTGCTCGCTGTGGGCGCCGCGCGAACCGTCCTCGCTCTTGAGCGTCCAGCCGTCCTTGGGGTCCTGGTAGATCTCGTCGGTGGTCTTGAGGAACCACGGCTCGATGGCGATCACGAGGCCCGGGCGCAGCTTGTAGCCGTGGTGGGCCTTGCCGTCGTTGGGCACGTGCGGGTCGCCGTGCATGATGCGGCCGACGCCGTGGCCGCCGAACTCGAGGTTGATCGGGTAGCCGTAGGCGCGCGCCACGTCGCCGACGGCGTGGGAGATGTCGCCCAGGCGGTTGCCCGGCTGGGCGGCGGCGATGCCGGCGGCGAGCGCCTCCTCGGTGCATTTGATCAGGCGCAGGTCCTCGGGGTCCTTGTCCTTGCCGACCACGAAGCTGATGGCCGAGTCGGCCACCCAGCCGTCCACGTTGATGGCCAGGTCGAGGCTGATGAGGTCGCCGTCCTTGAGGTTGTAGTCGTAGGGCACGCCGTGCAGCACCGCGTCGTTGACGGACGTGCAGATGTAGTGGGCGAAGGGGCCGGTGCCGAAGTCCGGCGCGTAGTCCACGTAGCAGGACTCGGCGCCCGGGCGGTCCACGATGCGCTGGTGGACGAACTCGTCGATCTCCAGTAGGTTCGTGCCCACCTTGGTGAACTCCTTGAGGTCGCGCAGGATGCCGCCGACGAAACGGCCGGCCGGCTTCATCTCCTCGATTTCCGTGCTCGTCTTCAGTTCGATCATGAGACTGTACTTCCCTTGTCCTCGTGCGGATTGCAACCGTTCCAGACTATCCCCGGCACCTTACAACCATGGGCCCGCGGAGGTGGTCGACGGGCAAACGGAAGCGGGGCACCGCCCGAAGACGATGCCCCGCTCCCCTCGCGGGTCCCGCGGACGCGGGACGGCCGCTCAGGCGTTCTTCGGCTGGCGGCCGAAGGTGAAGGCGCGCACGACGGCGACGATGCCCATGACGATCATGGCGCAGCCGCCGAAGATGATGAGCCAGACGGTCGAGGCGCCCGGCATGCACAGCAGCACGAAGCCGGCGAGGATGGAGATGATGGCGTAGGCGATGGCCCAGCCGGAGCTCGGCATGTTCCAGGACTCGGCGAGGGCCATGATGCCCTCCATGATCCAGCCGATGCCCACGATCAGCGTGAACATGATGGCCAGGATGGCGGTGGACAGCGTCACGTTGCGGAACACGACGATGCCGCCGATCACGAGGATGATGCCGATGAGGATGCCCAGCACGCGCCAGCCGGCCGGCAGGCCGACCTCGACGATGGAGCTGACGATGCGCACGCAGCCCGAGATCAGGAAGTAGATGCCCAGGATGACGCAGACGACCTTGAGGGTGGCGCCCGGCCACACCAGCAGGCAGATGCCCAGGATGACGGCGGCGACACCGATGACGCCGTAGGCGACGCGCACCGCGTTCTTGGCGCCCGACGGCAGCAGGCTCTCGGCCAGGCGGAACGGGCTCTGGTTGCCGCCCTGGCTGTTGTACATTGGATCAGACATGGTGTCCTTCCTTTCTTGCTTTCCCGCACCTCGCGGGACGGTTATGTAACGCCCGGGGCATTCCGGCCCGTTATGCCATCGCACATGCCAACGGTGCCGGCATCTCTCTCCTGGACGTACCTGACCTCAAGTCTTGCGTATTTCCTACGGTCCCGCAGAAGGTTCGCCGCACTTTTCCCATCCAGCGAATATTTGACAAAAACGGCCCGATGACCCGTCCTGATGCCGCCGCGCATACGCTGCGCGCATAGGCGGTGGTGTCGGTCAAGCTGGCTACGCTTGGCCCCATGGATAGCACTACCGACACCAATTACGGCAAGCAGCTGGGCTCGGGCATCGACCCCAGCTCCTTCTCCGCCGTCATCTCCCCCAGGGACGACCTGTTCCGCTACGTCAACGGCCCGTGGATCGACACCTACGCGCTGCCCGACGACAAGTCCCGCTTCGGCACCTTCGACCGCCTTGCCGAGACCGCCGAGGAACAGGTGCGCGACATCCTCGAATCCGACGGCGACGACGCCGCCAAGTCGAAGACCATCTACCGCGCGTTCCTCGACACCAACGCCGTCGAGGCCGCCGGCGCCGACCCGATCCGCGCCGACCTCAAGCTCATCGACGACGCCGCCGACAAGGGCGCGCTCACCGAGGCGCTCGCCACGCTGAGCCCCTACGGCGGCCCCGACCTGTTCGGTTTCGACATCTTCGGCGACTTCAACAATCCGGACACCAACATCATGCACCTGGCGCAGGGTGGCCTGGGGCTGCCCGACGAGGCGTACTACCGCGAGGACCACTACCAGCCGGTGCGCGACGCGTACACGGCGATGGTCGCCGCGCAGCTGGCCAACGCCGGCTACGCCAAGGACCGCGACGACGCCAACGCGCAGGCCGCGCGCCTGCTGGAGGTGGAGACGCGCATCGCCGCCCAGCACTGGGACAACGTCGCCACCCGCGACTCGCAGAAGACCAACAATCCCACCGACTTCGCCACCCTCAAGCAGGAGCTCGCCAACTTCGACATCGAACGCTGGGCCAACGCGCTGCAGGCCTCCTACGAGCAGTCCGAGACCGCGAAGACCTACCATGTGGACGTGCTCGGCGCCCTGGCGCACGTCAACGTCATGGAGCCGAGCTTCCTGACCGGCCTGGACGCCTTCTGGAAGGACGCCGACCTCGAGGACCTCAAGCTGTGGGCGCGCGTGCACGTCATCATCGGCCGCGCCAGCCTGCTGTCCAAGGCGTTCGACACCGCGAACTTCGACTTCTACGGCAAGGTCCTCTCAGGCACCAAGCAGCAGCGCGACCGCTGGAAGCGCGGCGTCTCCCTGGTCAACGGCACCTGCGGCGAGGACGTCGGCCGCGTGTACGTCGCCAAGCACTTCCCCGAGTCCTCCAAGGAGCGCGTCGAGCAGCTCGTCGACAACCTCATCGAGGCCTACCACGTGGCCATCGTCAACAGCGACTTGCTCGGCGAGGAGACCAAGAGGAAGGCGCTCGACAAGCTCGACCACTTCCAGGCCAAGATCGGCTACACCAACCACTGGCGCGACTACTCGGCGCTCGCCGTGAGCCAGGACCTGGGCCTCGTGGACAACATGCGCATGGCCGCGGTGTACGAGTTCGGCTACCAGATGGCCAAGGCCGGCCAGCCCGTCGACCATGACGAGTGGCTCATGAACCCGCAGACCGTCAACGCGTACTACGAGCCGACGCTCAACATCATCGTGTTCCCGGCCGCCATCCTGCAGCCGCCGTTCTTCAACCCCGACGCCGAGGACGCCGCCAACTACGGCGGCATCGGCTCCGTGATCGGCCACGAGATCGGCCACGGCTTCGACGACCAGGGCGCCCAGTTCAACGGCGAGGGCAAGCTCGAGGACTGGTGGACGCCGCAGGACAAGGAGCGCTTCGGCGAGCTCACCCACGCCCTCATCGAGCAGTACAACCGGTACGTGCCGCTGCAGCTGCAGGAGAAGTACGCCGACGACATCGAGCATGCCCCGCACGTCAACGGCGCGCTGACCATCGGCGAGAACATCGGCGACCTCTCGGGCGTGAACATCGCCCTCAAGGCCTACGCGTTCGCGCTCGACAAGGCCGCGGGGCGGCCGATCGACGGCTCGCCCACCGGCGTGGCCGCCTCCCTCGAGACCGCGCCCACGCTCGACGGCTTCAGCGGCCTGCAGCGCTTCTTCCTGAGCTACGCCTCCATCTGGCGCACCAAGAACCGCGACGAGCTGGCCGAGCAGTACCTGCAGATCGACCCGCACTCGCCCGCCGAGTGCCGCACCAACGGCATCGCGCGCAACGTGGAGCTGTTCTACCAGGCCTTCGGCGTCACCCCTGACGACCGCATGTGGCTCAAGCCCGAGGAGCGCGTGCACATCTGGTGACGCGCGGCACGCGCCACGGACCCGAAAGGACCCCTGTCCGGCGTTCGCCGGACAGGGGTCCTTTCGGGAAACCAAAGAAACAAGGTGCGTATCGAACCAATCTGGATGATTGCTCATTGAAGTCGCATGGCCACGCCATGCCTTCCTATCTCAAAAGGCATCACCTCCCCCGTCGCGGTCCTCGGGAGGCACGTCCGGCTCCGGGTCCGGCATCGTCGCCGGATCGTCGCCGGGCGCCTGTCCCGGCCGCGCCTCCATCGGCGCGGATGGCGCGGCCGTTTCCACGGCCGTTGCCGTAGGTGCCTGTGCGGGCACCTGCGCCGTCTCGATCCGCACAGGCTCGGCGGACGCCGCGGGCATCTGCCGGTCCGGCTGGCCGGACGGCGTCCCGGGTTGCGTCGCCGGCTACGCGCCGCCCTGTGCGTTGGCCTGCGCGCGCGCCGAGTCGCGGGCGATCTTGCGGATCGTGGAGACGGCGTAGTTGAGGTCATGGCCCGCGTTGCTGGCCTCGATGACCATCCGGGAGTGCATCACGCCGTCCGGCTCAGTGAGCCATTGCTCGGTGCCGAGGACGCCGGTGACGATGACGGCCTCGCCCTTGTGGAACGAGTTGACGATGTTCAGGGCCAGCGTGCGGAACGCCTTGACGGTGATCCACGTGGTGGGCAGCTGCTGCCACACCCCGTTGCGGTCCTGGTAGTGACGCGTGCAGCCCAGCCGGAAGGTGCAGGCGGGACGGCGGTCGTCCTTGCCGAACCGGACCGGTTCGCTGCCGAGGTAGCCGGTGATCGTCACCTGGCCTTGCTGCAATGCCATGATCTGTGTCCTTTCGTACCGCCGGATGGGCCTTCCCCTCCGGTGGACACCACTATGGCCCGGCCGGCGCGCGCATGCCAAGCCGGAACGGGTCCTGTGGTCGGACGGCCGTCGCGCCGGCGCGATGTGGACGAATTGGGGACGACACGCCCCGGCCCGCATACGCGAAACGCGCGGCCCGCGGTCGTCGGACA
>JAXJQE010000062.1:0-6687 GCA_036311305.1 Bifidobacterium sp.
AGCCGCCACAGCACGCCGGGCAGCGTGTCCGGCTCAGCGTGGCTCCACAGTTCCGCGATGGCGTCGACGCCCTCGCGGTCGACGAGCGTGAGCGTGCGCTCCACGACCGCCGGGTCGTCGGTGGCGTGCACGTGGCTGAGCAGCGCGGCGGCGGTCGCGTGGCTCATCTCGCGCACCTGCTCGGGGTCGGCGCCGCCGGCGATGTTCTCGGCGATGGCCGGGTCGAGCTGGCCGGGGCGCGCGGGCCGCGGCGTGCCGGTGTGGGTGAACGCGGCGCGGCTCGGCACGACCGAGCCGGAGCCGTAGTGCATGCTAGTAGACAATCGGCGCCACTTTCTGGATGTCGATGATGCGCGCGCGGCCGTCGGCGCCGCGCGTGAACGTGAGCGCGAGCGCGTTGCCGGTGGGCATGTACGGGGTCTTCGCGATGAGTTTCCTGGCGAGCACGGGGTTCGCGCACAGGGGCCGCAGGTGCTCGAACATGCCGCCGATGACGGGGCGGTGCATGCACACGGCCTCGGTGTCGCCGCCGTCGACGGTGTCGTCGATGAGCGCGGCGAACGCGTCCCACGCGGCCTGCGGGTCGGCGGCGAACGCGTCCTCGGTGAGGGCGTCGACGAGCCGCACGGGCAGGCCGGTCTGCCAGCTGAGCACCTGCATGGTCTGCTGGCAGCGGATCCACGGGGAGCTGGAGAGGCGTTCGGGTGCGTAGCAGGCGAGCTCGCGGTCCAGCGCGTACGCGGCGGCCGCGCCGAGCGGGGTGATCGGGCGCGCGGCGTCGGTGCCCTTCCACGCCTTGCGCGGCTCGGCCTTGGCGTGGCGCACGAGCAGGAGGGTCGACGCGTCGGCGGCGCCCTCCTCGAGGCGGTCGACGAACAGCGCGAGGATGTCGCGGTCGGTGGAGTGGGTGAGCTTCTTGCGGGCGCGCTCGATGTCCAGCCACTGCACGTCGTTGATCTCGCCGGCGTCGGCGCGGTGCACGGGGCCGAAGGCCTCGGCCATGCGCCGGGCGAGCGCGTTGTCGATCGGCTGGGCCATCCAGTACAGGACGTGCTTCATGGCGCCCTCCGCGGGCACCTTGCCGCGCGACTTCTTGCCCTCGGCGCTCAGCGGGTACTCGACCTCGCCGAGGTAGGCGCCGAGCTCGACGTGGCAGCCGGTCTCCTCGCCCATCTCGCGCACCGCCGCGTGGCGGTGCGACTCGTTGTGCTCGAGCTTGCCCTTCGGCCAGCTCCAGTCGTCGTACTTGGGGCGGTGCACCACGCACACCTCGATTTGCTCGGTTCGTGCGTTGCGCTGCCAGAGGATGCCCCCGGCCGCCTCCACGATGCGTCGATTCTTGCTCATGGGCCCCATTGTAGGAGGGGCGCGTCAAGTCGGTGCGCGTGAACGCCCCAAATGTGTTATAGGGGGCACCTGCCGCGCTATAGGGGGCACCGAATCGGCGAGACGCCGGCTGTTCTGTTCCACCGGATAGTTGACAGCTGTGTCAGCGGATGGTTTACAACGGTGTCAGCGGATGGTTGACATTTTGGGATCGTTGCCGTGGTTGTGGTTGGTATGGCTAATAACAACAATCACGATCAAGGCAACGACAACGTCAATCCTAGCGGCGGGACCGATCCGGCCGTGCTGGGCGGCCGCGCGCGGTCGCTGTACGAGCGCAACGTGCGCATCATCGAGGCCCTGGCGGCCGGCGACGAGCCCGTCGCGCGCGTGGCCGAACGCTACGGCGTGAGCCGCCAGTGGGTCCACCGGCTCGCGAAACGCTACGAAGAGGGCGGCGAGGCGGCGTTGGTGCCCGCCAGCCGGGCGGCCCGTACGGTGGCCAACCGTACCGACGAGGCCACGCGGGCGCGGGTGGCCGAGGCGCGCCGCCAGCTGCGCGATGGCGGCATGGATGCCGGGGCGCGCTCGATCCGCGCGCTGATGCTGCGCGAGGACGGCGCCGCGCCAGCGGCCTCGACGATCCACCGGATCCTGGTGTCGCAAGGGCTGGTGACGCCCGAGCCGGCCAAGCGGCCGCGCGCCAGTCTGCAGCGTTTCGAGGCGGAATTGCCCAACGAGATGTGGCAGTCGGACTTCACGCACTGGGTGCTGGCGGACGGCACCGACGCGCAGGTGCTGACCTGGTTCGACGACCACTCCCGGTTCGTGCTCGCCTCCCGGGCCTACGACCCGGTGCGCGTGGACGACGTGGCCGCCCTGTTCCTCGAGGCGTGCGGAGAGCATGGCATCCCGGCCAGCACGCTGACCGACAACGGGTCGGTGTTCCGCGCCCTGCCGGGCGCCGGGCACCACAAGCTCGAGGAGCTGCTCGACGCGCACGGGGTGCGCCACAGGCACGGCCGGCCCTACCATCCCCAGACCCAGGGCAAGATCGAACGCTGGCACCGCACCCTCAAGCAATGGCTCGACGCGCGGCCCCTGGCCGCGGACCTGGACGCGTTCAACATCCAGCTGGCCGAGTTCGTGCGCTACTACAACCACGAGCGCTCCCACAGCGCCCTGGGCGCGCGCACGCCCTGGCAGGCCTACACCGCGCGCGCCAAGGCCACGCCCGACGCCGAGCTGGCCGGGGCGGTCGCCATGCGCCCCGGGCAGGCGCGCGACGGCAACGCGCCCGGCCGGGGCCGCTACCACCACAGCAGCCGGCCGGCATGGCGACCGGGCACGGCCTGCCCCGAGGTGGAGCCCTGCGCGCTGACGGTGGGACCCAACGGCGTGCTGCGCACGCCCCGGATCGGGCGGCACAAGTTCTGCCTGGGCATCGGCATGGCGCACACGAACCAGCGCGTCGAGCTGGCGGTGCGCCAAGGCATCGTCACGGTCACCGCCCTGGACACCGGCGAGGTCCTGTTCGACCAGTCCCTCGAACCGCTGCCCGAATACCAAGGCCGCCGGCACACCCAATGACAACAGGCCAGGGCCATACGGCCCTGGCCTGTTGTCAACCATCCGCCGAGACACCTGTAAAGCATCCGCCGAGACATGTGTCAACTATCCGCCGAGACAGAACACCCGGGGTCTCGCGCGGGAGGTGCCCCCTATAACGTTGGGGAAGCGACCGGGAATCAGTTGTGCGCGTTGGGGCGACGCTGGTGCTTGTGGATCAGGTACTCCTGGCTGTCCACGAGCGGGCGTCCCTCAGCGTCCTTCGAGTGGCGCACGTAGGTGCCGTCCGGCTGCATGTGCCAGCTGGACGTCGAGTCCGCCATCTGCAGGTCGACGTAGTTGATGAGCTCGTCGATCTGCTCGGGCGCGGTGATGCGCACTAGCGCCTCGACGCGGCGGTCGAGGTTGCGGTGCATGAGGTCGGCGGAACCGATCCACACCTCCGGGCCGGCGATCGGGCCCTCGCCGATCTGCGGGCCGTCCGAGTTGGCGAACGCGTAGATGCGGCTGTGCTCGAGGAAGCGGCCGAGGATGGAGCGCACGCGGATGTTCTCGCTCAGGCCCGGCACGCCCGGCTTGAGCGAGCAGATGCCGCGCTCGACGATGTCGATCTTCACGCCCGCCTGGCTCGCGCGGTACAGGGCGTCGATGGTCTTCTCGTCGACGATCGAGTTGACCTTGATCTTGATCCATGCCTCCTTGCCGGCGCGCGCCGCGTCCTCCTCGCGGCGGATGCGCTGGATGAGGCCCGAGCGCACGCCGCGCGGCGCGACGAGCAGACGGTGGAAGCTCGACTTCGGCGCGTAGCCGGACAGCTGGTTGAACAGGCGCGTCATGTCCTGGCCGACGACCGGGTCGCAGGTCAGCAGGCCGAGGTCGGTGTACTGGCGGGCGGTCTTCGGGTTGTAGTTGCCGGTGCCCACGTGGCAGTAGCGCTTGAGGCCGTCGGCCTCCTGACGCACCACGAGCGAGAGCTTGCAGTGGGTCTTGAGGCCCACGATGCCGTAGACGACGTGCACGCCGGCGCGCTCGAGCTTGCGCGCCCACGCGATGTTCGCGTCCTCGTCGAAGCGCGCCTTGAGCTCGACGAGCGCGAGCACCTGCTTGCCCGCGTGCGCGGCGTCGATGAGCGCGTCGATGATCGGCGAGTTGCTCGACGTACGGTACAGCGTCTGCTTGATGGCCAGGACCTTCGGATCCGCGGCGGCCTGCGCGAGGAACGCCTGCACGCTCGTGGAGAACGAGTCGTAGGGGTGGTGCAGCAGGATGTCGCGCTCGCGGATGGCGGCGAAGATGTCCTGTGCGCGGCTCGACTCGACCTCGGCGATCTGCCGGTTCGTGGTGGGCACGAACGGGCGGAACTTGAGGTCCGGGCGGTCGATGGCGCCGAGCTCGAAGAGCACGGTGGCGTCCAGCGGCCCGGGCAGGCGGTACACCTCGTCCGGGGTGACGCCCATCTGGTCGGTGAGCAGCTGCGTGAGGAACGGGCTGGTCTCCTCGGCGATCTCGAGGCGGATCGGCGGCCCGAAGCGGCGGCGCAGCAGCTCCTTCTCGATGGCGTTGAGCAGGTTCTCGGCGTCGTCCTCCTCGACCTCGATGTCCTCGTTGCGGGTGACGCGGAACGAGCGCGCCTCCTTGATGATCATGCCCGGGAACAGGGATTCCAAGTGCGCGATGATGAGGTTCTCCATCGTGATGAAGCCGTAGCGGACCTCCTCGTTGTCGTCCTCGGTCATGTCGTCGACCGGCACGAGGCGGTTGAGGTTGTCCGGGATCTTCACGCGCGCGAAGTGCGACTTGCCGCTGGCGGGGTTCTCCACCATGACCGCGAGGTTGATGGAGTTGCCGGAGATGTACGGGAACGGGTGCGCGGGGTCGACCGCCAGGGGCGTGAGGACCGGGAAGACCTGCTGGCGGAAGTAGCGCGACAGGCGCTCCTGCTCGGAGATCGACAGCTTGTCCCAACCCAGCAGCTTGATGTTCTCCTTGGCCAGGTCCGGCAGGATGTGGTCGACGATGTAGTGCGCGTGCTCCTCCTGGAGCTTGTGGGCTTGTTCGCTGATGGCGCGCATCTGCTGGCGCGGGCTCATGCCCGACGCGCTGTTGACGGCGATGCCGGTGTCGATGCGGCGCTTGAGGCCGGCCACGCGCACCATGAAGAACTCGTCCAGGTTGCTCGCGAAGATCGCGGCGAACGTGGCGCGCTCGATGATGGGGGTGTCCTCGTCCTGGGCCATCTCCAGGACACGCTTGTTGAACTTGAGCCAGCTGAGCTCACGGTCGAAGAAACGGTCCGGCGGGAGGGGCTGCTCGCCGGTGAGCGTCTCCCTCTTGTCGTTCTTGTCCGTCTCGGCGATATGCTCGGCGATCTGGCTGCGCAGTATCGCCTTCGAAGGTGCGTCAAAAATCTGTGCCATGGGCACTACTTTAGGGGAGAACGCCCGAAAAATCACTGGAAACGGGGAAAAAGTTACATGAAATTCGCAAATGCAGCGGGGCGCGTATTTTACCGCATCGCGCTGGGTGGTCGTGGTAGGGGCCGCGGGGCGCGCGTCGCGACACGCCGAGGGGCGTGTTCGTTCGCACAACCGGGGTTCGAAACGGGCGCCGAACGGCTCATCCGGGCGTGCGATTCGGGCTTGAAACGCACGAGGTGGCGCATAAAGGGAACATTTCGCCATGCGGACGTTTTTCCGGCTTGCGCGTGCGGGCGGCCGTGACAATAATGGCAACTACAAGGACAACTGAACAGGCAGACCCACAAGAATAGTATGATCAGCAAGATTATTACGTTGGGCGGGTATTGGATAGACTTACCGTTGCAACGAGGAGGTTGTGCAGAGATTCTGCCCGGTTGAACTTGAAAGGAGGACCCCACCGCGGTGGGGTCCTCCTTTGCGTGTGCGGTTATGTGCGCTTCGGGCGGCCCGGGTTGGCATCGCGAGGCGCCGTCCGCTTGAATCGAGCCATGAGCATCGCATTCCACCAGTCCGCGACGATGCGGACACGACCGGCGTCCCCGTGGCGCCCGCTTGACCCACGCACCGGTCCCGTGCCGGCCCGTCCCGGCGGCACGCCGTCGGGCACGCCCGCCCCCGCCCTGGCGGCGCGCGTTCCCGTCACGCCCGACCGCTTCTACGTGCCGCGCCCCGGCTCGCCGCCCCTGGCGCGGCCCATCCCCAACGAGGCGCGCGCCATGGCGCAGCCCGACGGCCTGCGCACCGCCCTGGCCGACCGCCACGTGGTCACCTGCTCGTGCGCCTCCGGCGGCGCCGGCACCACCACGCTCGCCGCCATGCTCGCCCGCCGCCTGGCGCGCGACGGCGCGGACGCCATGCTCGTCGACGCCGACCTGTCCGACGCCGCCGGCGGCCTGGACGTCCTGCTCGGCCTCGAGCAGGACGAGGGCCTGCGCTGGCACACCGTGCACGCGCCCCTCGGCCAGCTCAACGGCCGCGCGCTGCGCCGCCAGCTGCCGCAATGGGACGGCGTCGGCGTGCTCGCCTACAACCCCTGGCAGTCGGGCGCGCCCGAATGGTTCGAGGTCCAAGCCGCCCTCGAGGCGCTCGGCTCGCTCGACGGCACCGTCATCGTCGACGCCGGCCGCGGCGCCATGATCGGCCAGGTGCCCGCGCTCATCGAGGCGTCGCACGTCGTCGTCGCGCAGCTGTCCGTCCTCGGCCTGGCGCGCGCCCGCGCGCACATCGACTGGCTCGGCGAGGTCGGCCGGCGCAGCCGCGAGCAGCGCGACCGGCCGCCCGGCATCGGCCAGCCGCTGGCGCCCATGGCCGC
>JAXJQE010000063.1:0-14202 GCA_036311305.1 Bifidobacterium sp.
GGGCGCGGCCAGGTGCGCCGAGCCGTGCGCGGGCTTGGGCACGGGCCGCCCGTAGCGGTCGCGGCCGACGGGGCCGCGGTAGGCGGCGCCGCGGCCGTCGGCGAGGCTGGAGGCGTCGTAGCCGACGGCCAGCGTGACGTGGTCGGTGCGGCTGCCGCGCACGGCGAGGTCGAGCGCGAGCTCGTCGGCCATCTCGAGGACGATGGTGCGCGCGCGGACCCAGTCGTAGGGTTCGTGCAGCACCTGGCCGCTGCTGACGCTGGTGTCCTGCGGGCGGTACGCCTTGATGTCCACGATGGTGCACGGTTCGCGGCCCCACGCGTGGTCGATGAGCAGTTCCGCGTTGACGCCGAACCAGCGGTAGAGCAGCTCCTCGTTGTAGTAGTCGCTGGCGCTGCCCAGCGAGCAGCGCGCGAGGTCGCCCATGGTCAGGATGCCGTGGCGCTCGAGCGTGCGCGCGGTGCCCGGGCCGACGCGCCAGAAGTCGGTCAGCGGGCGGTGGTCCCACAGCCGCTCGCGGTACGTGCGCTCGTCGAGCTCGGCGATGCGCACGCCGTCCGCGTCGGCGTCCACGTGCTTGGCGACGATGTCCATGGCGACCTTGGCCAGGTACGGGTTGGTGCCGATGCCGGCGGTGGCGGTGATGCCGGTCGCGCGCCGGATGTCCGCGACGATGCGGCGCGCCAGCTCGTGGGCGCCGCACTGGAAGTACCTCAGGTAGCGGGTGGCGTCGATGAACACCTCGTCCACGGAGTACACGTGGATGTCCTCCTCGGCGGCGTACCGGAGGTAGATGCCGTAGATGCGCGCTGGTGTCCAGGTAGTACGACATGCGCGGCTTGGCGGTGAGGTAGCCGAGCGCGAGCGCGCCGTCGTCGTCCAGCTGGGCGCGGCTGACGGAGCGGCCGGTCAGGCGGTGGCCGGGCGCGCGCAGACGCCGCTCCTCGTTGACCTGCGCGACGCGCCGCTCGACCTCGAACAGGCGTGGCCGTCCCCCGATGCCGTAGGACTTCAAGGCGGGCGAGACGGCCAGGCAGATGGTCTTGGACGTGCGGCTGGCGTCGGCCACGACGAGGTTCGTGTCGAGCGGGTCGAAGCCCATGGCCACGCACTCGGCGGAGGCGTAGAAGGACTTGAGGTCGATGGCGAGGTAGGTGTGGCGGGGCGCGTCCATGGGCATCATTATCGAACGGATGTTCGATTCTGTCGAATCGGGCGGCGTGGCAGGGCGCGCGGTGGGCAACGGTGCATATCCACCATCGTGCGGCATGGTGCCTACCTGCCGCGCGCCGCGACACGCGGGGACGCCGCGCGCGACGGCGCACGATGTGCGCGCGCACATCGGCGCGAAGGCGGGCGGACGGCCGCGGAAGGCAGCGGCCGCCGACTTTTTTACTGTCGGTAAAACATGGGCATTCCCCCTACAATCGTAGGTGATAAAACGATTTATCAACCGGTGGAACGGAAAATCTGGGCGACGGAGCCGCGGGTTTTGTGCGACCGGATCCATCGGACGGTTCAAAGGAGAGAACCATGGGCAAGAAGATCATCCTGGACTGCGACCCCGGCCATGACGACGCCGTCGCCATCCTGCTGGCGCTGGGCAACCCCGAGATCGACCTCGTGGGCATCACCACGGTCGGCGGCAACCAGAGCCTCGACAAGGTCACCTACAACGCGCGCGCCGTCCTCAAGGAATGCGGCCACGAGGAGGTGCCGGTGCACGCCGGCTGCGACCGCCCGCTCATCCGCGACCTCGACGTGGCCGCGTCCGTGCACGGCGAGACCGGCCTCGACGGCGTGGTGCTGCCCGAGCCGGACCGCCCGCTCGGCGACGAGCACGCCGTCAACTGGATCATCGACACCATCATGAACAGCGAGCCGCAGACCATCACGCTCGTGCCGACGGGCCCGCTGACCAACATCGCCATGGCGGTGCGCATGGAGCCGCGCATCGTGGACCGCGTGCGCGAGGTCGTCCTCATGGGCGGCGGCTACCACGTGGGCAACTGGAGCGCCGTGGCCGAGTTCAACGTCAAGGTCGACCCCGAGGCCGCGCACATCGTGTTCAACGAGGCCTGGCCGCTGACCATGATCGGCCTGGACCTGACGCACCAGGCGCTGTGCACGCCGGCCGCCCAGAAGCAGATCGAGTCGGTCGGCACGCCCTTGGCGACGTTCGTCTCCCAGCTCATGGACTACTTCCGCAAGTCCTACCAGGACGACCAGGACTTCGTCGACCCGCCGGTGCACGACCCGTGCACCGTGGCCTACCTGATCGACCCGACCGTCATCACCACCCGCCGCTGCCCGCTCGACGTGGAGATCCACGGCGACCTGACGCTGGGCATGACCGTCGCCGACCTGCGCGGCCCCGAGCCCGCGCCCGAGGAGTGCCACACGCAGGTGGCCGTCCACCTCGACCGCCAGAAGTTCTGGGACCTCGTCACCGACGCGATCCGCAACCTCGGCTGAGTCCCCTACCCCGCTTACCCTTCCGTACGACATTGCACCGGTCCAGCGGCGCCCCCTGGACGCCGCCGGACGCCGGCCGCCACGGCGGCCACCCCCATCCAGGAAAGAGATGAACCACCATGTCCTCCACCATCCAACCGGGCACCGATAACGACAAGATGCTCGACAAGGGCGGCAAGTCCATCGCGGCGCTCATGTTCGCGCTGCTCGTCGCCATCTTCGCCTTCCAGCTCAACGCCTCCATGCTCTCGCCCGCCCTGGCGACCATGGCCGAGCAGCTGCACACCACCAACACCGAGGTCAACCTCAGCCAGACCGTGTTCTTCACCGCCGCCGCGCTGTTCTCGCTGTTCCTGCCCCGCCTCGCCGACCTCGTAGGCCGCAAGAAGACGCTCACCGGCATGCTGCTGCTCACCGGCATCGGCTGCATCGTCTCCGCGCTCGCCCCGAACGTCACCGTGCTCATGATCGGCCGCATCCTGCAGGGCGTCTCCGGCCCGGTCGTGCCGCTGTGCCTCATCATCCTGCACGTGCGCGTCACCGAGGACGCCAAGTACGCGCGCCTCATGGCCATCCTCACCTCCGTCAACGGCGGCATCGGCGGCGTCGACGCGCTGCTCGGCGGCTGGCTCGCCGGCACCTTCGGCTTCCGCTCCGTGTTCTGGGTGATGGCCGGCATCGCCATACTGGGCGTGCTCGCCGTGTGGTTCTTCGCCGAGGAGTCCACCGCCGCCGAGACCCCGAAGATGGATTGGCTCGGCGTCGTCTGCCTGGGCATCGCGTTCCTCGCCGCCTACCTGGTCACCCAGGAGATCCAGAAGCTCGCCGCCGCCAACTGGGTCATGGTCGGCACGCTCACCGTCATCGCCATCGTGTTCTTCGTCCTGTTCTGGCAGGTCGAGAAGCGCAAGAAGAACCCGCTGGTCTCCGTGCACTACATGAAGCAGCGCCGCACCTGGGGCCTACTCCTGACCACCCTCGTGGCCATGACCGGCGTGTTCGCCATCATGAACGGCATCGTCCCGCAGCTCGCGCAGGACAGCAAGTACGGCGTCGGCCTGTCCGCCACCACCGTGTCCTTCTGCACGCTCACCCCGTACGCGCTGCTCGGCCTGGTCTTCGGCCCCGTCGCCGGCGTACTGGCCAGCAAGTTCGGCTACCGCAAGGTGCTGCGCGGCGGCCTGCTGCTCACCGGCATCGGCGTGCTGTTCGGCGTCTACCTCGCGTTCAAGCCGTCCATCTGGGCCGCGCTCATCCTGTCCATGATCCTGGGCCTGACCTACGCGGGCACCGTGAACATCATGCTCAACGGCCTGGGCATCGTGCTCTCCCCGAAGGACAACCCCGGCTACCTGCCCGGCATGAACGCCTCCATGTTCAACCTGGGCGCCGGCCTGAGCTTCGCGATCCTGTCCATGGTGATGAACGCGTTCACCGCCTCCGCCGGTGCCCCGATGGGCTACGCCAGCGCCATGATCGGCTGCGCGGTGCTCACCATCCTCGCCCTCGCGCTGTCCTTCCTCATCCCTAACCCGGAGACGCTCAAGGACTGAGACTTACCCCTCCCGTTGCCATAGACCGACGGCCCGTCCGCGCCCTACACGCGGACGGGCCGTCGTCATGCGCGGCGTGGGGCGCCAGACGTCCTCGGCACGTCCTTGGTGTCTCCCTCCCCGCCTCCCCGTCGCACACAATTTTTTGTCATTATCGGAGTGTGCGACAGTGTATCGATTGACGAGCGCCGCGGACGGCGACTTTTGTCGCACACTTTGATAACGACAAAATAGTGTGCGACGGGACGCGACAGCTCAGAGCCCCTCGATGTAGTCCCTGGCGTCCTCGACCGTGTCCGCGACGTGCGCATACTCATGGTCGATGGCCTGTTCGCGCGCGATGGCGTTGGGGACCGGCGCCGGCTCCTCCCGCTGCTCAATGTCGATGCTCATAGTGGAATGGTCACGTCCAATGTCCATCGGTCTTCGGTGTCGTCCACGACTAGGCTACCGCCCAGCCGTTCGATCCGTTCGCCGTAGTCGCGCAGGCCCGAACCACTGCCCCTCGGCCTATCCGCCTGCAGTCCCTTTCTGGGCACATCCGTCAACGAGAGGCATACCGCAGTGCCATTAATTCCCACCACGAGCGTGTATGGCTTGGTCCTGTCCGCGTACTTGAGGAGGTTGCCGAAACACTCCCCCATGAAGCCTTCAAGCAATCGCGCCATGGGAACCGTCGCCTCTACCTCATCTGTCCCGTCCGAGACGACCACCGATCCCTTGATCCCCACCGAAGCTACACGTTCACAGCCCTCCCGTACCAGTTTTCCGAGTTCCACGGTACGGGTGCGCTCGCTACTGCGCATGGATTCCGGGCTCTCTGCGTTTTCCCGTAAAATCCCTAGGCTCGATCGCACGGATGCGAGCGCCTCGCGTACCGCGGCGACGACCTCGTCCTCATGTGGGGAGCCTTGGTCCATGAGTGTCAAAGCGTACGCCAAATCATTGCATGCCACATCATGCAGCTCGGAAGAAACCATCATGCGCTGTTTTTGGTCGCGTGCACGCATCGCAGCGCGCCTACCGTCCTGCATAGTGCGCACAACAAAACCGATGGCGGCGCACAGCGACATGCTCACCGCCAACATCAACGCATTGGAAGCTGTAGGCACTCCTGCAGAGGGGACGGCCAGAAAAGTCAGTCCATATTCCCCGATCAGGAAGAGACCGACGGCGCCCATGGCCATCGGAAAGGAAACGTATCCCAACAACCCCACTGCCAGCCATCCCATGTACATGAACACTCCGGGCATAGTGAATGGTGTGGCGTACCCAACGCACCAAACGGCCAGCACCAGCGGCGCACCGACACGGACATCCCACACGAGGACGGCCACGGCAAGCACCTCAATCACTGCCATGACGCAGGTGGCGCCAGAGGATACGAGCCCCATCAGCAGCATTTCCGCAAGCAACGACGCCAGCCACAACAGCGCAATGGTCACCAGCCATCGTCGGGGAATGGAGCGGACGTGCCCGGCAATGCGCTCACACCATGCCATATTGCCTTGCCTTCGCCAGGGTCTGCGCACGCTTGTCCGTGCCCAGTTTGCGGGCGGCGCGGTGGGTGAAGGTGAAGACTGAGTTCAGCGATATATGCAACTGATCGGCGATCTCACGCGAGGTCATGCCCTGCGCATACAGCCGCAGCACCTGCAGTTCGCGCTCGCTCAACGGCTGGTTGATCCGGTCCGCGCCGTTGGGGCCCGACAACGTCAGGTGGGCGTCACCGGCATCCATGAACCGCGGCGCTTGGACACTCAGTCCCCGGGCCAGCCGCCCCACGACCACGGGCAGTTCCATTCGCAGCTCCTCCTTCGCCAGGACGCCCTGGGCACCGGCGGCCGCCAGGTCATCGACATAGTTGTCGGGACCGTTGGCGGTGATCCCCAGCAGTCCGATGCGCGCAGTGGTCGACCGCACCTGCCGGCAGAAGGCGGCGCCGCTCATCGTTCCCAGCGCGAGGTCCACCAGCATGACCTGCGGCGCGTTGCCGTACAGGCATTCGTGCAGGGCGCGCGAGGATGACGACGTGGCCCACAGCACGCTGCACTCCGGTTGTCCCTTCAGCCATGGAACCAATGAGTCCAGCACCCATGGATCATTGTCCAGGATCGCGACCGATACCATCCACTCCTCCTCCATGCCCCTTGAGCCATGTGGTCCACGTTGCCGCTGGTGACCTCACGCCGCGGTCGGGTACAGTCACGGTATCATATGTTCCCTCATCCTACGTTCCGGCCCCTCATCTGTCGTCCCTGTGTCACGTGTTCCTTGACACCACTTGGACTTCCGGCGCCCCATGAGCGACCGTGGACATATCCTATGGCCAAGGGGATCAACAACGGGAATGACAAGGAGGCCACTCCCATGCCCCACCGCATCCACACGCCGCCACGCGTCATCGCCGGCGTGCTGGCGCTCGCCGCCATAACCACCCTAAGCGCTTGCGGCCAGCAGCAAACCACCGCCGAACCGGTGGCGTTCGACATGGAGCACCCGAACTTCTCGGGCGCCAACGCCGCGACCTACCAGCATGCCTGGGAGAACACCGACAGCGACACCGTGCGCAAGATGCTCATCGACGAAGTCATCACCGATGCGGAATTCGAAGAGGCGCGCCGGCAGTACACCCTCTGCATGGAGGACAAGGGCTACACCGTCGAGTTCTATGGGGACAAAGGGGAACGGTCCGAACGCGGCAGTGCGGACAAGGTCGACCTCATTGAAGACGATATCAAGCAATGCCAGGCGCAGACCGGCCTGGACTACATCGAGCTCCTGCACGGCCTCAATGGCTACGACCCCGGCCAGGACACCGTCGAGCCGCTGCTCGACTGCCTCAAGCGCCACGGGATCGCCGACCAGGACATGACGGCCGAACAGTACAAGGACATCGTCAGCGACACCGCCATGGACGCCTACCACTTCGGCAAGTACTTCGACCAGACCCGCGCCGACTACGACGCCGAGAAATCCCCCGCCTACTGGGCCTGCAACACCGACCCCACCGTCTGAGGACTGTCAGCGAACCCGAAAGAGAGGCCGATCATGCACCAGCGCACCCGCCGCACCCCGCATGCCTCCCATGGCGTGACCGCCTCCGTGGTCGCGCTGCTCGTCGTGCTCGCGCTCGCCGTCGGCGCCATCGCGGCACTCCTGCTCACGCGCGCCGTCACGCCGCGCGACCTGTCCTCCGACGCGCAAGGCGGCACACTCGCCACGGAGTCGGGCACGTGGGACGACCGGCGCGCCGTGACCATCCGCGTGACCCAAGGCAACGACGCCACGCTGCGCTCCCCCGTCGCCGGCACGCTCACCGCCTACGACTGCGCGCCCGGCCGCGCCGTCGAATCGGGCACGTCCATGCTCGCCGTCGACGGCACGCCCGTCCTCTCGCTGCACACGGCCGTGCCGCTCTACCGCACGCTGGCCAGCGGCACCGAGGGCGACGACGTCGCTGCCCTGCACGCCGAACTGCGCGCGCTCGGCTACGACGCGCCCGACACGGACACCTTCTCCTGGCAGTCCGCGCAGGCGTTCAGCGCGCTCGCCGAGCATATCGGTTCCGCCAAGCCCACCGCGGACAACCAGTGGACGGTCACTCCCGACATGCTCATGTGGCAGCCCGCGCGCACCGTGAGCGTCGCCGGCTGCCCGGCGCGCACCGGCACGCGCGTCGAGGCCGCCACGGACCTGGTCACCACGGCGCCCACCATCACCGGCGCCACCGTCGTGCGCGCCAACGCGTCGCGCACGGACACACCCGCGGAAGGCATGCGCACGATCAGCGTCGCCGGACAGTCCTTCGACATCGCGCAGGACACCGACGAACTGACCGACGCCGCGTTCCTCGAGGCGCTCGCCGCCAGCAGCGAATACCAATCCGCGATGAACGGCACCCAGCAGACGGCCGCCACGGATGCCGCCAACGCCGCGCCGTCGGGCACCGTGGACACGACGTTCCAGTGGGCGCTCAAGGAACCGCTGGCCGTGACCTACCTGCCGTCGGCCGCGCTGTACGCGGTCTCTTCGGGCAGCGGCTGCGTGAGCGTGGACGGCGAGCCGCGGGCCGTGTCCGTCGTCGCCTCGCAGCTGGGCCGCACGATGGTCACCGCGGACAGTCCGATCACGCGCGTCGACGTGCCGACCGCCACGACCAAGGCATGCCGATGAGCGCGCGCGTCACGTTGCGCGACGTCGGCCACGCGTTCGGTCCGCAACCGCTCTTCCGCCACCTCGACCGCACGCTCGAACCGCGGCACGTGTACGCGCTGGTGGGACCGAGCGGGTCGGGCAAGTCGACACTGCTGTCCATCATCGCCGGCTGGGTGGCGCCCACTGAGGGAACCGTGGAGCGCGAGGATTGCGGACGCGCGCACTGGGTTCAGCAGAACCCGCACGGCGTGGCGCGGCGCACCGCGCTCGACCATGTGGCGCTCCCCTTCGTCGCGCGCGGCGAATCGCGTGCAAAGGCCGAGGAACATGCGCGCGAACTGCTCGCCATGTTCGGCCTGGCCGACCGTGCGGACCGCCAGTTCCGCGCGCTGTCCGGCGGCGAGGCGCAGCGGCTCATGCTCGCGCGCGGCGTCGCTTCGCACGCGCGGCTGCTGCTCGTCGACGAACCGACCGCACAGCTCGACCTGCACACGGCGGCCAGCGTCAACGAGCGGCTGCACGCGTTGAGCGCGGCCGGTGCCATCGTGGTCGTCGCCACGCACGACCCCGGTACGCGTGACGCGTGCACGGATGTCATCGACCTCAGGGAGTACCAGTGAGCGCGCGGCGGCAGGCGATGCGGCTGCGCGGCGTGCTCGGCGAGGCGTGGCGCGACGTGGCCAGCGGCACGGCGCATGCCACGCTGTACGCGATGCTGCTGGCGGCGTTGATCGTGGGATGCATGGGCGCGGAGCTGCTGCAGTTGCGCGGCATCCAGCAGCGCATCAACGAATTCGTGGGCGCCGGCGCGTCCACGTACATCGTCGACTACGCCGGACGCATTGACGCGCGCGCCTGCGAGTCGCTCGCGGGGCTCGACGGCGTGCATGCGGCCGGCGCGCTGCGCACGGCCGGCGCGCGCGACGCTGGCGCGCATCCCGTCGACGCCGCTGCCCACGCTGGAGGCGACGCCCGGCGCCCTGCGCGCGGTCGTCTCCGGCGACACGCGCGCCACCCGCGAGCTGACGGCCGACGAGCATGACGGCGTGTGGCTGTCGCGCCAAGCGGCCGACACCAGCGGCGCGGCCGTCGGGTCGGTCGAGGAGCTGTCCGACGGCACCACGGTGCGCATCGCCGGCATCTATGAATCGCCCGACGACGGCCGGTCGGTGTCCACCTCGTACGCGCTCGTGCAACCGGTGGCGGCCGACGGCGCGTTCGACCAGTGCGTCGTCAAGGCATGGCCGGTGCCCGACGGCATCGAGTCGCTCGTGCTGGCGAGTGTGGGCGAGGTATCCGGGAACGCCGACGACCAGCCACGCGTGCGTCAGGCGAACACGCGGTTGGGCGCGTCGCTCGATTCGACGGCGCTGTTCGCGACGCGCGCCACCGCCGTGATGACGCTCGTCGCGGCGGTCGGCGGCGCCGCGCTGGGGTTCGTGGCCGCTCGGCTGCGCCGGCTGGAGTTCGCCTCCGCGCTGCACTGCGGCGTGCCCAAGGCGGCGCTCGTGACGCAAATGGTGGTGGAGACGGGCTGCTGGGCGCTGTGCGCCGCGGTCATCGCGACGCCACTGCTGGCGGTCATCCCTTGGCTATGGTCCGGCGACACTCCCGGGCAGATCGCGCTGCTCTGCGTGCGGCCGTTGGGCGCCGCCGTGGTGGGTAGCCTGGCCGGCGGCGTCCTCGTCACCGTCGCGGTCCGCGAGCGCCACCTGTTCCGCTACTTCAAGGACCGCGCGTAGGTGCGCGGTAAGTGAAAATCCCCACGGAAGTCGCTTCCAGCGGCGCTGGATGCGACTTCCGTGGGGATTGTGGCTTGGTGAGCCTCAGGCCTTGAGGGCCTTGGCGCCGATGTCGTGTCGGTAGAACATGCCGTCGGTGTTGGCGGCGTCGAGGATCGCATACGCCTTCTGCTGGGCCTCGGCGATGCTCGGGGCGTGCGACTCGACGAGCAGCACGCGGCCGGAGGAGGCGACGAGGTTGCCGTCCTCGTCCTTCTTGACGCCGGCATAATACACGTGCGAGTCCTCGTCGGTGGCGATCTCGGGGATCATGGCGCCCTTGACGACGTCGCCCGGGTAGCCGTCGGAGGCGAGCACGACGCCGAGCGTGGCGTTGTCCTCGTCCCACTCGAACTCGGGGGGTCTCCCCGTCCAGGATGGCCTTGATGCCGGCGCCGAGGTCGCTGGTGAGCTTGGGCAGGACGACCTCGGTCTCGGGGTCGCCGAAGCGCGCGTTGAACTCGATGACCTTGGGGCCGTCGGCGGTGGCGATGAGGCCGGCGTAGAGGATGCCGGTGAACGGCACGCCGTCGGCGGCCATGGCCTCGACCGTCGGCTTGACGATCGTGCGGATGGCCTCCTCCACGACGTCGTCGCTGATCTGCGGGACCGGCGAGTATGCGCCCATGCCGCCGGTGTTGGGGCCCTCGTCGTTGTCGTAGGCGCGCTTGTGGTCCTGGCTGATGGGCATCGGCCAGAACTCGGTGCCGTTGACGAAGCTCATGAGCGAGAACTCCTGGCCCTCCAGGAAGTCCTCGATGACCACGCGCGCGCCGGCGGAACCGAAGCGGTGGTCGACGAAGATGTCGTGCAGCGCGGCCAGCGCGGTCTCCTCGTCCATGGCGACGGTGACGCCCTTGCCTGCGGCCAGGCCGTCGGCCTTGATGACGATGGGCGCGCCGTGCTCGCGCACGTACGCCTCGGCCGGCTTGAGCTCGTCGAACGTGCGGTAGGCGGCCGTGGGGATGGAGTACTTGTCCATGAGCTTCTTGGCGAAGTCCTTGGAGCCCTCGATCTGCGCGGCGGCCTTGGACGGCCCGAAGGCGGGGATGCCGGCGTCCTGGAACGCGTCGACGATGCCCTCGATGAGCGGCACCTCGGGGCCGACGAACACCCAGTCGATGTCGTTGCCCTTGGCGAAGTCGATGAGCGCCGCCTGGTTGGACGGGTTGAGCTGCATGGTGCGGATGCCCTCGTCGAGCTCCATGCCCGGGTTGCCGGGCGCGACGACGACCTCCTCCACGCTGCCGCCGCGCAGCAGCGTGTGGGCGATCGCGTGCTCGCGCGCGCCCGAACCGATGACCAGAACCTTCATTCTCTCTTGTTTCTTGTTTCCTCTCACTTGACAGTGAACGAACAGTTGAACTGTACGGAACAAAACCCACTGGCGCAAGCGGTGGACGGGCGCGTCCCACGCGCGCGTCCACCGTACTGCGTTACTTGACGAGCTCCACGTCCTCGCCGTCCTTGGCGACGACGCCGCCGATGCGGTACGCCATCTCGCCGGCGTGGTCGAGCAGGTTCATCGCCTCGTCCACGCGCTCCGCGGGAATCGCGACGACCATGCCGATGCCCATGTTGAAGATGTTGTACATCTCCATGTGGTCGATGTCGCCGGCCTTCTCGATGACGTCGAAGATCGGCGGCACGGCCCAGGCGTCGAGCTCGATGCGCGCGGCGAGGCCGTCGGGCAGCATGCGCGGCACGTTCTCGATGAAGCCGCCGCCGGTGATGTGCGCGACGCCGTGCACGATGCCCGCATCGAACAGCGGCATGAGGGCGTTGACGTAAATCTTCGTCGGCGTGAGCAGCACGTCGCCGAGCTCGGGCAGGCGCGTGTGCACGTCGTAGCCGGCCTGTTCGAAGAGCGCCTTGCGCACCAGGGAGAAGCCGTTGGAGTGCACGCCGGTGGACGGCAGGCCGATGAGCACGTCGCCCTCGGCGATCTGCGAGCCGTCGGCGATCTTCGAGCCTTCCACGCAGCCGATGGTGAAGCCGGCGAGGTCGTACTCGTCCTCGTCGTACATGCCCGGCATCTCCGCGGTCTCGCCGCCGATGAGCGCGGCGCCGGCCTGCACGCAGCCGTCGGCGACGCCGGCGACGACCTGCTCGAGCACGGCCGGCTCGTTCTTGCCGCATGCGATGTAGTCGAGGAAGAACAGCGGCTGCGCGCCGGCGGCGACGACGTCGTTGACGCACATGGCCACGCAGTCGATGCCGATCGTGTCGTGTTTGTCCATGAGCTTGGCGATGACGAGCTTGGTGCCCACGCCGTCGGTGCCGGAGATGAGCACCGGCTCCTTATAGTTGTCCTTATAGTTGAGGGAGGCGAGGTCGAACAGGCCGCCGAAGCCGCCGATGCCGGAGACGACACCGGGCCGGTTGGTGCGCTCGACGTGCGACTTGATGCGGCGCACGACCTCGTATCCCGCCTCGACGCTGACGCCGGCGTTCTCATAGCTCTTGGGCATGGTTGGCCTTTCCTGGGTTGGTGGTGGTCGGTTGGTCCGTTACTCGTTGGCGATGCAGTAGTCGGTGGGCTCGGCGGACGCGTGCTCGCCGTGCGCGTGGTGCACGAACTGCGTGCCCTCGTACAGCGTCTCGCGGCCCTCGTAGCCGGGCAGGCGCACGCGGTCGTCGGGAGTCAGCGAGTCGAGGAAGTCCTGCTCGTAGTCGTCGAGCGCCGTCGGGTAGTCGCCGTTGAAGTACGCGACGCACAGGCCGCCGTACGGGGCGTCCGCGTTGAGTCCGATCGATTCGATGAGGCCGTCGACGGACAGGAACGCCAGCGAGTCCGCGCCGATGTACTCGCAGATCTCCCCGACCGACTTCTTCGCGGCGATGAGCTCCTGCGTGGTGGAGATGTCGATGCCGTAGAAGCACGGGTACTTCAGCGGCGGCGAGCTGATGCGCATGTGCACCTCGGCGGCGCCCGCCTCCTTGAGCAGCTGCACGATGCGCCGCGAGGTGGTGCCGCGCACGATGGAGTCGTCGATGACGATGACGCGCTTGCCCTTGACGACCGACTTGACGGCGGAGAGCTTCATGCGCACGCCCTGCTCGCGCAGCGCCTGCGTCGGCTGGATGAACGTGCGCGCCACGTACTGGTTCTTGATCAGGCCCATCTCGTTGGGCAGGCCGGCGGCCTCGGCGTAGCCGGAGGCTCCCGAGAGCGACGAGTTGGGCACGCCGATGACCATGTCGGCCTCGACCGGCGATTCCTTGGCGAGGCGCGCGCCCATGCGCTTGCGCGCGGAGTGCACGTTGACGCCGTAGATGTCCGAGTCGGGGCGCGCGAAGTAGATGTACTCCATCGAGCAGATGGACAGCTGCGTGTTGCTCGTGTACGTCTTCGTGCGGTAGCCGGTGTCGTCGATGACGATCATCTCGCCGGGCTGGATGTCGCAGATGCGCTCGGCGCCCACCACGTCCAGCGCGCAGGTCTCGGAGGCGAGCACGTAGGCGCCGTTGGACATCTGTCCGAGCGACAGCGGGCGGAAGCCGTTGGGGTCCAGGGCGCCGATCATCTCGTTCTCGGTCATGATGAGGTAGGCGAAGCCGCCGTGCACCGTGTTGAGGGCCTCCTGGAGCTTGTCCGTGATGCCGGAGCGCACCGAGCGGCGGATGAGGTGCATGAGCACCTCGGTATCCGAGTTGGAGTGGAAGATGGCGCCCTCGTTCTCCAGCGCGCGGCGCAGCGAGAACGAGTTGGTGAGGTTGCCGTTGTGGCACAGCGCCATGTCCCCGTCATGGAAGCGGAAGAGGAAGGGCTGGATGTTGTCGATGCCGCCGGAGCCGGCCGTGGCGTAGCGCACGTGGCCGATGGCGTGGTCGCCCTTGAGCTGGGTGATGGACTGTTCGTCCGGGAAGACCTGGGTGAGCAGGCCGAGCCCGCGGTGGCCGGTGAGGTGGCCGTGGTCGTTGGTGACGATGCCCGCGCCCTCCTGGCCGCGGTGCTGCAGGGCGTGGAGCCCGAAATAGGTCAGGCGAGCCGCGTCCGGATGGCCCCAGACGCCGAAAATGCCGCATTCTTCGTGGATCTCTTCGAGTTCAGTAGACAAGCCGAAGCTCCTTCCGGATAGGAGACCGAGGGATTCGCTACTCGTTCAACCCTAGCAAGCCGCGGCTACAAGGAACGGTCCCATGCCACGATTCGAGAGCGTGGCGCCCCGTATGAGAAACCTCACGTTTTTCCGTGAGGTTTCTAGGGCCGGCGCAGCCGGCGTCCTAGAAAC
>JAXJQE010000064.1:0-2112 GCA_036311305.1 Bifidobacterium sp.
GCGCGCAGCGGCAATACCGCCGACCATGCGGAAAAGCCGCTGCTCACCCTGCTGAAAAACACTGCTCACAATGCGGAACGCAAATTGCTAAAACACACACGGCGGGACTGAACTCGAGCTCGTGGTAGTGCCTTAGGCAGAAGTCGAGGATCTCGCGGTCGCTGGGTTTGGCGCCGAACGTGACCTTGGCGACCTGGAGCTTGCCGTCCCGGACGCGTTCGAAGACGCCCACCCAAAAGGGGTCATCGAAATAGACCGTCAACGATCCGGCCTGGTTGCCCATGTTCCCTCCTTGCGGTTGCAATGAGCAGGGAACGGACGACCCGGAGGGGCAGGTTACTTACCTTGGGCACGGCCCAAGACGGCCGGGCTACCTACCGGCTCTGGCGCGGGTTGTCTCCCCCGCGCGTTGCGTTTCTATCCTTGCTTGGTGATCAAAGCACCCTCCACCCTACCCGACACCCAACGACACCGACGCCACCATCCCGATAACGTTCGTTTTAGGTACTGGCCCACAGCTGCGCATGACGAGCAGGCGCAGGTGGAGAAATGGCGGCGAAACCGCGGCGAAACGGCAGGGCGCAATGATGCCTTCCACCGAACCATTGCCGCACAGGAAGGGATCCCGTCATGTCACTGAGCCGCGCCAAGGAACATCTGGCCAGGTACGGCAAGGAGGACGATGTCATGGAGTTCGACGCCTCCAGCGCCACCGTGGAGCTGGCCGCCCAGGCCATCGGCTGCGCGCCCGAGCGCATCGCCAAGACCCTCTCGTTCGACCTGGGCGAGCGGGTCGCGCTCATCGTGTGCGCGGGCGACGCCAAGGTCGCCAATGCCAAGTTCAAGGCATGCTTCGGCACCAAGGCCAGGATGCTCAGGGCCGACCAGGCCGAGGAGCGCATAGGCCACGCCGTGGGTGGCGTATGCCCCTTCGGGGTCAAGGACGGTTGCGATGTGTACCTGGATGAGTCCCTCAAACGCTTTGATTACGTGTACCCGGCGGCGGGCAGTTCGAACAGCGCCATCAGGCTCACCCTGGACGAGCTGCGGGAGGTCACGCCCGGTAGCCGGTGGGTCGACGTGTGCAAATTGCCCGAATAGACCCTGACGGGTGTTACGGGATCATCCTCCATTGGTCGATCTGGCGTTGGGTCCGCAGGACCACGGTCTTGCCGGGGTGACGCTCGGCGACTTCGCGCAGCAGCTCGCGGCGTTTGCGTGAGCGGCCGTCGATGAGCAGTCGGCGGATGAATGCCCGATCGAAGCGTTCCGGGCATCCCGGCGCCATGTCCTCCCGGGCGTGGCCGCGGTGGCGCCGGTAGCGCCGCCAGGCGCGCGCCAGGCACACCAGGCGCGGCAACGCGAGGATGACGATCTCGTCGGCGGCTTCCAGTCGTTGTTCGAACAGGAAGCGCGAGTAGGTGCCGTCGATGACCCAGCTGTCGTGCTCCTTGAGGAACGCGTCCAGCATGCCGCGCATCTGCTCGGGGTCGCGTTCGTGCCATCCGGGCAGCCAGTACAGGCGGTCCAGGTGCAGCACCGGCGCGCACCGGGAGCCTGCCAGGGCGCGTGCCAGCGTGGACTTGCCAGCGCCGCTGTACCCGATCACCATGGTCCGCATGCTCATCATGCTAGGCCAACGGGACGCCGGTGCCGGGACGAAGTGGCGCCGACTGGTCAAGGCAGGCGCCCCACGGTGCGGGGCCGCAACGATCATCGGGGCCGGCCCCGCGACGGGCGGGGCATCCGATCGGAGGCGTGCCTCTGCTACTGCATCGCGGGGACCGATAACGACCGTTTTCAGTACTTGCTTCGTGGAGCAAGCGCGGTGCGGTCGGTCTCAGTGCGCGAGGGACGGACGGTGCGGCGCGTGCGGCGACGGCGCAGCAACGTGGCGGCCAGGATGCCCCACGAGCGATGCCGCCAGACCGATGGCGCCGTAGGTGAGCACTGCCGAGGGTTGCCATGTGTCGCATGCACACGGCGCCCCCCACGAACCGCGCCGGGCGGCGAATTCTAGTGGTCGTTGCAACACCATCGAGAGTCGGAGGTTGCAGCGATGGCATACGAGTTCGAGGGCGTGCAGTACGGGAAGCTTCGAGACATGCAGGA
>JAXJQE010000065.1:0-13954 GCA_036311305.1 Bifidobacterium sp.
CGCTGGAGGTGTCGAAGTAGTTCTTCTTCGGATCGTAGTTCGTCGGGGTGGCCACCACCGCGAACTCGGCGCCCGTGTACGCGATCCTCGGGTCCGTGGTCGCCTGGAAGTCCAGCTCCATGGAACAATCCTTGGCGCCGTCGAGGAATTCCGTGATCTCCACGTCCACGATGGGGCTCTCATAATTGTTGAGCTTCTCGACCTTCCCGGGCACGATGTCCAGCCCATGCACCTCATTGTGCTGCGCCAGGAGCAACGCCACCGACAGGCCCACATAGCCCGTACCGGCAACCGCAATCTTCATGGTCAAACTTCCTTTGAATAATAAAAATGTAATGGCTTCTTTCCTCAATTTAATACTGGCAGCAGGATTCGGCCGTCACCTTAGTAAGCTCCTGAAGGATGTAGGACTGTACCAACCGTACGCAGGATATAGACCACATCGCCGAGTACGCTCCAATCCTGCACGTAACTCACATCCAGCTGACGGCTCTCTTCCTCATCCAAGTCGGAACGGCCAGAGACTTGCCACGGACCAGTGATGCCGGGTTTAACAAGCAAACGTGTGGCGTAGACTGGATCATACTCCTCCACTTCAAAATCACGTTGCGGACGGGGTCCGACCACGCTCATGGTGCCCATGAACACGTCGAAGAACTGCGGCAGCTCGTCCAAGCTGGTCTTGCGGATGAAGCGGCCGACCTTGGTGATACGGGGATCATGTGTGAGCTTGTAGCGTGCGCCCATCTCCTGACCATTGGCCTCGAGCACTTCCTTCAGGTGGGCATCAGCGTCCACGCGCATGGAACGGAACTTATGAATGTAGAACGGCTTGCCGCGTAATCCGATACGCTCCTGCTTATAGAAGACCGGACCGCCGTCTTCGAGTTTGATGGCAAGTGCCACGATGAGCATGAGCCACGAGGTAAGCACAATAGCTAAGGAGGACACCACAATGTCGAAGATGCGTTTCTTGACCTTGGCACCGGGCGAATACTGAGGCAACGAGATGGTCATGATGCTCATGCCTTGGATATTTCGCATCTGTGTGGCGTGCTCCGCGATGTCCAGTGCGGAGGTGATGAGCGCAATCTCCAAGTTAAGGGATTCCATCTGGACGGCGAAGGTGCTCAGGTTGTCGGAGAACCGGTCCAGTACGTCCGTGACCATGACGGTCTGGGCGCCGGTCTCGGCGATGCGCTCGGCGAGGTTATCGCCGTAGTCCACGATCTTGATGGGGCGTCCCCAGGACTTCTTCACTTCCTCATGGAGAAGCCCGGCGTCCGGATCGGCCTCGATCTCACCGGTCTCCCGGTTGATGCGGATGGGGCACACGCGAACCGGCTTGTAGTTGAGCTGCTTACGCTGGTTGAAGAACTTGAGGATCTGCCCGATCCCCTCGGGCGAGCCGACAATGACCGTGGGATAGGAATACTCGCCCTTGCGGTGACGACGGACCAGGAAGAGGCGCGCAAAGAGACGCACGATCATCTCGGCGATCCACACCAGCAGGCAGGTGAGGCTCACCGCATAGAACGACACATTGATCTGGAAGATGAAGTTGAACGCGCACACCGCGATCCAGCAGATGAAGATCGCCTTGAGCAGCAGCATGTTGAGCTGGTAGCCATCCGCGAAGACGTGCCGGTGGTACACACCCACCACATGGGCGCAGAACACCCAGATGACCGCACTGATCGCCACATAGAGATAGGGGTCGATGGTGGCGTTCCACTGCAGGCGCGTGGAAATCAGGTCCATCTCATGACGCCATTCCAGGACAGCGACACCGACTGCGAAGTACACCAACGCATCGAAGATCATGAGGGCCAGATTGAGCACGAAACGCCATTCCAGCACCTTGGCCGAATGTCGTTCCACCTCCTGTGCCAGTTCGGCGTCATGCCGTTGCTGTGTCATGCGTCCCTGTCCTTTTCTCCGCCTGCTCTTTCGCCCCAAACGCTGCAGGGCACGACCGCCCCACATCAGGTAACAGGCACATCATAACCCGACACCGCCCCACACCCCTTTCAACAAGCCGGACAATGGCCATTTCAATTCACTCCGGAATTACCGACCATTTCTCACTAAGTGAATCAGACCATCCCCTGACTACAATGCGGAAAGAAGGACGGACAATCACCAGGGAAGGTCGCACGTCGGTGCGTTCATCGCTTCCCTTGTCCTGTTTGCAAACGGATTGATCAAGAGCCGACCGGGCGCCATGTGCCGCAACTCCACAGGCCATGGCCTCCAGCCCCGGCGGCCACCCAAGGAGGTCCATCATGGCCAACGATACGAAAGACAGCACGGGGGATTTCAACGCGGTCGACTATGACGCCACGCAGGCGACCCAGGATGCCGAGCGCGAGGAAATGACGACGGGCACCAACGCCGGCAAGCCGAAGGTCGACGCCTCTGACATCCAGGACGCCACCGACACCGGCGAGATCGACGTGGTCGTCTCCGACACCGCCGCCACCCCGGCCGATGAGGTCAGTGACGGCGAGCTCAAGGAGTTCGAGCAGTACATCGACGAGATCCTCGCCACCGGCGAGCTGGACGAGACCCTGCGCATCATCGACGCCGAGGGCGTCGCGCAGGTGCTTCCCGTCCTCGATTCCGAGCCCATCTCCCACCTGCTCGACGGCGTGGAGGAAGTGGGTGGCCGCGCGAACGTCTTCGTGCGCACTTCCGACGGCATCGCCGTGCTCTCCGTGATGGAGTACAGCCCGGACGACCCGGACGCGGACGACACCCCCACCGGCGAGACGCCGGCCGTGACGGCGGACACCGTCGAAGAGACCGAAGAAGCGACGGAAGGCGCAGAACCCGCACGATGAGCGACAGCCAGCAACACAACCACCGGACCGACCAGGAGCCCTCCCAACAGGTAGCGACCACGGCCGGGCGTCCCTATACCCGCGACGTCCACCACGAGCCGGCACCGCCGCAGACGCACGGCAACCGCATCACGGACCTGTCCAAGGTCCTGACCCGCGACATGTCCTACCGAGACGGTCACCTGACCCGTCCGGCCTTCATCTCGCTGGCCATCCTCACCTTCATCACCTTCATGGGCAACTTCACCCAGCTGCAGCTGTCGGCGGCGTTGCCCACCATCGTCCACGAGTTCGGCATCACCGTGACCACCGGCCAGTGGCTGACCTCCATCTTCCAGCTGACCATGGGCGTGATGGTGCCGCTCACCGCCTTCCTCACCAGGCGCTTCTCCACCCGCCAGATCGTGCTCGCCTCCATGACGGTGTTCACGGTCGGCTCGGTGTGCGCGTGGCTCGGCCCGAACTTCGCGCTGGTGCTCATCGGCCGACTGCTCGAGGCCATCGGCACCGGCGTGATGTGGCCGGTGCTGCAGATCACCGTGTTCTCCATCTACCCGTTGGACCGCCGCGGCATGGCCATGGGCACCGTGGGCATCGCCATGAGCGTCGCCCCCGCCATCGGCCCCACCCTCGGCGGCATCCAGACGGATGCCAATGGCTGGCGCTCCATCTTCCTGACGCTCACCGTCATCGGCTGCATCGCGCTGGTGCTCGCCTTCTTCGGGCTGCACAACTTCGGGCAGAGCGACAAGGGCGCCAAGGCGGACTTCTTCTCCGTGGGCCTGTCCGTCATCGGTTTCGGCGGCGTCATGTACGGCTTCACGAACATCCAGTCCTACCCGTTCTGGAACCCGATCGTCTGGGCTCCGATGCTCATCGGCGTGATCGGCATCATCTGGTTCGTGCTGCGCCAGAACCGCAACTCCCGGCGCTTCAAGTCCGGCGAGTCCAAGCAGCCGGCCCTGCTGGACCTGTTCGTGTTCAAGAACTCCAGCTTCACCGTGGGCACCACGGTGGCGGCCCTGAGCTTCTTCGCGTTCAGCTCCATCACGGTGCTCATGCCGCTCTACATCCAGAATTGCCGCGGTTACACCGCCACCATCTCGGGCCTGGTCATGCTGCCGGGCGCCCTGGGGCAGGCCATCTCCCAGTTCTTCGGCGGCAGGGCGCTCGACCGCTTCGGCGCGCGCCCCGTGGCCATGATCGGCACGGTCACGCTGTGCATCGGCACCGCGCTGATGAGCACCGTGTCCCTCACCTCGTGGATCTGGTGGGTCTCGGTGTTCCAGTTCATCCGCCAGATCGGCATGGGCTTTGTGCTGATGCCGCTGACCACGTGGTCCCTGAACTGCTTGGAGCCCGATCAGGTCTCGGCCGGTTCGGCCGTGACCAACACGGTGCGCCAGATCGCCGGCGCCATCGGCGCCCCGGTGCTCATCCTAACGATGTCCGTCATCGCGGTCGCCAACATGGGCGACGGCAGCAAGCTCGCGGTCATCAAGGGCAACATCATCGGCACCCAGTGGGCCCTGCGCATCTCCACCGTCATCTGCATGGTCATGGTCTTCATGGTCATCCTCGGCGTCCGCGGCAACGGCGCCGGCTCCGCCCACGACGTGGCGCGCCGCGCCCTCAACCGCGTGCGTGGCACCCAGCACCAGGAGGAAGCGGCCGAGTAGTCCTGCTCCTCCCCTTTAGCCTCGTCTTTCCATGGCGCCAAACCTAGAAAGGCGAGGCTTTTACATTCCTGCGCTGCAACGAGGGTATGGCATGCTTACAACGTTCAAGCCGCTCGTTTCCAATATGGACGACGATGATCGGCATATTCGTTCCAGCTCATACGCTGCATGGCACAGTCCATGCCGGTTCGTTGTGCAACGATCCTGAGGATATCCGTGGCGCACTGGTCAAGCCGGAGTTGGTCGTTCAGGTCCGCGTTAGTGACCTCAAAGATGGTCCAGTTCCTGGCGCGCAACGTGTTGTTCTTGTACAGGTCACGCTGGTACTGTGCTCGGTCCGTCCTGTGCTGGTCGCCTTGATACTCCATACCCACTCTCGCGTCAGGTAACGCAAGATCCAGGCTCATGGGCACGCCGCTCTCGAAACGCGCGTCCTCCACCACGTAGTTCCTTTGGAACATGGGCACATTGCGGCGATTGAGCTCAAGCTGCAGACGGTCCTCCTGAATGGAGAAGCCACCGGGCTGGATCATGCGTACAGCCGTAATGTACTTGCGCTTGCCGTGGAACTGGCGTGTCCGGGCAAACTCCGTAAGCCGCTGCACGCTGGTCAACTTCCAACGGATCGCGGAATCCATTACCAAGCACAGTTGCAATTCATCCCATCCCTTGGCCACGGAGGCGATCGCTGCCTCCACTCGCAGACCTCGGACATTGCCATCCACTTGGACGATGTCCTCTTCCGTCATCCGGTTCCAAGTGTGCAGCACCACTTGCGGATCATCGAAGCGCCGATGGTGCGCTCCTGCTACGACGCCATGCAATTTTGATTCGTCATACACCCGCTGGAATGGCACCTCAAGGGCCAGCACGCGCAATTGGGTAACGTGGCTGAACACTACAGGATGACGGACCTGCCGGCATTGGTACAGCATCTCTTTGCGTCGGGCACCCACACTCTTTTTCAATACATCGTTCATGGTGGCCACCATATTGGTATCGGCCAAGCCTGACCAGCTGGAACGGGCAATGTGGTCGGACGCCCCACTGCCTCTTATATTCGCCGCATTTTGCTCCGATTCACCCCTGATCCACTCCGTCCCTCACCCATATTCACACTTGTGAATCAATACCCATGAATCCTCTTGACCAGCATGGTTCACCACTCACAGATACTCGGATGCCTTCGTTGGAAAATCAAGGTTTTCGACTGCGCACTTGTGAACCATGAATCACGTGTCCTCCATGGTTCACCATTCATGATTCACAAATGGGAAATTAAAGGAAAAACACTCAGGCGACACCCATGCACGTAAGCACGATCAGCACCACGTTCAGCGCGATGATGAGCCCGACCACCACCAAGCACAGCACATGCTTGAACGTGCCATCCACGTACCTGCCCATGATCTCCCTGTCATGCGTATAGCGCATGAGCGGGATGATGGCGAAGGGGATGCCGATGGAGAGGATGACCTGGCCGATGATCAGCGCCTGTGTGGGGTTGGACGAGCAGGCCAGCACGATGAGCGCCGGCACCAGGGTGGCGATCCTGCACGCCCACATGGGCACCCTGATCTTGAGCAATCCCTTCATGATCGCGGAGCCCGCGTAGGTGCCGACAGAGGTCGAGGACAGCGAGGAGGCCAGCAATCCCACCGAGAAGATGGTGCCCACCACCGGGCCGAGCACCGTGGAGATGGCGTGCTGCGCACCCTCGATGGTGTCCGTGCCGCTCATGCCGTGCAGCGAGTTGGCTGCCAGCACCAGCAGCGCGATGTTGACGGAGCCGGCGATGGCGAGCGCCCATACCACATCGATCTTGCTGCCGTGCAGCATCTCCCTGACGCTGGGCCGGTCGGCGTCATGGCCGAAGTGGTCGTTGACCAGCGTGGAGTGCAGGTAGATGGCATGCGGCATGACGGTGGCGCCCAGCATGGAGGCTGCCATCAGCACGGAGCCGCCGTCCTTGAACCGCGGAACCAGACCGGACAGTACTCCCACCGGGCTCGGTGGATCGAAGAACAGGCCGGCGATGAAGCCGAAGGTGATGACGAGCAGCAGCCTGATGGTGAGCCGTTCGAAGATCTTGTGCGTCTCACCGCCCTGAAACATGAGCAGCAGCGTGGAGACGGCCCCGATGATGACGCCCCCGAGCAGCATCGGGGTATCGAAGAGCAAGTTGAGCGCGATGGCGCCGCCGATGACCTCGGCCAGGTCGGTGGCGACGGCGATGACCTCGGCCTGCGCGAAGAACAGGAACCTCCCCGTGGTTCCCATGCGCTCCCCTAGGATCTGCGGCAGGCTCTTGCCCGTCACGATGCCGAGCTTGGCCGCTTGGTACTGGATGAGCACGCTCATGCAGTTGGCCAGCACGAGCACCCAGACGAGCAGGTACCCGTATTTCGCACCCGACGTGATGTTGGCGGCCACGTTGCCGGGGTCCACGTAGGCGACGGCCGCCACGAAAGCGGGGCCCAGCATGCTGGCGAGCGCATGCACCGGCTTCTCCGGGTGACCCTCGTCATGCCGTTCGATGGCGATGTCCTGCTCGACCTCGGTGGCGATCTGCGGATTGGTGGGCACATCGAGCGCGCGGTCCTTCACGATGTGCCCCGACCCGGCCGTTTCACGTGTTGTTCCACATTCTCGTTCCATCTCGCCACTCCTCGCCTGTCTGACAGTGCCCATGCTGGGCGCTGCATGTTACAGGGCCAAAAGTGTTCGCGGCACGCCAAATCGGCCCGGAACCGGCAGTCTTACTCCGATGGCAGCGCCTGCCCGGGACACCCATGCAATATGGTGAGCATGGCGCGTTGCTCCGCGGAGGTCACCGTCAGCCCGTACTTTGCCTTGACGCCGATCTGCCGCGCCACGTACTCACATTGAAAAGACTCATTGGATGGCAACCAGTACGCCGCGGATGCGGCTCCCTTGTCCTGATTGGCAGGACCGTCCACCGCAAGCAAGTTGTAGGGATCGTTCCCGTACCGTAGCCGCTTGTCATGGTCCCAGTCCTTGGCACCCGACTGCCACGCGTTCTGCAGCGCCACCACATGGTCGATCTGCACCGCCGAGGATGTGCTCCTCCCCCGCATGAACTGGATGGTCGTCCCGGTGTACGGATCCTCCAGGATTCCCGACTTCACCACGCATCCCCCGCGCGTGGCGTAGACCACGTCCGTCAGGTCCTTCGCCAGCACGTCGTCGCGCACGTCGCACCCGTTGCCGTCCTCGTCCGTCTCGCGGTACCCGAACACGTCTCGCGAATACCCTGCCGAGGACACCTCATCCTCCACCGCGAGACCGGCCAATGCCTCGGCCGCGTTTCCCGTCGCGTGGTACCGTCCCGTGAGCCGTGCGAACGGCATGGACACGCGTGGCAGCATCCAACCCAGCAGCACACCGGCCATGACGGTCGCAACCATCAAAATGACAACCCGTCCCGTCGGTCCCGTCAGGTTCACCTTCTTTTGCCGGAAATGCCCGGTCGCTGTTTCCCACCTCATGTCCCCACTCCTACCGGACTTCCCAATCCCGGGCCAGCGCGCCACGCGCCTTTCCGCCACGCCCAACGCGAACGGCCGCGCCACCCAGATAGTGGTGGCGCGGCCGTTCGCGTGGCATGGGATTGGGAAGTGGACTACATCGCCACCACTTCGTCCGCGATCCTCATCGTGGACTGGCGGTGCGAGACGAGCACCACGGCGGCATCCTTCTCCTCCACGAGCCCATTGATGGACTGCAGGATGAAAGCCTCGTTGAGCGAGTCCAGACGGCTGGTCGGCTCATCGAAGAGGTAGACATCCGCGTCACGCAGGAACAAGCGAGCCAAGCCGATGCGCTGGCGCTCGCCCTCGGACAGGCGACCACCGAGCTCGCCCACCGCGGTCTCCATGCCCTCGGGCAGCGAGTCCACGAGCCCGAGCACGCTGGCCTTGCGCAGCGCCTCGCGCAGCTCGTCGTCCGAAGCCTCAGGCTTGGCGATGCGCAGGTTGGAAGCGATGGAGCCGTCGAACAGCACGGTCTCCTGGCTCATCATGGCCTGCACGCGGCGGTGATGATGCGCGTCGATCTCAGGCAGCTCCACCTCGGACATGCCAACCGAGCCACCCTGCGGATCCCAATACCTCATGAGCAGCTTGAGCATGGTCGACTTGCCGCGACCGCTCGGCCCCTGCAGCCCAAGGATGCCGGAGACGGGCACATTGAGCGACACGTCCGAGAGGATCTCGCGCTCCCCGTCATAGGAGAAGTCCACGTCGGCCATCCGCATGCCGTCATACGAAGGCTTCTCGGTCCCGGTCTCCACGACCGCCGGCGCCTCGTCCATCAGCGAGAACAGGCGTCGCGCGGAAGCGAAGGTCTGCGTCAGCGACGCCGGCAGCGCGCTGAGCGCCAGGGTCGGCCCGAAGGAGCTGACGAGCAGCACGAGCGCGGTCACCGCGTCGGCGCGTGAGGCGAATGTCGGCCCCGCCACGAGCAGCGCGAGCCCGGCGCCCAGGGCACTGACCAGGATGACGATGACATGGTCCAGGCCGCCGAACATGCCGTTGCGCTCGCTCAGCCTCACACGCTGGCGCCACAAGGCACGGGACCTCTTATCAATGTTGGCCAACCGCTGGGGCCCCTGCTGGAAGCGGATGATCTGCTCCAGGCCGCGCATATCGTCCAGCATGTCGTCGTCCAGCGCCGCGCTCTCCTTGCGAATGCGGCCTCCGACGCCGTTGAGCGCCTTGGCGAACCACACCGGCACGCCGAGGCCAATGACCAGGTGCGCCACCACGAGCAGCAGCGCGAACCACGGGTTGAGGAAGAGCAGCGCGACCGCGTAGATGACGGTGGTGGAGATGGCGATGACGGTCGGCGAGATGGTGTGCGCGAAGAAGATCTCGAGCAGCTCCACGTCCGTGGTGACCATGGAGATGAGATCGCCCTTGCCCTTGCCCGCAAGCTTGGCCAGCGCCAGGCGGCGCAACGCGGCGAACATCTTCGCACGGAACAGCGCGAGCAGGCGGAACGCGAGGTTGTGGTTCATGTACTGCTCGCAGTAGCGCATGACACCACGCAGCACCGCGCACAGGATCATGAGCCCGATGGCCCATCCGACCGACAGGCCCCACACGGGCTGTCCCCACGCGGCGAACAGCGCCATGACACCGAAGACCGGCAGGAACGTGGCCGACACATGCCCGATGACGCCGAACACGCACGCGAGCACCATGAGCGGCCGCAGCTCGCCCACCTGTCCGAGCAGCCGCGAGATGACCTGCATGGAGGACATCGGCTTGCCGCCTTCCTTTCCAGACGGCGCCTCGCCGCGCTGGCCGTCCGAAGTGTTCACGGACTGTTCCACGGAACGTTCCACGCCCTTGGCATCCGCAGCACCCTTGGCGTTTGCGCCGTGCGCATCCTGCGCGTGCTTCGCCCCATCCGCGTAGCGGATGCCGGCGTTCCTGGCACGCTGGTGCACGTCTTCCACGCTCGCCTGCGTGGCGAACATGGTGGCGTACTGGCCCTCCGCGGCCATGAGCTCCTGATGCCGCCCGACCTCGACGCACCTGCCGTGCTCGAACACGGCGATCCGGTCCGCCGGCACGGCGTCCGCGAGGCGGTGGGTGACGAGGATGACGGTGGCGACCTCGGCGAGCTCGTGCACGGTCTGCATGATGAGCTGCTCGCTGGCGGCGTCCACGCTGGAGGTGGCCTCGTCGAAGATGACGACGGGCGCGCGGCGCAGCAGCGCGCGCGCCACGGCGATGCGCTGGCGTTGGCCGCCGGAGAGGTTGGCGGCGTCCTGCTCGATGGGCAGGTCGAGCCCGAGCGGCTGCTCCTCCACAAAGTCGGCGATGTGGGCGCCCGACAGCGCCTCCATGAGCTCCGCGTCCGTGGCATCCGGCCGTGCCATGTGCAGGTTCTGCCGCAGGGTCCCCGTGAACAGGTGGCTGCGCGCGCCGACGATGGCGACGGTGTTGACAAGCGAATCCTCGTCAAGGTCCTTCACGTCGTAGCGCTTGCCGGCTACATCGAAGGCCAGAGTCCCCTCGTAGCCGTCCAGCTCGCCGGCGACGAGCGCCGCGAGCGTGGACTTGCCGGACCCCGACTCACCGACGACGGCGGTCAGCGAGCGCGGTGCCAGCGTAAGCGTGACGTCATCCAACGCCTTGCGGTCAGCATCCGGGTAAGCGAAGCCGAGACCCTTCATCTCGATGCCGACGTCCTTGGCGCCCTTGGGCAGCGCCTCGTCGCCGTACTCGGGCCCGGGGATGTCCATGAGCGCGAAGATGCGCTTGGAGGAGGTCATGCCGTTCATGGCGACGTGGAAGTAGGAGCCGAGCTGGCGCAGCGGCAGGAAGAAGTCCACGGACATGAGGATGACGAACAGCACGCCGGCCAAGGTCAAGCTGGGCCCGTTGAAGTCGTGCAGGAGCGCGCCGGTGGTGGCGAAGGCGCTGTGCCCATGGTGGATGAACTGCCAGACGGCCACGCCGATGCCGGCCGCGGCACCGCCGTAGGCGACGACGTCCATGGCCGTCAGGGAGCGCAGCTGGATCTGCAGGACGCGCATGGTCATGACGCGGAAGTCCTCGGCCTGCTTGTCCATCTTCTTGGCGGCGTCGGCGTCGGCGTCGGCGTCGAAGGCCTTGAGGATCTCGAGGCCCTGCAGGTCGTCCAGGAACACGGCGCCCATGTCCGTGTACTTGCCCCAGTACTTGCGGAAGGTCTTGGCGGTGGTCATGGCGATGGCGCCCACGATGATGATGATGAGCGGCGCGCACACCAGGAGCGTGACGGCGGTGGGCATGTTGAGCGGCGCGATGACCGCGAAGAGCGTCAGGGGCGCGAGGATGGCGTAGCCGAGCTGCGGCAGGAAGGATTCGAAGAAGCTCTGCACCTGGTCCACGCCCTCGCCGGTGAGCTGCACCACGTCCGAGGTGCGCACATGCTGCTTGTAGCTCGGCCCCAAAGAAACCATTTTCTTGTACAGCTCGTTGCGCAGCCCGAGCTTGACGCGCTCGGCCGCCTCGGTGCCGTACTTGGTGGCGAAGTGATGGGCCAGGAAGCGCACGACGGCGATGCCCACGAAGGCGAGCGCCGCCACGAGTCCGGACGCGGGCGTGGCCAATCCGACGGAGGCGAGTCCTTCCCCGATAGATCGCGCCGTGAACATGGGCGCCACGAGCACCACCAGCCCGAAGGCCAGGGCGATGTCCATGAGGAGTCCGATCCACAGCCAGAAGATCTTCGCGAGCACGAGCCGGCGCGTGCCGGGCACGAGCGAGAACAAGCGTTTGTCTACCATGTCACCCCGTTCGGATAGCGGTCATCTCAGGTTCGGTCTGTGGCCAACCTAGCAAAGAAGCGGCCGGCGAAACAAGACTCCAAGCCGGAAAAGTTCCGGAAATGCGAGGATTGTCACAACCCACAAGGGCACGCCAAGGAAGCTTGTCCGTTCGTACAATGCGCTGCGCTCAATCCTCCCCTAGGCTCGAACGAGCCGTGCCTATGATGCGTCTTGACAAGGCACGTATCGAGCAAACGACCTAAGGACTGACTTCAATGCTTACCGAATACACCACCCCCGGCCCCGCCGTGACGGTCGAGGACAACGAGACCATCTATTCCCTGCTCACCGACCGTCTGGCGCGCACCGGCGCGGACAAGGAAATCGCGCAGAACAAGAACGAGGACGGCACGTGGACGTCCATCAACGCCGGCGACTTCTGCGAGCGCGTGCGCGCCGTGGCCCGCGGCCTGGTGGCCTTCGGCATCAAGAAGGGCGACGCGGTGGCGCTGTTCTCCGCCACCCGCGTGGAGTTCGGCATCCTGGACTTCGCCATCGCCGCCATCGGTGCGGTGAGCGTGCCGATCTACGACACCGACTCGGCCGCCCAGGCCCAGCGCATCATGAACGACGCGGACGTCAAGCTGGCCATCGCGGACAACCAGGAGCGCTTCGACCGCCTCGACTCGGTGCTGGACAACTGCCCGGACCTCGAGCGCATCCTCATGATCGATGCCAACGCCCTCGAGGCCCTCTCCGGCCTGGGCGTCATGGTCAGCGACGAGGAGCTGGACGAGCGCATCAACGCCGTGCACACCGACGTCCTGGGGACCATCGTGTACACCTCCGGTTCCACCGGCAATTCCAAGGGCGTGGAGCTCACGCACCGCAACTTCGTGGCCACCACGAAGGCCGCCATCTCCTGCATGCCGCAGTTCGTGGACGGCGACGCCCGCACGCTGCTGTTCCTGCCGCTGGCCCACTGCTTCGCCCGCGAGATCCAGTACTTCACCATCGCCTCCGACCACGGCGTGGTCGGCTACCTGCGCGACACCAAGAGCCTGCCGCATGACATGAAGCTGTTCGCTCCGACGCTGCTCTTCGGCGTCCCGCGCGTCTTCGAGAAGGTCTACAACGCGGCCTCCCGCCGCGCCGGCACCGGCTTCAAGGGCCGCACCTTCGCCAAGGCCACCGCGGCCGCCATCGACTGGTCCAAGCTCGAGCAGGAGGGCCTGGCGCCCAGCAACAAGCAGATCGCGTCCCGCGCCCTCTACGAGACCACTGTGTACCGCGCCATCCGTTCCGCCTTCGGCCCCTCCATCAAATACCTGGCCTGCGGCGGCGCGCCGCTCAACCCGGATCTGGCGCACTTCTTCAACGGCATCGGCATCCCGATGATCCAGGGCTACGGCCTGACCGAGACCTGCGCGCCCTTCGCCTACACCCGCGTGGACGACAACATCATCGGCACCGTTGGCCAGCCCACCCCAGGCTCCTCGGTGCGCCTGGACGGGCGCGGCGAACTGCAGGTCAAGGGCCAGAACGTGTTCAAGGCCTACCACAACCTGCCCGAGCAGACCAAGGAGGCCTTCACCGAGGACGGCTGGTTCAAGACCGGTGACCTCGCCGAGATCGACGACGACGGCAACATCACCCTGACCGGCCGTGCCAAGGACATCATCATCACCGCCGGCGGCAAGAACGTCTCCCCGGTGCCCATGGAGCAGGAGATCAACCGCTGCCCCATCGTGGACCACGCCGTCGTGGTCGGCGACAACCGTCCGTTCATCGGCGCCCTCATCACGTTGGATGCCGAGGGCCTCAAGCAGTGGCTGCCCACCCAGAAGCTCAACAGCGACCTGACCCTGACCGAGGCCGCCAAGCTGCCCGAGGTGGCCGCCGAGGTCCAGAAGTACGTGGACGACGCCAACGCCGAGGTTTCCCGCGCCGAGAGCATCCGCAAGTTCGTCGTCCTCCCCGTGGACTTCAGCCAGGACAACGGCTGCATGACCCCCTCCATGAAGATCGTCCGCCCCAAGGTCAACAAGGTCTTCGCCGAGCAGATCAACAACGACCTGTACGCCGGCAAGCGCTGACACGCCATCCAGTCAGTCCGGATGATGAAAAGGAGGCGTCCCGCCATGTAC
>JAXJQE010000066.1:0-8173 GCA_036311305.1 Bifidobacterium sp.
CGGCCGGACCGCTCCGGCCGCGCGTCCATATATGTCTAAGGAAAGATCCATGGCCAAGAACAAGAAGAAGGACGACGCCAACAACCAGGTCGTCGCGCGCAACAAGCGCGCCCGCCACGACTACGCCATCGAGGACACCTACGAGGCCGGCCTGTCGCTGACGGGCACCGAGGTCAAGTCGCTGCGCGAGGGACGCGCCTCGCTCGCCGAGGCCTTCGTGTCCATCGACCGGCGCGGCGAGGTGTGGCTCGAGGGCGCCAACATCCCCGAGTACCTCAACGGCACGTGGAACAACCACGCGCCCAAGCGCAAGCGCAAGCTGCTGCTGCACCGCGCGCAGATCGACAAGCTCGCGCGCCAGGTCGAGGCCAAGGGTGTCACGATCGTGCCGCTGAGCCTGTACTTCAAGGACGGGCTGGCCAAGGCACAGATCGCCCTGGCACGCGGCAAGAAGGAGTACGACAAGCGCCAGGCGCTGCGCGAGGAGCAGGACAAGCGCGAGGCGCAGCGCGCCATGCGCTACCGCAACATGCGCGCCCGCGGCTGAGCGGGCGCGCGCCGGGGCGCACGCGTGGACACTATGCCCACAACGAACGGCCGACCACATCGTGGACGATGGGGCCGGCTTTTACGTATCCGTAGCTTCCCTTCCGTATCGTTCACCCCATCGCCGCGGCCCGCGCGCCACGGCGACGGGAGAACCAACGAACCAAGAGGGGACCACCACCATGAGGAACTTCAAGGCCATCGCGGCCGCGGCCATGGCCGCCGCCCTGTGCATGGGCGCCGCCGCCTGCGGCACCAGCGACGCCGCCGACACCGCCGCCGCGGCCGACAACACCGGCGCCAAGGCGTACGACGTCTCCAAGGTCGCCAAGGACGACGCCATCGCCGCCCTCGTGCCCGACTCCGTCAAGTCCGACGGCAAGCTCACCGTCGGCATGGACACCTCCTACGCCCCGGCCGAGTTCCTCGCCGAGGACGGCAAGACCCCCGTCGGCTTCGACGTGGACATCTCCAAGGCCATCGGCAAGGTGATGGGCCTGGAGACCGAGAACAAGGTCTCCAACTTCGACGCCATCATCCCGTCCGTCGGCTCCAAGTACGACATCGGCATCTCCTCGTTCACCATCACGCCCGAGCGCATGGAGGCCGTGGACTTCGTCAGCTTCTACAAGGCCGGCTCCGCCTGGGTGACCCGCAGCGGCAACCCCGACCAGGTGGACACCGCCGACCTGTGCGGCAGGAAGGTCGCCGTGCAGACGGCCACCACCCAGCAGGAGGAGGTCGAGACGATGAACGAGCAGTGCAAGGCGGACGGCAAGAAGGGCATCGAGATCCTCTCCAGCGCCCTGCAGACCGACGTGACCACCAACATGGCCACCGGCAAGGCCGTCGCCTTCTACGCCGACTCGCCCGTGGCCGGCTACGCCATCTCGCAGACCGACGGCCAGCTCGAGGCCCTCGGCGAGGACACCGGCGTGACCAAGCAGGGCATCGTCATCCAAAAGGGCGACAAGGCCATGGACGAGGCCGTGCAGAAGGCCGTCCAGAAGATCATGGACGACGGCACCTACGAGGGCATCCTCAAGCTGTGGGGCGTCGAGTCCGGCGCCATCGACAAGGCGGAGATCAACCCCACCGACGTCTCCGAGTGACCGACCCGCCCGCGACGCGCGGTTTTGCGCACAGCGCAAGGCCGCGCGTTGTATAGTTATACAGGTTTGTTCATGAATATGCAGTATCTGCATGGTGGACCCGACCGACCGGACCCGGCGCGCGGCGTATTACACTGTCGCTGTATTTTCGCTGCGGACCGAGGGAGGTCCGGGGCCGAACGAGAGAGACAGAGGAGAACCATCACATGACCATGCGTGGGTTGAGGAAGTTCGCGGCGCTCGCCGTGTCCGCCATGATGCTGGTGTCGACCGTGGCGTGCGGCACCACCGACGACGACACCGACTCGACGGCGGCGTCCGACTCCAAGACGGCGGCCGTCGACGTGTCCCAGGTCAAGAAGGACGACACGATCGCCGCCATGGTGCCCAAGGACGTCGCGGACACCGGCAAGCTGACCGTCGGCATGGAGCTGAGCTACGCGCCGGCCGAGTTCGTCGGCGACGACGGCAAGACCCCCGAGGGCTACGACGTGGACATCGCCAAGGCGCTGGGCAAGGTCTTCGGCCTGGACACCGAGATCGTCTCCTCCACCTTCGACACCATCGTGCCGTCCGTGGGCTCCAAGTACGACCTGGGCATCACCGCCATGACCATCACCAAGGAGCGCATGGACGCGGTCGACTTCGTCAGCTACTACAAGGCCGGCAACATGTGGGTCGTCAAGAAGGGCAACCCGGACAAGGTGGACACCAAGGACCTGTGCGGCATGAAGATCGCCGTGCAGACCGGCACCGTGCAGGACGACGAGGCCAACAAGATCAAGGAGCAGTGCGCCGCCGACGGCAAGAAGGCCGTCGAGGTGCTGCCCAGCAAGCTGCAGACCGACGCCGCCACCGCCGTGGTCACCGGCAAGGCCGACGTCTTCTACGCCGACTCGCCGGTCGGCGGCTACGCCATCAAGCAGACCGACGGCCAGCTCGAGGAGCTCGGCACCACCGAGGGCGACGTCAAGCAGGGCATCGCCATCAAGAAGGGCGACACGGAACTGGCCAAGGCCGTGCAGGCCGGCATCCAGCACCTCATGGACGACGGCACCTACAAGAAGATCCTGGACGCGTGGGGCGTGGAGTCCGGCGCGATCGACAAGGCCGAGATCAACCCCACCGACCTCGACTGACCCAGTCCGGCGCCACGCCGGCACACCATACACCGATGACGGCGCCCCGCCGCCCCGAAGGGCGGACGGGGCGCCCTCCCCAGCCATAGACGGCCCGCAGGCAAGGAGAGCGACATGCCACACCACATCGAACCGGACGGCGAGGGCCTTCCGATCCCCAACCGCGTCAAGGCGAAACCCGTACGGCGCACCGGCCAGATCGTGGCCGCCGTCATCGTGGCGATCCTCGCCGCGATGGTCATCAAGGGCCTGATCACCAACCCGCGCTTCGAATGGAACATCGTCTGGAAGTACCTGTTCAACGAGCGCGTGCTCGAGGGCGTCGGCTACACGCTGCTGCTCACCGTCATCTCCATGGTGGTGGCCATCATCCTGGCGGTCATCCTGGCCGTCATGCGCAAGTCCGTCAACCCGGTGCTGCGCGGCGTCTCCTGGTTCTACATCTGGTTCTTCCGCGGCACGCCGGTCTACACCCAGCTGGTGTTCTGGGGCCTGTTCGCCGTGCTCATCCCGCGACTGTCCATCGGCATCCCGCTGACCAGCATCGAGTTCTGGAGCATCGACTCCCAGTCCGTCATCACCGCGTTCAACGCCGCGTGGCTGGGCCTGGCGCTCAACGAGGCCGCCTATCTGGCCGAGATCGTGCGCGCCGGCCTCGAGGCCGTGGACCCGGGCCAGTCCGAGGCCGCCCAGGCCCTCGGCATGAAACGCGGCATGATCATGCGCCGCGTCATCCTGCCGCAGGCCATGCGCATCATCATCCCGCCGACCGGCAACGAGACCATCGGCATGCTCAAGACCACGTCCCTGGTGCTGGCCGTGCCGTTCACGCTGGACCTGCAGTACGCCACCAACGCCATCGCCAACCGCATCTACAAGCCCATCCCGCTGCTGCTCGTGGCCTGCATCTGGTACCTGCTGATCACCTCCATCCTCATGGTGTGCCAGTCCATGCTCGAGAAGCACTTCGGCAAGGGCTACGAGGCGCGCCCCGTGGGCACGCGCGGCAAGCAGCCGCCGCTGCCCGGAAAGACCTCGGGCGAGCCGCACGACGACGTCGAGAAGACCAACGAGGCCGTGTTCGCCGGGTATACGGCGTAACGGCGGGGGAGAGGCAACATCACCATGGCAGACAACGCTACCGACAAGAACCAGGCCGCCAACGCGACCGTCCCCGCCGTCGAGGCGAAGCAGGTGCACAAGGCCTTCGGCGACTTTCACGTGCTCAAGGGCGTCGACCTGACCGTCATGCCCGGCACCGTCACCGTCATCCTGGGCCCCTCGGGCTCGGGCAAGTCCACCTTCCTGCGCCTGATCAACCAGCTCGAGACCATCACGGGCGGCGAGATCGACGTGGACGGCGAGCGCATCGGCGTCAGGACACGCCCCGACGGCAAGCTGCAGCTGCTCAACGACAAGGAGATCGCCGCCCAGCGCTCGCGCCTGGGGATGGTGTTCCAGAAGTACAACCTGTTCCCGCACATGACGGCCCTCGAGAACGTCATGGAGGCGCCGGTGCACGTCAAGAAGATGAAGAAGGACGAGGCGCGCGCCCTGGCCGTCGAGGAGCTCGAGCGCGTGGGCCTGGGCGACCGGCTCGACTACTACCCGGGCCAGCTCTCGGGCGGCCAGCAGCAGCGCGTGGCCATCGCGCGCGCCCTGGCCATGAAGCCTGACATCATGCTCTTCGACGAGCCGACCAGCGCCCTGGACCCCGAGCTCGTGGGCGAGGTGCTCGCCGTCATGCGCAAGCTGGCGGCCGAGGGCATGACCATGGTCGTGGTCACCCACGAGATCGGCTTCGCCCGCGAGGTGGCCGACCAGGTGGTCTTCATGGACGGGGGCGTCGTGGTGGAGCACGGCGGCCCGCAGATCATCGACCATCCTTCCGAATCGCGCTTCCGGGACTTCCTCCAGCACGTGCTGTGAGCGATGGCCGCATGCGCGGCGGGGCCGTCTTCCCGGGCAGGGGAGGGCGGCCTCCTTCGCATCCGGGGCGTAATTCGCGGTGGGCACATGGAGTAGCATTATGTCAGAGGTCCCGATATGTGGGACCGACCCAAGGAGGGAGCATGGCGCAGGCAGGCACGGGGGACGCCCGTGAGTACAAGGTCGTCCTGGTGGACAATGACGCGTTGGTGCTCGGCCTGCTTTCGTCGATCGTCTCCAAGCGGGCCGGCCTCAAGGTCTCCTGGACGGCCAGGGGAGGCGAGGAGGCCCTCGAGTCCTACCGACGCTGCGCCGCGAGCATCAACTGCATGCCCGACCTCATCGTCACCGACATCTCCATGCGCGGCATGTCCGGCTTCGAGCTGGCTTCCGCCATCCGCTTCGAGGACGCCCGCACCCCCATCCTGGGCATGACCTCGTACGCGGCGGCCGTCTACGAGCAGGACGCCTTCGACAGCGGCATGCAGGGCATCGTGGAGAAGGACGAGGTGGCCCGTCTGCTGCGCGCCTGCTGCCTGCTGCTCAAGGGCATGACGATGGCGCGCGCCGACGGTTCGCCCTACGAGGTGCCCGGGCATGCCCACGCGCGCATGGCCTCCCGCGAGAAGCCGGCGATGCTGCTGTCGGACAACGAGCGCGAGGTCATGGACCTGTGCGTCAAGGGCTACTCGACCCGCCAGATCGCCGAGCTGCTGAACACCACGCAGTCGACCGTCAAGACCTACGTGAGCCGGGCCGTGCGCAAGCTCGACGTGCGCAACCGGCGCGAGGCCGTGGCGCTGTGGGCGCGCAAGACCGGCGTCGGCGGCTGAGTTCGTGCCGTCCCGGACGCAAAACGAACATGGAATCCAACATTCCCTCACCAATGCGCACATTTGTAGTCCGCAGGACGACAAGCGATGGACGCGGCGCCGTCCGTCCCCATACAATGCTGCTCGGCGAGGGAGAAGGGCTGCGAGCCGGCACCGGCCCGGCCGCGTCAACGGTGACGCGGGCGGCATGGAACCTGTGGAAGGGTCGGTGCCGGCGTCACGCAGTGCCCCCGCAAGCCGTGGGAACCATTGGAAACATATTGTAAAGTTCCCCGTTCGCCCCTCGCGTGGGGCCTTCGGTTCCATTATGCTGGGGCCTATGTGTGGAATCGTAGGATATGCAGGAAATGTCAATGACCCGTCCATGAGGCCGCTCGAGGTGTGCCTCCAGGGTCTCCAGCGCCTCGAGTACCGTGGCTACGACTCGGCCGGCGTGGCGCTGACCGCCCCCGGCATGGACCATGTCGCCGTGCGCAAGAAGGCAGGCCGCCTGTCCAACCTCGTGCAGGACATCGAGCGCCACCCCATGCCCCCCGCCACCGTGGCCATCGGGCACACCCGCTGGGCCACCAACGGCGAGCCCAACGACGTCAACGCGCACCCCCACTCCAGCCGTGACGGCAAGGTCGCCATCATCCACAACGGCATCATCGAGAACGCCTCCCAGCTGCGCCTGGACCTGCAGGCCGAGGGCTACCGCTTCGCGTCCGCCACGGACACCGAGGTCGCCGCCAAGCTGCTGGGCAAGATCGTGGACACCGTCATCGAGGAGAAGGGCGAACCGGACCTCCTGGAGGCCATGCGCCGCATGGGCCGCATGCTCGAGGGCGCCTTCACCATCCTCGCCGTGGACGCGCGCCAGCCCGGCATCGTGGTGGGCGCCCGCCACGACTCGCCGCTGGTCGTCGGCGTCGGCGAGGGCGAGAACTTCCTCGGCTCGGATGTGGCCGCATTCGTGGCGTACACGAAGACCGCCATGGAGATCGACCAGGACCAGGCCGTGCAGGTCAGCGCCGACGAGATCATCGTCACCGACTTCGACGGCAACAAGCCCGAGACCGAGCCCGTCATCTTCACCGTCGACTGGGACGCCTCCGCCGCCGAGAAGGGCGGCTGGGACTCCTTCATGGACAAGGAGATCCACGAGGAGCCGGCCGCCGTGCAGCGCACCCTCATCGGCCGCATGGACGACGACGGCACCATCAACCTCGACGAGGTGCACATCCCCGAGCACGACCTCAAGGCCATCGACAAGATCATCGTCATCGGCTGCGGCACCGCCAGCTACGCGGGCATGGTCGCCAAGTACGCCATCGAGCACTGGGTGCGCATCCCCGTGGAGGTCGAGCTCGCGCACGAGTTCCGCTACCGCGACCCGATCCTGACGCCGCGCACGCTCGTCGTGGCCATCTCCCAGTCCGGCGAGACCATGGACACGCTCATGGCGCTGCGCCACGCGCGCGAGCAGGGCTCCAAGGTGCTGGCCATCTGCAACACGCAGGGCGCCTCCATCCCGCGCGAGTCCGACGCCGTGCTGTACACGCACGCCGGCCCCGAGGTGGCCGTCGCGTCCACGAAGGCCTTCGTCGCGCAGATCACCGCCGCCTACATCCTCGGCCTGTACCTGGCGCAGCTCAAGGGCACCGTCTTCCACGACGAGATCCGCCAGACCATCGACCAGCTCAAGGAGATGCCGCGCAAGATCCAGTGGGTGCTCGACACCCAGCCCGACGAGGTCGCCAAGGCGGTCGCCGGCCTGCAGGACGCGCAGTCCTTCCTGTTCCTGGGCCGCTACGTCGGCTACCCGGTCGCCCTCGAGGGCGCCCTCAAGCTCAAGGAGATCGCGTACACGTTCACCGAGGGCTTCGCCGCCGGCGAGCTCAAGCACGGCCCCATCGCGCTGGTCGAGGAGGGCGAGCCCGTCGTGTTCATCGTCCCCAGCGCGCGCGGCCGCAACATCCTGCACTCGAAGGTCATCTCCGGCATCGAGGAGGTCAAGGCCCGCGGCGCGTTCATCATCGTCGTCGCCGAGGAGGGCGACAAGGACGTCGAGCGCTACGCGGACATCATCTTCCGCCGACCGGAGTGCCCGACGCTGCTCAGCCCGCTCGTCGACGTCGTGCCGCTGCAGCTGCTGGCCATGGACATGGCCAAGGCGAAGGGCTACGACGTGGACAAGCCGCGCAACCTCGCCAAGTCCGTCACCGTCGAGTGACGCGCGTGGCGAACGTGAACGACCAGGCCGAGGGCCGTCCCGACAGGGGCGGCCCTCGCCATCGTTGGGTCACCGACGAGCCGGACATCCCCTTCGCCCTCAACGTCGTGTACGAGGACGCGCGCCTCGTCGTCGTCGACAAGCCGCATTTCCTGGCGACCACGCCGCGCGGCATGTGGTACCGCCAGAGCGTGCTCATGCGCGTGCGCGACGCCTTCGGCGAGCCGGAGATCACGCCCGCGCACCGGCTCGACCGCGCCACCGCCGGCATCGTCGTGCTCGTGCGCGACCCGGCCGCGCGCGGCGCCTACCAGACGCTCTTCCAGGACCGCCGCGTGCGCAAGACGTACGAGTGCGTGGCGCCCCTGGCCGTGCCCGCGCGCCCGCGCACGGGCACCG
>JAXJQE010000067.1:0-2314 GCA_036311305.1 Bifidobacterium sp.
AACCCCTTACTCCCGGACCGTGCCGCCTTGCCTCTAGAAACCTCACGTTTTTCCGTGACTTTTCTAGGGCCGGCTTCGCCGGTGCCCTAGAAAAGTCACGGAAAAACGTGAGGTTTCTAGAGGTCACAGGTTCCCCGGGAACAGACCAGAAAGACCCATCATGGACAAGCTCACCACCCTCACCGGCACGGCGGTCCCGCTGCGCCGCTCCAACGTGGACACCGACCAGATCATCCCCGCGGTGTTCCTCAAGCGCGTCACGCGCACCGGCTTCGACGACGCCCTGTTCTACGCGTGGCGCCGCGACCCGGACTTCGTGCTCAACAAGCCCGAATACCAGGACGGCAAGATCCTCGTGGCCGGCCCCGACTTCGGCATCGGCTCCTCGCGCGAGCACGCCGTGTGGGCGCTGCACGACTACGGCTTCCGCGTCGTCATCGCTTCGCGCTTCGCCGACATCTTCTACGGCAACACCGCCAAGAACGGCGTCCTCGCCGCGATCATGCCGCAGGAGTCCATCGAGCTGCTGTGGAAGATGCTCGAGGAGGATCCCGGCATGCCGATGACGGTCGACCTCGAGTCCCGCACCGTCACCTGCGGCGACGTGACGCTGCCGTTCGAGGTCAACGACTACGTGCGCTGGCGCCTGATGAACGGCTACGACGACATCGACCTGACCCTCCGGCACGAGGACGACATCGCCGCCTACGAGAGGATGCGCGCCGAACGCTTCCCCTTCAAGCCGAAGACCATCCCGGTCCAGGCCGAGCCGGAAGCCCCCATCGCCTCCGCCCGCGAACCCGAACCCACCGCCTGGGCCCGCCCCCTCTCCGACCGCTGACCCTTCCGTGGGGAGTGGGGACGTGGCGGCAGGTATACAATGGCCGCAGTTCACACAGCCAGGATGACAAGGAGGCAATCATGGCGGATGCAATCGTGCTGATCACCGCGGAGAGCGACATGATCGGCGAGGCGGCCAAGAAGATCGTGGAGCTGCCCGGCGTCAAGGACGTCTACTCGGTGGCCGGCGACGTCGACCTCGTCGCCGTCGTCTCCACCGACAGCTTCGACGACCTGACCGCTGTCATCCCCGACGGCATCGCCAAGGTCAAGGGCGTCGCCGCCACCCAGACCCTGATGGCCTTCCGCACCTACTCCAAGGAGGACGACGAGGCCGCCTTCGACCTCGGCGGCGACTGATCCGGCACTGTTCGCCTCGCGTTCTGCTAGAAACCTCACGTTTTTTCGTGAGGAATCTAGGGCCGGCGAAGCCGGCGTCTTAGATTCCTCACGAAAAAACGTGAGGTTTCTAGCATTCCCTGGCACTCCTGGGAACCGGCCTCACTCGCCGGCGTAGCCGTCGGCGTCCTGGACCGCCACGGCCTTCTGCGCCACGGCGCCCACGTAGTACACCGGCTGGTCGAAGTTCGGCTGGAACAGGAAGTCCACGTCCGCGAGCATGTCGATCGTGTAGTGCGACTGGATCGCCAGCGACACCACGTTCGCCGCGCCGGAGATGTCCACGGTCGAGCAGAACTGCGCGCCCTTGACGGTGCGGTCGAGCGGGCTCCACGTGAGGATCGACGTCACCGGCGCCGTCGAGAGCATGAACGCCGGGCGGTAGTCCTCCACGAACTCCGTCGAGCGGATGTCCATGCCGCGGCGGTCCGCGCCGCCCTGCGTCAGGCCCGACGCCGCGAGCGACAGGTCGTACAGCTGCACCGCAGACGTCGCCTGCGTGCCCATGTACTTGCGCGTCGGCGTCTCGATGTTCTGCCCGACGAGCATGCCCTGGCGCACGGCGTTCGTGGCCAGCGGAATGTAGTCCGGCTTGCCGGTCGGGTTGTACGTGACGGTCGCCGAATCGCCGGCCGCGAACACGTACGGCACCGAGGAGCGCATGTACTCGTCCACCATGATCGCGCCGTTGGGCAGCGTCTCCACCTGCCCGCGCACGACGTCCGTGTTCGGGCGGAAGCCCACGCACAGCACCGCGAAGTCCGCGGTGTACGCGCCGCCGTCGGTCGTCACGGTGATGGTGCCGTCGTCGTTGTCGTCGAAGCGCTCGACCTTCTGCCCGAGCGCGAGCGTGACGCCGTGCTCGCGGTAGCGCTGCTCGACCTGGTCGGTGATGAGCTTGTCGAAGTTGTTGGCGAGCACGCGGTCGGCGGCGTCGACGAGCGTGACCTGCGTGCCGATCGTGCTGAACTGCTCGGCGAGCTCCGCGCCGATGTACCCGGCGCCGATGACGACGACCGACTTCGCCTTCGCCGCGCGCTCCTTGAGCTCGACGGCGTTGTCCCAGTTCTTGCAC
>JAXJQE010000068.1:0-7643 GCA_036311305.1 Bifidobacterium sp.
CCAACGCCACGTGCCGTCGTTGCGCAGGACCAGCACGGGTTCCATCGCGTCGAGGTCGGCGCGCGGCGAGCCGGTGGCGTACACGCGGCCCTTGCCGTCGGCGAGCGCGACCTGCAGGAAGCGGCCGTCGGGCAGGAAGAACCCGAGCGCGAAGGTGCGCGTGCCGTCGACCTGCACCCAGCCGGCCGTGACGCCGTCGGGCACCAGCGCGATGCCGTCGAGGGTGTGGCGGCGCGCCAGCGGCGGCACGCGCACCGGGCCGTCCCCGCCGGCGGGCGCGCCAGCGGGCAGCCCCAAGGCGCGCAACACCCCCTTGAGGGCGCGCGGCATGGGGTGGGACGCTGAGTTTCGAACCATAGTGTCCAATGTACAACGCGGGGCGCGCCCGGCAAGCGCGCTGGCGGCTGAACCACCGGTGCCGGTACCATGGGCAGGGTGATCGCCCCATCCCACCGCCCCTTCGCCCTGCGATGCGCCGTCGGCCTCCTGCTTGTCCTGCTCGTGGAGACCTTCGTGTTCAACCTGCCGTTCTTCCGCACGCTCGGCGCGAGCACCGACTCGGCCGAGGCGCGCAACACCCTGGGCGCGGGCGTGACGCGCACGCTCGACGGCATGCTCGCGGTGACCGACCCCACGCAGGCGTGGGTGGAGGTCGACTCGGACGGTTCCTCCCCCTACCTGCGGCTCGTGGCGGTCACCGACGCGCAGTACCGTGCGGCGCGACAGCAGCTGGGCACCGACCTGTCCGACGACGTGCACGTGCGCGTCGTCTCCCAGGGCCGCGTGACGGGCTCGGGGTCCGGCACCCTCTCGGCGCCGCGCTCGCTGTTCGTGCGCGCCGCGACCGACGGGCGCGTGCGCGTGTGGCTCGAGGAGCCGGCGGGCACGGTCACGCCGGTCACGGCGGTGCGCGCCAACGTGCGCGTGCCGTTCTCCTTCGACTGGGCGCGCGTGGCCGTCATGGCCGCCATCGTGCTGCTGGTGTGCGCGCTGTGGCCGCGTTCGCTGCTGTGGCGCACGCGCCTGGACCCCGCGTCCCGTGTGCAGCGCGGCGCGTTCGTCGGCCTGTGCGCGGCGCTGGGCGTGGCGGTGCTCGCGCGCGTGGCGCAGGAGGCGTCGTGGGCCTCGCCGCTGGCGTTCCACGAGGCGGGCGGCTACACCTTCGACTTCGACCAGTACGACCATGTGGCCACGGCCCTCCTGGACGGCCACGCCTGGCTCGACCTGCAGGTGCCGCCGGAGTTCGCGGCGCTGTCCGACCCCTACGACCCGGCGGCGCGCGCCGAACTGCTCAAGGGCGGCACGACGCCGATCTACTGGGACTACGCCTACCATGACGGCCACTGGTACTCGTACTTCGGCGTGCTGCCGGCGGTGCTGCTGTTCCTGCCGTACCGCGCCGTCACGTCGCTGTTCGTGCCGGGAGGCCTGGCGCTGCCGTCGGTGTGCGCGGAGCTGCTGCTCATGGGCGTGGCCACGATCCTCTCGCTGGTGCTGGTGCTGCGCCTCGTGCGTCGCGTGGCGCCGGGCCTGTCGGTGGCGGGGGCGGCGCTGCTGTGCGCGGCGTACCTGGTGGGCGCCGACTTCATGTACCTGTGGTTCCGCACGAATTTCTACTCGGTGCCCATCGCCGCGGCCCTGGTATGCGTGACGGCGGGGCTGCTGTGCTGGCTGGGCGCCGTGCGCGGCGGGCGCCTGCGCACGGGCCGCACCGTCGCCGGCGCGGCGTTCATGGCCGCCACGCTGGGTTGCCGCCCGACGTTCAACCTCGCCGCCCTCCTGGCGGTGCCGATCTTCTGGCCGTACCTCAAGGGGAAGTGGACGGCGCGCGAGCGCGGCGCGGTGGCGCGCCTGTGCGCGGCCGTGCTCGTGCCGGCCGCCGTGGTCGTCGCGCCCATCCTGTGGTACAATCACGCGCGCTTCGGCTCGTTCACGGACTTCGGCAACGCGTACCAGGTGACCGTCACCGACATGACGCGCTTCTCGACGCCCGCCTCGAACGTGGCTCCGACGATCTTCTACTACTTCCTGCTGCCGCTCAGGTTCACCGGCTCGTTCCCGTGGGTGGCCACGAGCCCGACGCCGATGCCGCAGTGGTCGTTCACCGAGGCGACGACCTGCGGCATGCTCGTGGCGATGCCGCTCATGGCGGCCGCGCTGGCGTTGCCGTGGTGCCGCCGGGCGGCCGGCAGGCTGTGGCCCACGCTCATGACGGCGCTGGGCCTTGGCGTCGTGCTCACCGTGTTCGACGCCGTGGTCGGCGGCTTCGGCTGGCGCTACATGGCGGACTTCGGCTGGCTGTTCATGCTGGCGGCGCTCGTGCCCCTGGCGGCGGCGATGGAACGCTGGCGCTGGGCGCGCGCGGTGGTGACGCTCGCGGTGGCGTGGGGCGTGGCCGTCACGGTGCTCTCCTGCTTCGCGGTGGGCCGCGACGACGCGCTGGTGAACAACGCGCCCGCCCTGTACTACGGCGTGCGTTCATGGTTCACGCTCCTCTAGCGGGCAGCCGGGCGCCTAGAATGGCGCGCATGGGCATTTTCTCCTCTTTGCTGCGCAAGCGCGAGCCGGCGGGGGCCGGCCGCGTGGACTTCCGCCTCGACGGCGCCTCCTACCGTTACGACGACGGCACGGTGGGGCTCGAACCCACGTCGCTGGAGCTGGGCGGCGCCGAGGGCGGCCACACCGCCGTCATCGGCCTCAACGGCGCCGGCAAGTCGACGCTCGTGGGATTGCTTGGAGGGGCGCTGCCGCCCACCGGCGGCACGCTCGAGGTGGTGGCCGACGGCGAGCCGCTGTCCGCCGCGGACAAGGCGCAGCGCCGGCGCATCGACCGCGTCGTCGGCGTCGTGGATGCCAACGCGCTGCCGCACGAGGTGGAGCGGGCCGCGTCCCTCGAGGAGGGGCTGATGGAGTGGCTCAAAGGCCATGGCCTGGGCCTGAGCGAGCGCACGGCGCGCACCGGCCGCATGCTGCTGGGCTTCGACCTGGCGGCGGCGCGCCACCTGCCCGCCCCCACGCTCGACCAGGAGCACCGCCATCTGCTGGCGGCGGCCGTCGCGGCCAGCCGCTCGCCCGCCATCCTCGTGGCCGACGAGCCCACGAGCGGCCTGGACGAACGCGGCGCGCGCCACGTGGCCTCCCGGCTGCTGGGCTTCGGCATCCCGGTGGTGTTCACCACGCACGACGTGGACCTGACGCTCGGGGAGGAGTACGGCATCGGGCGCACGCTGGTCATGGACGAGGCGCACGTCGTCTTCGACGGCGCCCCGGAGCACGCGCGCTCCTTCTACACGCAGCTGATCCGCAGCAAGATTCAGGGCATGTCCGGCGCCAGCGCGCGGCGCACCGCGCCCAGCACGAGCGAGACGTTGGCGGCGAACTCCCCCGGCTCCGGCAGCAGCGAGAGCGCCAGGTAGCCATTGGCGGCCATGTCGAAGAAGTAGCCGGGCTGGCCGGTGGCGCCGTCATGGTCGATGAGGTCGAGCACGAGCGCGTTCTCGTCGATCGTGGCCGGGAAGCGCAGCAGCATGTTCCAGCCGCCCTCGGCGCGCAGCACGTCGGTGACGCCCAGGCCGTCCCCGGCGAGCATCGCGTGCAGCGTGGCCAGGTTGGCGCGCGTGCGTTCGCGCACCGCGTCGCGCCGGCCGGCCACCTCGGCGAGCAGGCCGGGCAGCATGCGGTCGGTGGGCGCGCCCCAGGGCAGGAAGTCGTCGGCGATGATGTCCAGGCGCGCCTTGGCCTCGGCGACCTCGTCCGCCGGCCCGGACACGCGGATCCAGCCGACCTTGGCGTGCGGGGCGGCGAGCGCCTTGGACAGGCCGTCAAGCGCGAAGGTCAGGACCCGATCCTCCCCCGCCAGGCGCCGGTTGCCGTCGAAGGGCTCGAGCGTGTAGCCGAAGAACACCTCGTCGGCGATGAGCGCCACGCCGTGCGCGCGGCACAGGTCCACGATGGCCTCGCGCTCGTCCGGCTTGACGTAGGAGCCGGTGGGGTTGTTGGGGTTGATGAGCACGAGGGCGCGGACGCGCGCGCCCTCGGCGCCGTCGAGGAGGGCGGCCAGCGCCGCGGTGTCGATGGTCCACGAGCCGTCGTAGCGCAGCTGGTAGTTGATGGCGTCCACGCCGGTCAGCCGCGCGATGGACTCGATGAGCGGGTAGCCGGGCTTGGGCGCCAGGACCGCGTCGCCGGGGTCGCACATGAGCATCATGAGCCACGCGTAGGCCTGGGAGGTCGAGTCGAGCAGGTAGAGGTCGCCGGCGCGCGCGCCGTCGCCGAGGAACGCGGCCAGCGCCTCGCGTGAGGCCAGGGGTCCGCGCGGGTCGGCGGCGTAGGTCTCCGGCAGCGCGTCGGGCGCCAGGCCGTGGTGGGTGGGGTTGGAGTCGTTCAGGGCGCGCAACGAGTGCCCCTGTGCGCGCGCGGCGCGCTGCGCCACGGCGATGGGGTTCGGGTTGGAGGGGTCTACACGATGTGAGAAACGCACGGCACCATTGTATGCGACAAGGTGCCGTGCGTTCGCGTCACGGTAGGAAGGACCGGGGCTCAGGCCTCGATCTTGGTGCTCGCGTAGTACGCGGCGCCGATGATGCCGGCCTCGTTGTGCAGCTTGGCGGCCACGATCGGGGTCTTGATGTCCACGTAGGGCAGGAACTTCTCGGAGACGCGCGAGACGCCGCCGCCGACCACGAACAGCTCGGGGCTGAAGTACAGCTCCATGAGGCTGTAGTACTTGGTCAGGCGCTTGGCCCACTTCTTGTAGCCCATGTCAAGCTGCTCGCGCACCGAGGAGGCCGCGTACTTCTCCGCGTCGCCCTTGCCCTTGAGCAGCTGGATGTGGCCCAGCTCGGTGTTCGGGATGAGCACGCCGTCGTAGATGAGGGCGGTGCCGATGCCGGTGCCCAGCGTGGTGGCGATGACCAGGCCGTCGTAGCCCTTGGCGGCGCCGTACTGCTGCTCGGCCAGGCCGGCGGCGTCGGCGTCGTTGACGACGGTCACCGGGCGGCCGCACGCCTCCGAGAAGACCTCGGTGACGTCCACGCCGATCCACGACTGGTCGAGGTTGGCCATGTAGTCCAGCTTCTGGCCGGGCTTGATGGGCGCCGGGAAGGCGATGCCCACCGGGGCGTCCTCCGGCACCTCGAAGTGCTCCAGCTGCTGGCGCACGATGTCGCCCACGGCCTTGGGGGTGGAGTGCTCAGGGGTCACGATCTTCAGGCGCGGTTCCGCGAACTCGCCCTTCGCCAGGTTCACCGGCGCCGCCTTGATGCCGGAGCCACCGATGTCCACGCCGAATGCCTGTGCCGTCTCGATCATCTTCAACCTTCCTCACCATAAAGGATTGTCTGTCGGGCCGCGCGTTCCGTGCGCGCCCCTGTTGCCATCGCACGTTAGTCCAACGGATGAACTATGCCCTCCCCGGGCACCGTGTCCACATGGTGGGACGTTGCGTACACCTGCATTGTAGCGCGTGCGGGGCGCGGCGCGTCCACGCGAACCGCCATTTGCGCACAATATCCGCACAGGATGGCACGAACCGCACAACATCCGCGCCCATGCCCGTCCGCTTGACGTATATCCCGCGCATCGCGTATACATGGAACCGCAAGTTTCAGGGAAGGTGCAATTCCTTACTGGCGGTGGCGCGGGGACTCCCCGCGGAGCCCGCGACCCGCGAAAGCGGCCGATCCGGTCAGAGTCCGGGGCCAACGGTGACAGTCCGGATGGAAGAAACGGAGCCGAGCCATGGGCCGAGGCATACCCACCGAACGCGACCGGCGCCCCGACGACCGGCATTCCACCGGCGTCAACGGGCATGGACGCTGGTCCACCCAACGCATCGCCATGTACGCGCTGTTCACCGCGCTGGCCATGGCCGTCAGCTTCATCGAGATCCCCCTCATGCCGGCCGCGCCCTGGCTCAAGTACGACCCGTCGGGCGTCGTGTGCCTGCTGGCCGGCTTCGCGTACGGGCCGTCCGCGGCCGTCATCGTCTCCGTGCTCGGGTTCCTCCCGCACGTGTTCACCAACCCGTGGGGCTCGCTCATGGCCATCCTCGTGGCCCTGGCGCTCTCCGTGCCCGCGGCGCTCATCTACCGGCGCAAGCGCACGCGCGGCTCGGCCGCCCTCGGCCTGGCCGTCGGCTCGATCGTGGCGCTCGTGGTGGCGCTGGCCTCCAACCTGGTGGTCACGCCGATGTACGCGCACATGTCCATGGCGGACGTGGCGCGCATGGTGGTGCCCATCCTGCTGCCCTTCAACCTGCTGAAGTTCGTGCTCAACGACGTGGTCACGTTCCTCGTCTACAAGCCCGTCTCGAAGCTGCTGGACCGGTGAGCGCCGCCCGCGACACGGTCATCGCGCTGGCCGGGGTGCGTTACAGTTACGACGCGGGCGCCACGTGGACGCTCGACGGCGTGGACCTGACGGTGCGCGCCGGCGAGCGCGTCGCGCTGGCCGGCGCCAACGGCTCGGGCAAATCGACGCTCGCGCGCGTCATGGCGGGATTGGCCGCCCCCGACCACGGCACCGTCGAGCTCATGGGTCGGCGCGTCTTCGACGACGCCGTCGGGGCGCGCCCGGACGCGTACCGCGCGGCCACGCGCGCCATCGGCATGGTCTTCCAGAACCCCGAGGACCAGATCGTCACCACGGTGACCGCCGACGACGTGGCCTTCGGCCCCGAGAACCTCGACGTGGCGCCCGCGCTCATCGGCGGCCGCGTGCGCGACGCGCTGGACGCCGTGGACATGGACGGCTGGCAGGAGGCGGACCCCACGAGGCTGTCGGGCGGCCAGCAGCAGCGCATCGCCATCGCCGGCATGCTCGCCATGGACTCGCGCGTGCTCATCCTCGACGAGCCGACCGCCATGCTCGACCCGGCTGCGCGCGCCGACGTGCTGCGCACGCTGGACACCATCCAGGCGCGCGGCACCGCCATCGTGCTCATCACCCACCACCCCGACGAGCGGCTGCGCGCCGACCGCGTCGTCACGCTCGCGCACGGCCGCGTCGTCTCCGACGTGCCCGGCGGTGGCACGGGCAGGGCGGCGATGCCGACGGAGACCCATGCCGGCACCACGGCACCGATCGACAGGACCGCGTCGGGCGCCGTCACCGTGGACGGGTCCGCGGACGGCGCGCCGATCATCGCGTTCGACCACGTCACCTTCGCCTACCCCGGCGAGACGGCGCCGGTGCTCGACGACTTCACGTGCGCCATCGGCCGGGGGCGCATCGTGGCGGTCACCGGCCCCAACGGGTGGGGCAAGACCACGTTCGCGCGGCTGCTGACGGGCCTCGAGCGCGCGCAGGCGGGCACCGTCACCGTCGACGGCATCGACGTCGGGCACGCCAGGCGCGCGCGCAGGCGCGCCCTGCGGCGTACGGTCGGCTTCGTCATGCAGCGCCCCGAGCGCCAGCTGTTCGCCGACACCGTCGCCCAGGACGTCGCCTTCGGTCCCGCCAACCAGAAGCTGCCCCGGGAGGAGGTCGGCGCGCGCGTGCGCGACGCGCTCGCCTTCGTCGGGCTGGAGGACATGGCGCAGCGCTCCCCCTTCGAGCTGTCCGGCGGCCAGCAGCGGCTGGCCGCCATCGCCGGTGTGCTGGCGTGCGAGCCGCGCGTGCTCGTCATGGACGAGCCGACCGCC
>JAXJQE010000069.1:0-32590 GCA_036311305.1 Bifidobacterium sp.
GCACCGGGCCATGCACAAAACCCACAAGCTGAGCATGATCCCCGTCAAAACCAACACGCAAACCCTGGAAGGACCCCGCCCATGAGCGCCGAAACCACCGAACCGTTCGACCTGGAACAGGTCGCCGCACAGATCGTCAACCTCGAACTGCAACAATCCGCCATCAGCCTGCGCATCAGCCAACTGAAACAGCAAGTCGCGGACCACTGCCCGGACGGCACCTGGCCGGCGGGAGACCTCAAGGTCATTGTCAGCCCGGGCCGGCGCAGCATCGACCAGTCGCGCATGCGCGAACAGTTCCCGCCCGACCAGTACCCCAACTTCTACAAGCGCGTCCCCAAGGCGTTGAGCGTCCTCGAAAAGGAAACCGGCAGCGCCGTACTCGCCGGATGCGTCAACACCGGCAAACCAACCGTCACCATCCGATAGGAGACCCACAGATGATCCACCCCAACCCCGAAGACCCGAAAGCGCAAGTGTACTGCGAGAACTGCGGGCTCATGCTCGCCGCAATCCAGATCGCCACCAACCAGCGGATCTGCGACGAGTGTGCGCGCGACGAGGCCGGCACCAGGCAGGCGGAATACATGCACGACGAACTGGACGGCGACCGATGGTAGACGTCCGCGTGCTCACGCTCGTGATCCTCGTGACCGCGCTCGTCGCCCTCATCGCCGCCATCTGCATTTTTGTGCAGGTGCGGGACCTCATGGACGACCTCGACCAATGGCTCGACCAACACAACAGTGACAGCACTGCTAACAGCAGTGACAGGAAGGAGGACCCCAATGAGTGACTGGCATCCAGAACGCCTCCCATCGGACGAATGGGCCAAACTCCGGCCCATCATCGAGGAACACATCCTCAACCAGCCGCGCACCCTGCAGAAACGCATCGGACCGAGCGAGCTCGGCACTGACTGCGTGCACTGCCTGGCGGCGAAACTCGCCGGATGGGAACACACGCCCGCCAAGGCCGCGTGGATCCCGTACGAAGGCACCTGCGTGCACGCCGCGTTCGAACAGCTCTTCGACGGACACGGATACCGGACCGAACTGAAGGTCACCGTCGGCCGCCTCGACGGGCAGGACATCACCGGCAGCGTCGACCTGTACGACGAGGAGTCAGGCACCACGGTCGACTGGAAAACCGTCGGCACCACCACCCTCAAGGCGGCGAAAGCCAACGGGCCCAGCCAACAATACCTCGTGCAAGCGTCCCTGTACGGGCTGGGCGTGCGCAATGCGCAGCGCAGTGTCATCGTCTACCTGCCACGCAACGCCATGACATTGGACGAGGCGTTCAGCTACGAGTTCACGTACGACCCGCGGCCCGGCCGGTGGGCGTTGAACCGGGCGCAGGTCCTCCTCGACATGCTCGACCTGATCGGCCGCACCGACGGGCCCCAGGTGAGGGACGAGTGGATCCGCCATTTGCCACGCAGCTTCGGGCGATGCTTCGACTGCGGCACGTGGGTCGACGACCCCGTAGGCAACGACCCGTTCGGCCTCGACCCGCACGACACTCCAAGCATCGAACTGCCGCAACGGTGGACACGACTCGACCACCTGGTCGAGCCCCGGTACGAGGGACACCTCGCCAACAAGGAAACACAACCCGCACAAGGAAAGTAAAGGAAAGCAACGATCATGAGCGGCTTCAACGATTTCAACCCCCAACCCGCCCAGAACGCGCCCCGCCAGGAAAACGGCGCAGCCAGCATCATGGGCGTGGACGAGTTCGGCGCCGGCGGCGCCAAGTCCTTCTTCAACGCGGACAGCCAGGTCGGCGACACCGTCACCGGGCAGGTCCTCGAGGAGGAAGTCCTCCAGGTCACCGACTTCGACGACCACACGCCCCAGTACTGGGCGGACGGCACGCCGCAGCGCCAGATGCGCATCATCATCCAGACCGACCTGCACGACGACGAATACGACGACGGCACGCGCGCCATCTACATCAAGGGGTGGGGCGTGCAAATGCAAGCCTATAGGGCCGCGCGGCGTGTGAACCGCAACCAGCCGCCCCGCCCCGGCGACACGTTCACCGCGACGTTCACCGGCCTGGGGCCGCGCGGCAAGAAAGGCAACCCGCCGAAACTCTACAAGTATGAGATCACGCCCGCCCCGGCGAAGGCGGTCGCCGACTTCGGCGCCCCGGCGGAACAGGCAGCGCCTACGGCGCCTGCGGCCACCACGGCGGCACCTGCGGCGGCGCAGCCCGCCCCGGCGGCGCTCACCCCGGAACAGGTCATGACCATCGGGGCGCTGCGGGACGCCGGACTGAGCCCTGACCAGGTCGCCGCCCAGCTCCACCTGCCCGTGCAGCAAGTCTATGAGGCCGGACGGCGGACAGACGCACAGGAACCCGCCTTCTAACCGGTTCCCGCCGGTTCAGGGGTGAAACGGATCCAGCCGGCATCCCGTCCCGCAAGCGGACGGCACCCCACGAAAAACGCATACACCACCAATCCCAACGAAGGGGAAACACGAATGGACACCACGATCCACGGCTACGCGCAAGCCGCCCCGCTCTACCGGGCAGCCGGATGGGCACAGGTTTTCCCCCTGCCCGAAGGCCGCAAACAGCCGCCACCCAAAGGAGCCACCGGCGGCAGCCAACAACCCGTCACCGAGCAGCAAATGGCAGCATGGGCCGACATGAACCCGGACGGCAACACCGGCATCAGCATGCCCGACGGGATCCTCGTCATCGACATCGACAGCGCGGACGGCCACAACCGCAAAGCCGACGGATGGGCAGGCATCCAACAACTCGCCGAAGACCTGGGCGACCTGCCCCCGACCTGGACATCCACCGCACACGGACCCGACCATCCGTACGCGCACCGCTTCTACCAGGTGCCCAAAGGCGTCAAGTGGAAGGGCGGCGCCGTCGAAGGCGTCGACCTGTTGCGCCACGCCCACCGGTACGCCGTCGTCTGGCCAAGCATCCACCCAACCGGAGAACAGTACCGCTGGTACCGGCCGGACGGGCAGGAAGCCGACCACATCCCCACACCCGGCGATCTCACACCCTTGCCCGACACGTGGGTGCAGTTCTTGCGCCAACCCGAACGTCCGCAGGCAGAACGCCGCCTCACGTTCCTCAACCCGGGACAAGCCGTCAACGACACCGGCATGTGCCGCTGCACCAGCGCGTTCCTCGAACACGTCATGCGCGACCCCGCAGCCAAGGGAAGCCACCACGACACCATGGCCGAAGCAACCTGGAGCCTCATCCGATTCAAGGAAGAAGGCCACAGGGGAGTCGACCAGGCACTCGACACACTCCACCCCGGGTTCGTGCAAGCCGTCAGCCCCGAACGGGCGGGCGGGCAGGAGGAAGCGGAACGCGAATGGGTGCGCCTCATCCAAGGCGCCCTCGACAAGAACCACGGAGGCGCGCAAGGCGCCGTCGACCCCTGCACCCAACCACCCGAAGACGCCATCACGGCGGAGGAAATACGAGAACTCGAAAACGCCGCCACACGGCCGAAGGAGGTGAACGCGAACATGGAGCCGGACCAGTGGGCAAACACGCCACAGCAGCCCACAGAAGAGCCCACAGAGGCACAAACCATGCCACGCGTGCCGAGCACGTGGGGGCGCATCAACCTCGCCGACTGGGCCGACGGCAACCCCAACCCCGCACCAAGCCTCCTCACCCGCACCGACGGCATCAGCCTCCTCTACCGGGGCCGCGTCAACGACCTGCACGGAGAACCCGAAAGCGGCAAATCATTGCTCGCGCAGATCGCCACCGCCGAGCTGCTCGCCAAGCACGGCCGCGTCGCCTACATCGACCTCGAAGACGGCCCCGGCGGCATGATCCAACGCCTCCGCCTCCTCGGAGTCGCCGACAGCATCATCACCGACCCCGACACGTTCGACTACCGCAACCCCACAGGCCGGCCAGACTCGCAGAACAACGTCGCTGACTTCCAGGACTTGGTCGAACAAGCCTACGACCTCATCGTGTTCGACGGCATCAACAATTTGATGGCCGGATGCGGCCTCGACCAAGACAAGGCAGGAGACATCGCATGGCTCTACCAGCACCTGCTCAACCCATGCGCCGACTCAGGCGCCGCCGTCCTCACCGTCGACCACGTCGTCAAAGCCAAAGACTCGCAGGGGCGCTTCGCCGCCGGTTCCATCCAGAAACTCGCCCAGATCAGCGGCGCCAGCTACTACGTGTACCCCTCCCGCACATTGGGCAAAGGCCTGAAAGGAGAAATCACCATCAAACTCGCCAAAGACAGGAACGGCTACCTATCCGAACACTGCGCACCAGCCAACAGGAACGACCGACTCAGGGAAGCGGCCCGCATCACTGTGGACTCCACCGACCGCGACCGCGTCCAGGTCACCATCGGCAAACCAACCATGCTGCCAGTGGCAGGGGAGGAGCCGAAGAAAACGAAGCCGACATGGGTGATGGAACGCATCAGCCGCATGCTCAAAACCGAAGGAGGATGGAACAGCGTCAACAAGATCGACAAATGGCTTCGCGAAGACGGTAAAGGCGTAAGGCACTCCACTGTCATGGAAGCTCTAGACCTGCTGTTGGAAGGCAAATTCGTCCAACGCCAGACAGGGGCAAAAAGAGCCAACGAATACCGATACGAACGGCTCTACTCGGAGATGGACGACCCAGAATCCGACAACTACCAGTACCGCATCACTGATGAGGAACTCAACGATTTTCTAGACCAAGGAGACGATGATGAACCGGAATTCTAGTTCTCCCCAAGTTCTCCCCAACCTCTCCCGGGGAGAAGTGGCAAAACTAGCGATGTTCTCCCCAAGAAGAATTGGCGTGTGACTGAAGTCACCGCCATTCTAACGGGGAGAACTAGAGCAAGCAAGTCGGGAAGGTAAAAATGTCGACTTTTCCCCGGGAGAAGTAGCGACACGCCGAACACATCAAAGGAGCAAGAACATGTACGAAATGGACAACAAGACACTGAGGATCATGGAAGAAGTCTGCGAAGCCCTCATGCACGCCGAGTGCCCCATGACCAAGAAGGAACTCAGCGAAGCAATCCCCACCCAACCGAACTCGGGACGCATCGTCACATCCCTCAGACTGTTGCAAGCGGTCAACGTCATCGCGCGAACCTCATGGAGAGGGGTACCCAAGTACCGACTGAAGATCCGGTTCCCGGACGAACTGCTTCCCACTCCAAAAAACGAGGGCAGCGAAATTTACATACGGGAACTGGCCGACACGCTGCGTGAGCTTGCCGACTGGGTCGAAGAAAGCCTCCCCGAATGAGCACCTCGACAGCGGACCCGTGGAACGCCCCCCCCAGACCCCTGGGCGGCACAACCAAAACCCGCCCGCCCACGCAAACCATCCTGGATCCGCCAAGCATGCCGGAAAGGAAACCCCATGAAACTCGTCGAACACAAATGCGCCTGCGGAGCCTGGACCATCCAAACCCGCCCCGCACACGGAGTATGGGACCAATACGACCCCTACCTGGTCAACGGGCCACTCATCCAAGCAGCCCTCCTGCTCGGCGTCCTGCTCGACCGCATCGAATGGGACGGCCTGACCGCCCACATCACCACCGACCCCGACCCGCAGGAAGGCCACGACTACCTGCAACACCACAACTGCACGCGGCCGCCACTCAGCACCCTCACACCAACCCTCCACGCGGCCACCAAGGCAAGAGCGGCACCCGACTTCCTGGAACACATCCACACGCGAGACGACCCCACCAACCCGGACCCATGGGCCCGACTCCTCAACTATGAGCAGACCGCCCTCATCGACTAGAAAAGGAACCTTCACCATGAAGCAATCACCAGATTCCCCTTCCGAGCGGATGCTGACCGCCAGGGAAGTTGCCCGCATGCTCCACGTCTCCGAGCGGACCGTGTCGAACTGGCGGTATCGCAGCGAAGGCCCTGACTTCGTGCGCATCTCGAAAACCTGCGTACGCTACCGGCTTTCGGACGTGCGCCGCTGGATGGCAGAACGCGAGGTACGATAGTATGTGCCGGATTAGCAAAAAGGGACCCCGGCAGTGCGATGCCGGAGTCCCGAACCTAGACGATATTACCACTCTAGTGCTTCTTCGGTGTCACGTATGCCGTGGTCTTCGGATGGCTTTCGGCATACTGCTTAGTGACGAAGCGGCCCGTGACCGCGCTGTGCGGCTGCGGATTCGGGCTTCCCGACTTGTGGGATTTGGCCATGATCACCTCCTTTCCTTGGGGTCGTGGCCGAAGCTTCGTTTACTCGCTTCGACTCTTATCGACTCCAAGCATACTGCAACGCATTCTAAGGGGTCACAGGCGCTCGCCAATGTTGTCCATGTGGTCAGAGTCAAAAAAGGCAAAAAAGTCTCTCTAAAGCGTCAAAAAGTCGCAAATTCGGCACAATCCGCCAGTATTCAAGAACTCGCGGCCACGGTGTGTCGTTCCCCATAACCCCTTTCTCGGCGTGTCATCGCGATGAAAACATGGCGCGCCATCCCATATTCCCTACACAACACCTAGTAGACACCTGCGAGAAAAGGACCCCACGCATGAACTTCGACAAACGCCAGATCGCCATCGAGCACATCCGCCAAATCAGCTTCCCGAACCGTGACCCCGCCGACATGCTCGTCACCAGCTGGCTCGACGGCTTCGACTACGCCCTCGACCTGTGCATGATCGTCATCGACCAACTCGACCCCGACGACCAACTCGACACAGACCCACAGTTCAGCGGCAAGAACCAATAAGGAAAAGCCCCACACACTTCCCGAAGGAAAACCCAACATGAGCTTCGACAAGTACCAGACCGTCATCGACAACATCTTGGCCACCCTACGTTCACACAACACGGCACTTTCCATACTCGACGGCCGAATGGAACGACTGGAAACCCCCAGACCCAGTACGCAACACCCTACCCCCGCCTACGAGTGGCTGCCAGGCGACCTCGACATGCAAGGCTGCCTAACCCTGGAAATCCTTGAGCGGCTCGCCCAACTCACCATCGACGACCTTGTTGCGACGCACCCCGAACTCACTGGTCCACACGACATGGACCTTGACGGCGATCCTGACCGGCAACCAGTCGGGATGCCCCTTGAGACGCTCACGTTCGACTACCTGCTGGAACGTGTCCGATACGTCCACTGCGACATCGCCGAACGCCTCTACCTCGCCGACCCCGACCTCACCTACACGACAGTGGCCCGATTCGACCACGACGGACACGTCACGCGCCAGCAATGCGCACTCATTGCGGACCGAGACCACGGCAGCCTGATCATCGACCTTGACGATCCACTCATACTCCACCTGGTCACAAGCGACCTGCAACGCCCTGTTGGCCAACGTATTGGCGTCCTGACTTATCTCATTGGCGTGGCCGCCCAGTTCGTTGGCATGCCGGGCTTCCCTGTTCGCCGTATCCGACAGCTCATTGGCACCCTTCGCGAACTGATTGGCACGCCACGAGAACCACAACGCAGCAACACCACACACGGCACCCACAACCGCGACGGCCAGGCTGACAACCGAGAAAGCATCCATACCGACCAGCCTACCGAATAGAAAAAGCCCCACACCTCCCAACGGAAGACATGAGGCCGCTACCCACACCCCAGTCTACCGGAAGGACACCATGACCACCACCGCCTCGCCCGAACCCGGACGCATCAAAAACGACATCCACCACCTCTACCAACAAACCATCGAAATCGACGCGCTCGCCGACCGGCGCATCCGCATCATCCCCGACGATGCGAGCGGCGTCCACGTGCAAGCCACGTCGGCACCGGCGTTGATCAACCTGCCCGCCACCGACCTGCTCACGCAGGTGCGCGTCCTGGGCATGGTCCTCGCACAGGCCGCCGGCCTGCACACCGCGCCCAGCATGACCGCGTTGGACCTGCTCGCTGGATTGGACCGCGACGAGTACGCGGCCCGGCTGGAAGCGCGGGAGGACGCATGGCAGATCGTGCGACTCATAGCGGAAGCCAGCGAGTCATGCGAGCGGCTCCTGGATCCGTCGCCGGCGACCAGGCTCGCAGGATCCTGCCCCTGGTGCATGGCGGGCATCTGGCTCCCTGACAAGCCCGAAAGCCGCGTGTTGGCGTGGCATCGGTGCGAGTCCTGCGGGCGAAGCGTCGACCTGGCCGTCGTACGCCAGGCACAACGCATGCGGCTCCTCGCATCCGGATACGTGGGCACGGCAAGCAAGCTCGCGGCCACCCTGTGCAAATGCGGATATTCGGCGAAGCGCAAGACGATCGAGAAGTGGCGGCAGCGCGGAAAACTCAAGAGCGTAGGGACAAGCGGGGGAGTGGCAGTCTACCGGCTCGGCGACGTGCTGCGGATCCTCGAGAATTGACAACAACGGGGTGTCTCCACTATTGTGTCTAGTATTGCGCCACGCGCATGCGCGGACCGCATTGGACTCAACCAGGAGCCCCAGCCACCATGGTTGGGGCTCCACTCATATCCGGGGAGGCACCATGAGCAGGAGCAATCCCCGTACCCACAACGGGCACCGGCGCCGACTGCTGCGGGCCCGCGTGCTCGCCGCCTACGACACGTGCGCCATCTGCGGCCAGCCGGTAGACAAGACACTACGCAGCCCGCATCCGTTGAGCGCCGAGGTCGACGAGATCATACCCGTCTCCCGCGGTGGCGACCCGCTCGCCTGGAGCAACGTGCAGCTGGTACACAGGCAGTGCAACAGGCTCAAGAGCAACAAGAGCGACGACTACGCACGCGCCCAGCTCGCAGGCAAGCCACGGCCGCGCGCGACCGCGCTGCCCCTGCACGCGAGCAGTTGGTAACCGCTGCCGCCCGGCCGGACCCTGGGGAGGAGACCCCGGCAGGGCCCCAAAAGGCAACCTCGTGTGCAGTGCCGGTACCCCTCCGGGTTTCGGCAATTTAGCGACATGTCGCAAAGGGGGGTGAAAACAGCATGAAATGCTGCGTGTGCGGCAAGGAATATGAACCCTCTAGGCGAGGCCGACCGTCGAAATACTGTTCGAAGACCTGCGCGAAGCGTGCCGAACGCATGCGCAAGAAAATCGGCGCCCGCCCCGCGGCCACCAAGAAGGAGAAGCTCACGCCACTATCCGCGGAGCGGCACGCGTTCGAGGCGCAGATGGAACGCGAGATGGACGAGCCGCTCGAGAAGACGCTGCGCCGACTGCGCGCCAGGCTGCGGCAGGTCATCGACGATCCGGCCACACCGCCGACCGCGTTGGCAGGGCTGAGCAAGGAACTGGTGTCGGTATCCAACCAGCTCATGCAGATCACCGGCGCGAACGCCGCCATCGACCTGTTCGCCGACAACAGCGAGGACGAGGAGGCAACCGATGACGTCGACGTGGGAGCCGAGATTATCTGAGGTCGCCAAACAGCTCGTGCAGCCAGCCGGCATCGTCGGCTCCGACTTCACCAAGATCAACAAGGTCGCCCGGAAGGTCGGCATCCGCTTCGACAAGTGGCAGCAGGGCGTCCTCTACCTGCTGCTGGCCAAGAACGCTCAGGGTAAGTATGCGTGCGGCGAAGGAGGTCTCACCCTGAGCAGCTGCCGCCAGATCGGCAAGACGTACAGCATCGGCAACGCCGTGTACTTGCTGTGCATGATGAAACCCGGCCTGAAGGTCGTATGGACCGCCCACCACTCGCGCACGTCGGATGAGACGTTCACCGACCTGAGCAGCCTGAGCGAGCACAATCCGCTCCTGGAAGCGTACGTGGACCGCATCAGGCGGGCGAACGGACAGCAGGAAATCAGGTTCAAGAACGGCAGCCGTCTCATGTTCGGCGCCCGTGAACGTGGCTTCGGCCGAGGACTGCACTCGGTGGACGTGGAGGTGTTCGACGAGGCGCAGATCCTCACCCAGTCGGCGTTGGACAACATGGTGGCCATCACGAATGCCGCCCCGGACCCGCTGATCGTGTTCCTGGGCAACCCGCCCAAGCCCGGCGACCAAAGTGAGGCGTTCGCCGACAAGCGTGCCACCGCCCTGGCTGGCACGGAAGGCATGTGCTACATCGAACTCGCCGCGCCGGACGGCAGTGATTTGGATGACCGTGAGGCGTGGAAGATCGCGAACCCCAGCTATCCGAAACGCACGAGCGAGGCGGCAATCCTCAGGATGCGCAACCTGCTGAGCGACGACAGTTTCCGCCGTGAGGCGTTGGGCATCTGGGACAAGGTGGACACGGCGCACGCCATCGACCCGACCCGCTGGAAGAAAGCGGCCGTCGAGGAGCCGGACGTGCAGGGCCGTATCGGCTACGGCCTGGACATGCCGCCCGACCGCTCCAGCCTGGCGGTCGGCGGCGCCATCCGCCACGACGACGGCACCGTGCACGTCGAACTGCGCGAGTTCAGGGACGTCGCCCACCATGGCACCCGGTGGGCGGTGGACTGGCTCGCCGAACAATGGCCGCGCACGTCCGCGGTGGTGATCGACAGCCAGTCGCCCGCCATGAGCCTGTTGCCCGATTTGAAGGCGGCGCATATCCGGCCGATCGTCACGAACGCGGCCGACATGGGACGCGCCTGCGGCCAGTTGCTCGACCACCTGGCGGCCGGTACCTTGACGCATCTGCCGGAAGGCGACCAGCCCGCGCTCGACCAGGCGGTCGCGGGCGCCGTGACCCGCCCGGTGGGCAATGCGGGCGCTATCGGCTGGAACAAGGTCGGCACGGACATCGACATCAGCCCCCTGGTGGCATGCACCCTGGCATCCTACGGGCTGACCATCAGCAAGAGAGACCCCAGACGCAAACAGAAGGTGAGGAGGTGAGCGCATGCTGACCGCGAACCTGACCGGCGTGCCCATCCTGTCGGGCAACATCACCAGCATCGGCCGCATCAGCGGACTGGACGGCGCCGACAGCATCATGGCGGAACGCCTGTTGAAGGTATGGCAGGCGAAATACCCGCGTAACCTGCTGCGCAGCCGCTTCTACGACGCCAGGCAGCGCTTCCAGAACCTGCGCATCGCCGTACCCGACGATTTGGCGCGCAAGATCGGCAACGTGGTCGGCTGGCCACAGAAGTCCGTGCGCGCCCTGGCAGACAAGAGCGTGTTCGAGGGCTTTGAAACACCAAGCGGGGACCCGCAGGGCGTCAATACCATCGTCCTGGACAACCACCTGACCTCGGACGTCTCCCAGGCCATCATCTCCTGCTACAAGCATTCCTGCGCGTTCCTGACCATCGACTACGACCCGGCCGACCCGACCGGCACCCGCATCCTGGTCACGCCCCGCTCGGCGGACTGGTCCGCGGCCGTGTGGGATCCCGCAGGGCGTCGCATCGCCGGCGCCCTGACCATCACGGGCGCCGACAAGTACGGCAACATCACCGCGTTCAACGTGTGGCTGCCGGGCCGCAACTACGCATGCTCCGTGGACCTCATGGGCCGCTGGGCGGCATGGCGGCAGGACAACCGGCTCGACCGGGTCGCCGTGGTCCCCTTCGCCTATGACGCGCAGATGGACCGCCCCTTCGGCCGCTCGCGCATCAACCGGGCGTTGATGAGCCTGACGGACATGGCGCAACGAACCATGGTACGCATGGAAGCGTCCGCGGAATTCTACGCGGCACCCAAACTGTGGTTCCTGGGGCTCGATGCGGACGCTTTCGACTCGGACACGTGGAGTTCCCTGGTGGCGGACATCAACTCCATCAGCCGTGACCAGGACAACCTCGTGCCCGAAATGCACCAGGTCAACCAGGCATCCATGACCCCGCACGGCGACATGCTCGAAACGATCGCGATGCTCGCCTCGGCGGAAACCGACATTCCCGCCGAACGCCTCGGCATCCGGTTGACGAACCCGACCAGCGCGGAAGCCCTCGCCGCGTCGGAGAACGAACTGACCCGTGTCGCGGACCGGCAGAACCGTATGTTCGGCGAGCAGCTCATGGACGCGATGCGCATGGCCGTCCAACTGCGTGACAACACGCCCATGGCGCCGGACATGACGGGCATTCGCCCCGTCTGGGCGCCGACCCGGGTCGTGTCGGACGCGGCCCGCGCCGACTTCTACACGAAGGTCGCCGGCGCCAACAGTGCGTGGGCGGACTCCGACGTCGGCCTGGCCAAGCTGGGCTTGACCATGGAGGAACTCGCGTCCTTCCGCGCCTACCAGCGCGAGCAGCGCGCCAAGGAACAGATCGACCAGCTGCGAGCCGCCAACACCACTTCGCAAGCCGACGTCGAGACCGAGAAGCAGGTCACGGAAACCATCGACGTGGACGAAACCCCGCATCTGGGGGAGAGTGAGCTGAAAGCCAAGTTCGACGCGCTCGGCGTCGCCATCCGCGCCGGCGTGGACCCGCAGTCCGCTGCCCGCATGCTCGGTCTCGAAGGCGTTCAGTTCACGGGCGCGGTACCTGTGAGCCTGCGCATGCCGGAAACACAAGCCAGCGGGCTGGAAGAGAAATAGCGTCAAGTGAGGGGAGGCATGATGGCCCTTAACGACCTGAAGGTCTCCCCGGGGCGCGAAGAGGAACTTCAGGCTGAACTTGACAGGCTGTACAAGAATTATGTCGATGAACTCGACGGGTGGTGTGACGAAGCGGCCGACGAAATCGAGGAAGCCATCCAACGTGGGCAATTGGACAAGCAGGAAATCGTCACGGAGTGGGTGCAGACCGCCGCCCAGCGTGCCGACGACTACTACCAGGCGGTACGCGAGGCGTGGAAGGAATACGCCGGCGTGGACATGCCGCCGTTGGATTCCTATGGCCTGGTCGACGTGAACCAGGCCCTGTGGGAGACCCAGCGCAAACTCGTCAACGAGAGATATATCGGTCTGCGATACCAGGATGCGTTCAGCGGCAACAACAAGTACGGCGTGACCATGGCCGACCTGTGGCATTCGATGGAGAACATCGATGACGCGCAACAGTTCATCGCGGACATGATGCGCAACGGTGCCCGCTTGCAGACCATGCACGACATGCGCCACGATCCCACCCATCCAAGGTGGGCGCGCGTCCCCTCGGGTGCCAGGACGTGCGCGTTCTGCATGATGCTCGCCTCACGCGGCTTCGCATACCTGAGCGACGAGACTGCCGGCAAGGGCGGCAGCCGCTACCATGAGGACTGCGACTGCAAGGTCATCCCCAGCTGGGGTGAACAAACCCTCAAGGGATACGATCTGGATGCATACAAGCGCATCTATAGGCAATCAGTGGATGAAGCGGGGAAGCACGCTGATTGGCATGAGGTGCTCAAGCAGATGCGAAGAAGTGGCGGCAGTCTGGTTTCTGACCATGTAGAGAAAGAACCATGGGGCTCTCTTCCGTGGAAGGAAGAGAAACAGCTTCTCTCCATGAGGCATGAAAAGAAAGGGAGCGTAGACTCCTGGCGGAAACGGCAGGAGGCGATCGGCATGGATCCGCGTGTCGAACGTCTGGAACCTCACGAAATCGTATTCCTCGAACGGTTCCAAGGGCAACGGCAACATGCCGAGTGGATACCGAAGTCAACAATCGGAGAACCGACCAATGATTTCAAATGGGTAGAACGCGACTGTGCTGCAGAGTTGAAATCAGTGGCCAGCATGAAATATCGAAGCATTGCGGGAAGGATTTCGAAGGCCGTGGATCGCGCGAAGGAAAAAGGGGTGGTCAAAGACGTCTTCGTCATCGATGTCGGCGATGCCTACCCATTGGAAAAAACAATACGAAAACTGGAGAATTACAACAATACTCATACGAATAAAATAAGAGAATTGTGGATATTCAATGACGGCGGACTGCACGAAGTACGTCTGGACTGAGAAAATGGAAGAGGGATAACCCCCCGTCTTATGTACCAGTCTGCAATAGCTGGTCGCAGGGGATCCCTCTTCACTCACGAATATACCACATGAGGCTGGATGCCGGAGAGGTCGATCGGGACGGACTGTAAATCCGCTGATTCTTGTCCTCGCAGGTTCGAATCCTGCTCCAGCCACGACTTGAAGCCACCGCACGGTGGCTTTTTTGTTCCCCGAAACGGGGCCCAATCAGGAAGGAACAATCCCCATGGAACTCGACGAGGCACTCGCCAGGATCAAGGAACTCGAGGAAACCAACACGGCACAGGCCGCGAAACTCGAGGAGACCCTCAAGCATTCACGCGAGTGGGAGACGCGGGCCAAGGCAAACAAGGCGAAGGCCGACGAGCTGGAACAGCTCAAGGCGCAGGACGCCGACCGCGCCAGGCAGCTCGCTGAACTCCAGGCGTACAAGGACAGTGCGGAAGCCGCGAAGGCGCGCAGCGCGCTGGCGGCGAAGGTCAGCGAGGAGACGGGCGTGCCCGCCGACCTGCTGGTCGGGGACGACGAGGAAGCGATGCGCTCCTACGCCGGCAGGCTCGACCAGTACGCGCATCCCAAGCCGGCCGGCATGCCCAACCAGGGCAGCGTACCGGACGCGCAACCCAAGGACGAGCAGGCACGCCAGTTCGTGAACGGATTGTTCGATCAAATCAAGTAACCCCAGGAAGGAAACAACCATGCCCATGGATACCAGCAAGATCAAGCTGCCGGTCGAGATCGCCGACGCGGTGGTCAACAAGGTGGGTGAGACGTCCACCATCGCCAAGCTCAGCTCGAGCACGCCGGAAATGTTCACCGACAAGGAATACATGCTGTTCACCGGTGACGCGGAAGCCGAGGTGATCGGCGAGGGCGAGAAGAAGGGCTCCTACGAGCAGTCCCTGAAGTACGTGACCGGCAAGCGGTTCAAGGTGCAGACCACCACGCGCGTCACTTCCGAACTGCGCTGGGCGGACGAGGACAACCGCTTCCGCATCATCCAGCGCATCCAGGAGGACCAGTCCAAGGCCATCGCCCGCGCCCTCGACTACGTCATCTACCATGCGATCAACCCCAAGACCGGCCTGAAGCTCGACGGCTACGACGCACTGACCGCGGGCGCGAACGCGGTGACGGTGACCGACGACCCGATCGCCGACATGGACGCCCTGGCGGACGCGCTGGCCGAATACGACGTGTCCGGCCTGGCACTGTCGCGCAAGTGGGCCGCGGACCTGCGCAAGCTGCGCGTCCCGACCACCGGCATGCGCTACTATCCGGAGATCCCGATGAACCTGGACATGGCGGGCAGCATCGACGGCGTACCGACCGCGACCAGCACCACGGTCAGCGGCAGGCTCGCCAAGACCCCCACCAAGGTCCTCGCCGTCATGGGCGACTTCAACCTCATCAAGTGGGGCATGGTGCGCGACATCACCGCCGAGGTCATCGAATACGGCGACCCGGACCAGTCCGGCGTGGACTTGAAGGCGTACAACCAGATCGCGTACCGTTCCGAGGCGATGTTCTCCTACGCGGTCCTCGACCCCAAGGCGTTCACCGTCCTCAAGGAGGCGTGACATGGCAGTCTCGAACTTCCCGCCGCAGACCTTCGTGGTCACCGATGATGGCAAGAAGCACAAGCCCCGGGTCCTGGACCCGCGCGTGCGCCTGGTCAACCCGGACGGCACCCCCTACGCGCCGCCTGCTGCGGCTCCTGCCGCCGCGGTGGCGGATGCGACCGCGGACACGCTCGTCACCCAGTTCAACGCGCTGCTCGCCTCGCTGCGCGCCGCGGGCATCATCGCAACCGAATAGGGCCGGTGGCGGCAATGAGCGACAATCCCACACCCCAACCGGTGCCGTCGCCGCCGTTCGCCACGCCCGATGATCTTGCTGCCCGTTGGCACACGCTCAACGAGCCCGAGGAGCGGCAAGCGAAGGTGCTCCTGGACGATGCGAGCGACATCATCATCGCCGCCCAACCCGATTGGGAGACGGTGCGTGAGTCGACACTCAAACGGGTCTGCTGCCAGATGGTCAAGCGTGCCATGCTCGCCGACTTGCTCGGCGTGGGCGTGGGCGTCACCCAGGTCAACCAGACCACTGGGCCGTTCACGGATGGCATGACCTTCGCGAACCCCACCGGCGACCTGTACCTGCTCGACAGTGAGAAACGCAGCCTGGGCATCGGCCGCCAGCGGGCATTCCACATCCACATGGAAGGATGCGCGCATGATCGAGGATGATTACGAGTCGGTCACCGTGTACCGTCCCACGGTCGAGTTCGTCAACGGCCGCAAGGTGCCGGGCGAGCTGGAACGCATCGGGCTGGCACACATGCTGGTCGCCCCCGTGGCCATGGCGCGCGTCCTGGACACGGGGCGCACCGTCATGGTCGACGGCTTCGACCTGTACCGGCGCGGCCACGCGGACATCGACATGCGTGTCGGCGACGTGCTCGGCATCCGCGGATACCGGGCCACGATCACCGAATCCCCCGCCCAGTGGAAGCGTGGCGATCGGGTCATCGGCTGGCATTGGCATGCCGAGTTGAAGGAGGACACATGAGCGGCAAGGTCAAGGTCGTGCTCAACCGGGCGAACGTGTCCAAGCAGCTGCTGCACAACGCGCAGCTCCTGGACGACGTGCAGGAACAGGTCGAAGGCATGGCGCAGGTGCATAAGGCGATCAAGGTGTATCGCAACGAGGACGGTGACCGCGGCAACGTGGTCGCCACCATCCCCATGACGGTGGAGGACAAGCACCGTGGCCTCATGGCCGACATGCTCGCCAAGGTGCGCGTCTGATGGCCGGCATCGGACTGCTCGGACAGGACCCGTCCGCCAAGATCATCGCCATCGCCCAGGACGCGGTGCCCGGCGTGCCCGTCGGGTATGACATGCCGACAGGCAGTCGCAAACTGTTCCTCACCCTGTCGGCCGGCGCACCCGTCACACCGGTCGCGCAACGCTGGACGCTGACCATATCCGCGTACTCGTCCACCGCGGGCATCCTCGACCATGCCGACGCGGACAGCATGTGGCGCGCCCTGGTGCGCGCACTGCTCGCCCGCCGGCATGAATGGCCGCTGATCGACGCGGACCTGCAGGCGGGCCCCATGACCACCCACGACACCCAGTCGGATGTCGACTACGTGTACGGCGCGGTGATGCTCACCGTCGCCATGACCTAGATTCGGAAAGGAAACAACCATGGCAGAAACCAACGCTGCCGCGGGCTCGCACGAGTTCGTGTCCAGTGGCAACAACAGTGATTTCGTCAAGCTCATCAAGGAGGGCGCGATCTTCCGTTTCGGGGTGTCCGACAGTGTCGGCACGCTCGGCCCGGACTGGACGCCGCCGGAGGACGCCAAGCCGTTCGGCTACTACTCGGAGGACGGTTTGACCATCCATCCGGAGGCGGGCGACAGCAACGATTTCACCGCCCACAACGGCGACGTCGTGCTCAACTGGAGTTCGGGCGGCTACTGGACGTTCCAGTTCGCCGGCCTCGAATCCAAGAAGGACGTCGTGGAAACCTATTTCGACACGACCGCGGGCACGGACGGGTCCCTGACCATCAGTGCCACGGACTGCTCGACACCGCACCAGTACGTGATCGCCGGCCTGACCCATACGGGCAACCTGATCATCGTGCACATCCCGAAGGCCACGGTCGGCGAGCGTGAGGACATGGTGTGGACCATCTCCGACCTGCTGTCCTACGGCATGACGCTGCGCACGTACAAGGACGTGGCGGCCACGCCGTACCACTTCAAGGTGTGGGGCATGGAACTCGACCAGACCGCAGCCTGACCTGCCTCTCCGATTCATGCCCGCATGGTGCCGCCTATCCGCCGTGCGGGCATTCTCATACCGCTTTCCGGTAGGCATTTCATTCACGTGTAAAGGTAGGCGCCAATCATGAGCAAGACCATCAACCTGACCCCCACCGCCAAGAACGGCAAGGGCGAGGCCCCTGTCAAGATCAATTACGGTAGCGTCAACATGCGGCTGCCGCGCCTGGATGATTCCACCGCGCTGCCCCTGTCCGTGCTCCTGGCGGGCATGGATGCGGCCACCCAGGGGTGGGACAACCTCGACAGCGAAACACAGATGCGGTACACGATGCTCCTGATCAACTACCTGGTGCGCAAGTACCCCAAGCTCGCCGACGAACTCGACAAGAGCGACAAGATCATCGACATCGGCCGTATCTTCGCCGCGTGGGCCGAGGCGTCCGGCGAGGACGAGGACAAGCTCGACCCAAAAGCCTGACCGTGCTCGCCTTGTGGACCCAACATTATTGGGCCCTGCAATACGACTGGCAGCACGCGTGGGGGCACCTGCTGGACCTGACCTGCACCCCGCTGTGGGTCGCGTGGGCACAACTCAAGGAAATCCTCAGGGACCATGCGACCAGCCATTCGTATGCCGCGTTGGTATCCATGAGCTACCTGCCTGGTGACGCCGAGGTCATCCTGTACGCGTTGGGCCAGTCCGGCAGCAAGATTCGCAAGACGCCAGATTGGCTCAAACCCGACGCGTTGACCGACAGGCCGGCACCTATCGTGCCCACGGCAAGCGCCCCTGACATGCGGCTGCGCCATGAGCTCAACGAGCGGCTCGGCATCACATAACAGGAAAGAGAGGACCTTTCGATGGCTAAGGAACTCGGCACTGGTTACATCATCATCCAACCGTCCACCAAGGGCCTTGGAAAGGCCATCGAAGGCAGCATCGAGTCGGCTGTCTCGTCGGGCAGCTCCAAAGGCAGCAAGACGCTCCTGCAGAAGGTCGGTGGCTCATTCGGCAAGGTCGGCAAGGTCGGCGTGGGTGCTGTCGCCGCGGTCGGAGGCGCGGTCGCCGGCTTGGCTGCCAAGGGCGGCTTCGACCGTGCCTTGAACATCGAACGCGCCCAGACCAAGCTCAAGGCGTTGGGTCATGACACCAAGAGCATCGACGGCATCATGAGCGACGCGTTGGCATCCGTCAAGGGTACCGCGTTCGGGCTGGGCGACGCCGCGTCCGTCGCCGCTCAGCTGGTTGCGTCCGGTGTCAAGCAGGGCAAGGGGTTGGAGAACGCGCTCACACTGGTGGGCGATGCCGCGCAGGTCGCCGGCGTGGAGTTCACCGACATGGGCACGATCTTCTCCAAGGTCGCCGCCACCGGGCACCTGCAGGGCGATGAGATGAACCAGCTCATGGAAGCCGGCATCCCCGTCCTGCAGGACCTGGCCAAGCATTACGGCGTCACCGCCGACGAGGCACGCAAGATGGTGTCCGACGGCAAGGTGAGCTTCGAGGATTTCTCCGCGGCGATGCAGGAGCATTTCGGCGGTGCCGCGCAGCGTGCCGGCGAAAGTTTTGACGGTGCCATGGCCAACATCAAGGCCGCATTGAGTCGTGTGGGCGAAGGCTTCGGCACGCCCCTGATCAAGGGCGCCACCAAGCTTGCCAACCAGCTCATCCCCGTGGTCGACCAACTTGCCGGCGCATTCAAACCGCTGCAGGCACAGTTCGAAAACGTATTCAACCATGTCGTGGATGTCGCCGGCGTGCACATCGAGGAGTTCTCCAAGAAACTCGAGTCCGGCGAGATCACCATCCAGGACCTCGGCCGTCAGCTCGGACTGTTGGCCGGCGGCTTCGCCACCCTGGCCGCGGTCGGCGGCAACATCAACCCATTGCTGGACGCGGTCAACACGTTCGCGGATGGCGCCGACAGCGCGGTAGCCAAGGCCGGTGACGCGTTCAAGGCACTGCCCGGCAAATTCAAGACTGGCGTGTCCGAAGCGGGCGAGCATTTACACAAGCTGACTGCGTACTTCGACCCGGTCAACCGTGAGATTCTCGCCAAGTTCGGCGACTCCGGCGCACGGATTGCCCAAGGCTTCGCCGGCATGAAGGACCAGTTCAAGAATGGCATCGACAAGCTCGGCAACACGAAACTCGGATCAGCCGTCGGCAAGATATTCGATGGCATGAAAACCGGCATCGGTACCGGCGCAGCCAAGGTCAAGGGCGCGATCACGGAGAAGATGGCCGGCTTGGCGTTCGCCTTCGAGAACAATCCCATCGTGACCTCCGTCAAGGGCCTGGGCGGTAAGATCTCCGGCAGCCTCGGCACTCTCGGTGGCAAGGTCAAGACCGCGCTCACCCCCGTCGGCAATGTGCTGGGCGGTATCGGCGACATGGTCGGACCCAAGCTCAAGGGCGGACTCGACAAGGTCGGCGGTATCCTCACCAGCTTCTTCAGCCCCGGAAACTTCATGAAGTTCGTCGGCGTGGGCGCCATTGTCTCGGCCCTCGTCGCCGGCGTGGGTGCCATCAATGAGGCGACCGGAGGACAGATCGCGCAATTCGCCACCGGACTGATGAGCCAGTTGGGCGGACTGGTCGAACAAGCGAAGAGCTTCATCACCGGCAAGCTGCCGGAACTGTTGCAAAGCGGATCCCAGCTCATCGTGTCCATCATGCAGGGAGTGACCGCGAACCTGCCAGGCCTGCTCGACGTCGCCGGTCAGGCAGTGTACACGCTCGTATCGGGCCTGGCCGCGGCATTGCCGCAGCTCATGCCCGCAGGTGTACAGATGATCACGACACTCATCACCAGCCTGGTCGAACAGATTCCCATGCTCCTGCAAGCCGGCATGAGCCTCCTACAGGGATTGGCGCAGGGCATCCTCGCTGCCCTGCCGGTACTGGTGGAACAAATCCCCACCATCATCGATTCCATCATCACCGCACTGGCGACAGGGCTGCCACTCATTCTGGCGCAGGGCGCACAGATCCTGCTGAACCTCGTCAATGGGATTGTCAACCAGATGCCGCCCCTGATTGCGCAGGTGCCCCGTATCATCACGACCATCGTGAACGGGCTGACGCAGAACCTGCCCAGGATCATCCAGTCCGGCATGCAGATCCTCGTCAAGCTCATCAACGGCCTGACCCAGGCATTGCCGCAGCTCATCAGCTACGTGCCGCGGATCATCGCGAGCATCGTGCAGACACTGGCAAGCAACCTGCCGCAAATCATCCAGGCAGGCATGCAGATCCTCGTCATGCTCATCAAGGGCCTCATCCAGGCCATTCCGCAACTGGCGGCCGCGATACCGCAATGCGTGTCCGCCATCAAGGACGGATTCTCGTCGGTGAACTGGGGCGAGGTCGGCATGGCCATCATCAACGGCGTCAAGGACGGCGTGGCCAACGCAGCAAAGGGCCTATGGGACGCGGCAGCCAACGCGGTCGGGGGAGCCATCGACTGGGTCAAGCAGAAGTTCGGCATCCACTCTCCGTCACGTGTCTGGCGTGACCAGGTCGGCGTGTTCCTCGGAGAGGGCATCGCAGCTGGTCTGGATGCCAGCGCAAAGACCGTGCAGAAGGCCGGCGCGAAGCTTGTCGATGGGGCACTGCCGGACCGTATTTCTCTGCCGGGAGTCGACATGGATAGGTGGAAAACGCAACTCAATCGGGCTGCGCGAGACGCCGGGTTCACTTCCGGCATGTCGGTCGCGTCCACGGGCATCCTGCAGGGATTGGGCGGCAGCACCGTCAATTACACGATCGAGATCAACGGTGAACGCCTCAACGCGGACAATCGCCTGACAAGCCTGTTGGACGAGCTGGTTGCCGCGTGCGGCGTGAGCCTGAAAGCGAGGGCATGATTATGGCCGACGGGTATGGTGGCATTGTCGCGGGCTCGTGGCGATGCCACGTGGCCGCCTGGGTGGTATCCCAGACAAACACGCAAGCCGTGATTCGTGTGGAAGCCCGCTTCCAAGCGGTCAACGGTTGGCATTTCCAGATCAACGGCGTCAACGGCACGGTCAAATGTGACGGACAGTCCGCGTCCGGCAGCGGCAACGCGACCACGAGCACGAACGGCGAAGTCGTCATCGTCCGCAAGGACTTCACGGTGACGAAGAAGGACAGTGCGCGCAGCGTGGCCTGTTCGGCGACGGTCAGCCAGTCCGCGTTCAACGGCGGCACATCGTCCGCATCATGCTCCGTGACGGTTGGTGCCATCCCGTACCAGAAGCCGAATGCTCCGAAAAACGTGACGGTCACGCGGGAAAACGACACGAGCATCATGACCCGGTGGGCCGGCAATTGGGACAACGCGAACCTCAAACCATGGAAACAGGTCGCCGTCGGTTCCCGGCAAGGCACTGGCGGCGCCGGATGGGGTGCTTGGGGAAGGCGCGCCACCCTCAACTGGGACGCGACCAGTTACCGTGTCACCGGCCTGAAGGAGAACACGCGCAACCAGATCGCATTGTTTGCCATCAACCAGGCGGGCGAGTCCACGCACGTGGACTCCGCGATCATCTACATGACACCGGCGGCACCCAAGTCGGTGCAGGTCGTGAAGAAAAGCGAGACACAGATCCTCGTGACCGTGGACGTGTCGAACTCGTACGCGTACCGGGTCAACCTGCAACGCTACGTCAACGGAGCGCGGGACACGTCGTTCCCCACGACCGCGTTGACCATCAGCAACCAGAAAGCCACCTACACGGATGATGCGCTACCTGCCGGTGACATCAGCTACCAGGCGCAGGTATCCAGACCCATCTACGGGGACGACGTATCCAAGGGCGTGGGCTACTCGGCCTACACCAAGAGCGGTACGGTCACCACAATCCAGCAGCCGCTCGCTCCGACCATCACCGCACCGGCAGACGCGACCACCTACCCGACCGGCACGGCAGTGGACCTGACGTGGGTCGCCAACCATCCCGACCGCAGCGCGCAGGGAAAAGCACAAATCGAACTCGGCAAGCCCGACGGTACGGTCCAATCCGTCAATATTGACGGTGCCGCATCCACATACACGGTCACCGGCAGCGCCAAGGGATCGTGGAAAGCGCGCGTCCGCACCAAAGGTTTGGACCCGCAGTGGGGTGCGTGGAGCGGCTGGGTCACGTGGAAACAGGCCATCCCGCCCGACGTGACCATCCTCGAGCCGGGAATCGTGGACGCCAGCCCCTTCACGGTTGCGTGGAGCATTGCCGACGAAACCGGTGTCAGCCAGCAGACCGTGGAAATCAAGGTCGGCGACGACACCGTCTACACGGCCAGTCCCGCCAGCGGCGTCCGATCATGGGAAGTCACGCCGCAAATGTTCCTCCCCTCCAACGGTGACGAACTGCTCATCACCGTCAAGGTACGGGGCGGCAGCACCCTGACCGCGCAGGAGTCCAGGACGGTGAGCGTGCAATACACGCCGCCTGCACGGCCAAGCGTGGAGCTGACCGTGGTCGACGGGTACGCGATGATGGTGCGAGTCGGTTTCAACCGTACGAACCCGGGCGGTATCAGCCAACCGTATGGGACACGAAACGCCGAGGACGGCACAAGCGTGCTCGACCCCTTGGAGGACGGCGACTATTTGCCGTCCACCATCCGAGCGATGGTGGAACGAGTCAACCCGGACGGTTCTGCCATCATGATCGCGGACAATCTCCAGGACGGCGACATGGTCATCGACCCGCTCGTCCCGCTGAACATTGAGGTCACGTACCGTGTGACGGCGTTCAGTGCGGCGAACAGTACGGATTCGACCATTGTGGAAACAATGGTTGAATCCGACCGCCCCGTGTTCAACTTCGGGCAGGCAGCGGAACAGGCATTGCCCGTGGGTGGCGCGTGGAAGGTCAGCGAGCATCCGGTGCGTTCCACGCAGGAATACCATTTCGCGGACGACAGCGGCTTGCCGCTGAGCTACGCGACAGGCGAGATGGACAACTCGGTGAGCGTGTCCAGCGCCTACCTGTATGACGCGGACCTGCACCGTTTCATCCGGAGCCTGTCACGCGAGCACAGTCGCGCATGGCTGCGCCTGATCGACGGGTCACGCATGAGATGCAGCCTGTCCATGAGCCAAAGCCTGAACGCCAATGGGCAGATGGTCGACTTCCAGGCGGACTGCACGGAACTGACATGGCAGGAGGCGCAGGTTGGATAGGCAGCATCACGCGATGGAATTCGACATGCGCACGCGCATCATGCGCGTGTCACGGTCCACGGGCTTGGAAACGGAACGTGTCAACGCAATCCTCGTGGACGGCTCCATCACCCGCAACCAAGACACGCGTGTCACCGAAACCGCGTCGCTCACCCTCGAAGGCGACGCGGACTTCGGTGCCGACCTGCTGCGGATCTGGGCGGACGTCACCTACACGGACGGGACGCGCGAAAGCATCCCGCTGGGAACGTTCCTGCCCGACGGCGCCAAACGCGAAATAGACGGCGGGGAAGCGGTCACCATCCCACTGAACCTGTACGGCAGGCTCCGAGAACTTGACGACGACCAGTTCCAGTATCCCGTCATGCTAGAAACCGGCACCAACCCCATGGACTGGATAGAAACCGTCATCCATGAGGCCGGACTCGAAATCGCACCGCACGCCGAGTGCGTGTACCGTCTGGGCGCACCATGGACGTTCGGTACGGGAGAGAGCCGGGACGAAAGCAAGCTGTCCGCGATCAACGACCTGCTCGCCCTGGCCGGCTGGAATTCGGCCCGCACCGACCCGTACGGTCGTGTCCTCCTGACTCCTTACGAGCCGCCCGACAGGCGGGCCCCCTCATGGGATTTCACGGAAGGGGCGAATGCACGTTTCCTCAGGTCGATGACGGATGAGCGTGACTGGTTCGACACCGCGAACCAGGTGCGTGTCGTCTACTCGACGCAGGAGCGGGACGTCATCGGCATCGCCGTTGACGACGACCCGGCAAGCGCGTTCAGCACGGTCACGCGAGGCAGGGTCATCGGCAAGACGTACACATACTCCGACATTCCCGACGGCCTGGCTGACGCGGATTTGCAGAAGATGGCGGACGCGAAAGCGTTGGAATTGCTCGCCACCACCCAGTCGGTCATCCGACGGGTCGTGTTCACGCATATCTGGGCTCCGGTGGGTCTCGGTGACGTCGTCAACCTGCAATACCCCACGGGCAAGGTCGACGGGCGTTTCGCGGTCCGCACGCAGAAAATCACGCTCACCGGCGGCCTACCCATCGAGGCCGAGGCACGCAGTTTCGAAAGGAGCACGGTCCATGAGCAATGATGCACGCGACGCCGGCCACGCACTCGGCCAACTCCTGTCCGCCAACCTTACGGCGCCGCCCGCACCAACCATCCGCTACGGCACGCTGCTGCGCACCACCCTGACCGCCGGCACCCTCCTGGGCGACGTGCAATTGTCGGGCGGCATCCTCACCGGCATCCCCATGACCACGGCCTGCGTCAACGCGCAGGAAAGCGACCGTGTCATCGTGCAAACCTCGGGGCATCTGAGCACTGTCACAGGCATCATGGCACGCATGCCATTGGACCGTGCCCCACGGTGCATCCAAGGCACGATCGTCATCAAACCAACCTCCAGCAGCACGCGCCACACCCTGTTCGACCAGAACAGTTGGGACGCGGCGACGGGCGGATGGCCCATGGGCGATTGCGTCGTAGCGGTCTGCAACGGTGACGTGAGAGCCCTCAACGTGCCGGTGATCGGCGCGGGCTACCACGACGATGACAATCGGTGGTACGTGTGGCTGGGCAGCGCGTCCGCCACGCAATTTCGAGTCAACTACATGATTTTTCGTAGGTGGTGATGCCGTGGGCCATGAAACCATCGAACTGATATTGGGCGCGTTTTTCGGCAACAGCGGCGTGGTCGCCGCCATGCAATGGTGGATTGAACGGCGACGCAAGAACTCCGAGGCCACGCTCAAACGCATCGAGGAGACCGTCAGTGCGAACACGCTGCGCCTCGACAAGATCGAGGAAGGACTCGCCAAGCACCAGGCGGATTCCCTCAATCACCAGCAGACCGTGCGCCGACGGTTCCTGTTCACGGAGCCTCGTTCCCGTGGCGAGCATGAGGACCTGCTCGACATCGGCCGCCACTACCTGGACGACCATGGCAACGGTGCGGGCCATGCCCGTTACGACGTGCTCGAGGCCGACTACAAGCGCCGAATGAAAGACAATGACTGGGAGTACGGCGACAAGCCAAAGAAGGAGGTTCCTGAACCCGGGGTTCAAGGACGATGACGCATAAAACCTTGGGCCCTGCAAAGTAACGGCAGGGCCCTTTACCATACAGGAAAGGAACCAAAGTCATGACTCTTAATGGCATCGACGTTTCGAACTGGCAGAACGGCATCAACCTTGCTGTCGTGCCTGCAGACTTCGTGATCATGAAAGCCACGCAGGGCAACAGTTACGTGAGCCCGGACTGCGTACGCCAGTACGAGCAGGCCAAAGCCGCGGGACGGTTGCGCGGCCTGTACCATTACGTGGACGGCTCCGGCGGCTACGCGGCCGAAGCGAAGCACTTCGTGGATTCCATCAGGAACTGGATCGGCGACGCGATCCTCGCCATCGACTGGGAAGCCGAGCAGAACGCGCAGTGGGGCAACGAGTCCTATCTGGAGGACTTGGTCAAGGAAGTCAAGCGCCTGACCGGCGTCAACCCGATCATCTACGGCATGCAGTCACGCTACGCGCAGATGAAGGCCGTCGCGGACCGGCAGAACTGCGGCCTGTGGATCGCGCAGTACGCCAACTACGACAAGACCGGCTACCAGGCACACCCGTGGAACGAGGGCGCCTACGCGTGCGCCATCCGCCAGTACTCCGCCGCCGGCCGCCTCAACGGCTACGCGGGTGACCTCGACCTGAACATCGCGTACATGGACGCGGCAGCGTGGAAGAAGTACGCCGCCAAGTCGGGTGCCACTGCGCCGACTGCGAGCAAGCCGGCCGCCACTGCGCCGGCGAAGAAGAGCACCGCCGAGATCGCCAAGGAGGTCATCGCCGGCAAGTGGGGCACCGGGCAGGACCGTGTCAAACGTCTCAAGGCCGCCGGCTACGACGCGAACGCGGTGCAGAAGGAGGTCAACAGGCAGATGGGCGCCACCGCGAGGCCAGCGGCGCGCACGTACACGGTCAAGAGTGGCGACAACCTGACGGCCATCGCAGCACGACTGGGTACCACGGTCAACGTGCTGGTGGCCAAGAACAACATCGCCAACCCGAACCTGATCTATCCCGGCCAGATCATCAAGTATTAGCCAAGGAGCACTCATGAGCCAGGAAGCACTCGACCACATCGTCCAGAGCGTGGACGACTCCGACCAGCCACTGCCGGACAACCTGACGCCCACACCGTACCGGCCCGTGTTCAATTCCACGGTGCGTACCGTCGTGTACGTACTCAGCCTGATCGCCGGCATCGTCGGCCTGGGCTTCACCATCTTCGGGGACGCGGCTGTCGGCAGTTACGTGAGTACGGCGGCGGCCATGCTCGCCGCCGGTTTCGGCGTCGCCTACAACCCCGTCCGCGAAGGAAACCAATGAGATCTAACATCTGACCATTGCGCCCCGTCTCGTGAAAATTGAACTCAGAGCAGTCGAGTTCAATTCCACGGGACGGGGCGCTTTTTTGCGTGCCGGGAACGGATGCCGTATACTGGCGAGACACGAAGAAATAGAGTGCGCTTAAGGTGCGCAACCTGTTCAGGGCACTCGGAAAACATTGGAATCACGCCAATATGCAGTATCCAGACAAGTTCAAGTTCAACGTCTCCAAGTGAGCCGCTGAGCCCCATCCATGCAACGGACCGTACGCTGCCACGACGGCAGCGTACGGTCCGTTGCATGGATGGACAAAGCGTACGCTGCGCATGGGTGAGCGTACGGTTTGTCGCATCCGTCGATCCGGTCGGGATGGGCGGGAGCTTCCTTATGTCAAATGTGGGATATGGCGTGCGGGAAATCATTCCGCATGACAGGATGGTTTGTGGACGGTTCACCGTCGGCGCCGCGTGAACTTGGAATCGGCGCCTATACTGGAAGGCAGTGGGGACCGAACCACGACGTCGTGGTCCGGTGCTGGCACCCACAATGGAAGAAGGAAGGCCTGACATGGCCCATATCAACTACCACATCGACACCATCCGCTATCTCCTGGACCGGCTGGGGGATGGCGGTGACCAGCACGTTGGTCACCTGAGGCACCTCAAGCGCCACGCCGACGCCGCCGAGGTGAAGCTGGACTCGCTCGCCGAGGACGAGCGCCGTTGCGCGCGCCAGACGCTCGACGAATGCCGCGAGGTGCTCTCCCATTACGCCATCGTGCTCTGAACCCATCAGTCGCGCAAGGGGCGGTGGCACCCAGCCAAGGTGCCGCCGCCCCTTACGCATGTCCAACCATATGCGGGTGCCCCACGTGCCGATCGGTACGTGGGGCGCCCTTCGTTGCGCTGCCGGTCAGTACCGGTCGCGCCGGCCGCGTTCCTCGGCGTCGCGCCGGATGCGATCGATGGTGTCCATGGCGTCGTTGAATGTGCGCTGGCGCTCCTGGTATTCCTGCCACGCGCGCTCGGAGCCGCTCTGGCGCTGGGGTTTGCCGGACGCGTGGCGTCCGATGGCGTACCCCGCGATGAACGATCCCAGTCCCATGATGACCCTCCTTCAGTCCTGGGGATGGTGGCCGTCGCCGATGCCGTCCGGCGCCGCCCACCGTCGCTTGCCTACCAGTCTAGACGCCGCCGCGCGACGGCACGGCCGTCCGGCTCCCGGGCGCCTACTCGCAGTGCCCGAGCATGAAGCCGTGGATGCGCGCGATCGCCTCGCGGCTCTCGGGCAGCCAGCTCATGCACACCGGATACACGTGGCCGAGCGTCTCGACGGGGGAGACCTTGACGTCATGGAGCTCCACGTCGCCGCCCGTGGAGGACAGCGCCGTGGCCAGCTGCAGGGACTGCGCCTCGATGAAGTCGTCGCTGCTGGTGAACAGCTGCACGGGCGGCACCTGCACGCGCTCCAGCGCGCCGGCCGGCGTGAGGTAGGGCTGCGCGTCGGGCGAGGCCGGGAAGAAGGCGTCGCCGAGCACGTCGGTGATGCCGGCGCGCGCGGAGGGCGCGCACGGCGTCGAGGCGGTCGAGAAGTTCACGGCGGGGCTCACGAGCGACAGGCCACGCACGTGCATGCCGAACTCGCGGCGCACGCCGAGCGCGGCGGCCGCCTCCGAACTGTGGCCGATGAGCGTGGTCAGCCACGCCAGCGCGCCGCCGGCCGAGTCGCCGGTCAGGAACACGTTCGTGCGGCTGACCGGCCAGTCGGGCAGGTGGCGCAGGATCCAGGCGAGCGCGGCCTGCACGTCCTCGAGCTGGCCGCGCAGGTCGGCCTCCGGGGCGAGCCGGTAGTTCAGCGAGAACACCACGCACCCCTCGGCGGCCAGGTGCGTGTTGAAGTTGCGGTTGAGTTCCTTGGCGCCGTACATGAAACCGCCGCCGTGGATGTCGATGATGACCGGCAGCGTCGCGCCGCCGCGCACGATGGCGGCGTGCGGCAGGTACAGGTCGAGCAGGTGGCCGCGCTGGCGGCCCTCGCCGTAGCCGCCGTCGGGCAGGTAGGGCAGGTCGGCGAACACGTCGATGCCGTCGGGGTCGTGCCAGTAGTCGGTGCGCGAGAAGTCGAAGGCGGCGACGCCGAGGCGGTAGTCGCGCACGGCCGCGGCGCGCTCGGGCGCGACGCCGGCCAGGTCGTCGTCGACGGGCGTCCAGTAGCGGGCGATCCGCGCGATGTCGTCGCCGTGCCCGTCCGAGCGGCGGATGAGCGGATAGGGGTTCGTGGTGGTGGCTTCCATGGCGATCACCGGTCCACCGCGTCGTCGGCGCGCGCCGGGGTGACCATGGTGAGCATCATCACGCTCGGCTCGAGCGCCTTGATGGCGTGCGGCAGGCGCGTGGGGAAGTAGATGAGGCCGCCGGGCGCGAGCTCCGCCCGGTCCTCGCCGCCGGTGACCAGCAGGCGCCCGGAGAGGACCTGCACGAACACGGGCATGGCGGCGGTGTGTTCGCTGAGCTCCTGGCCCGCGTCGAAGCCGAAGAGGACGACGTTGCCGCCGTCGGTGTGCATGACTGTGCGCGAGACGGTCGAGTCCTGCTGGACGGCGACCATCTCATCGAGGTCGTCGATGACCTCCATCCTCGCGCCTTCCATGTGCTATCCGTGTCCTGCCATGATTCCTTTCCTTCCGTTGGACGATACCGATGGCGCCCATCGTAGGGTGTCGCCGGCGACGATGGGGAGGAGCGCGCTGCGGGCGGAACCACGCACGCGCGCGGCTGGTTTCGCCCGCAGCGGCGAGCGGGGGAGGGCGTCGTGGGGACATAACGACGCGCGCGTTATCTTATTTGTATGAAGTGGGGCAAGCGCATCGCCACCAAGGAGATGCTGCTCATTGCCATCGTCACGTTGGCCGCCACCGGCATCGGCATGTGGGCGGCGCAGTTCGAGGGGCTCAAGATCCTGGGCGCGCTCATCATCGCGCTGCTCATCGGTATGGTCGTGCAGTTCCCGATCCGCGCATGGTACGTCAAGGGCGACGCGCAGCGCCAGGCGGGCGTCAAGGACGCCGCCGGCCTGATCGCCAACAAGTTCCTGCGCTTCGGCATCATCCTGCTGGGCTTCAAGCTCAACCTGCAGATGCTGTTCACCACGGGCGCCAAGTGCCTGCCGCTGGCCGCGCTCGTGGTCACCGTCACCATCTTCGTCACCTACGGCATCTGCCGCCTGATGGGCGTCGACCCGCTCATGGCCATCCTGGTGTCCTGCGGCACCGGCATCTGCGGCGCCGCGGCCGTCATGGGCGTCTCCGGCTCCATCAAGGTCACGTCCAAGCGCGAGAGCGAGAAGGAGAACGACGAGGTCACCGCCATCGCCATCGTGGCCATCATGGGCACCATCTTCGCGCTCATCGAGATCGCCGTGCTGCCGCTGCTCGGCCTGAGCCAGCAGCAGGAGGGCTTCATCGCGGGCGGCTCCCTGCACGAGATCGCGCACGCCGTGGCCGCCGGCGAGGGCCTCAACCGCCCGGTGCCCGCGGGCGTCGTGGACGCCGCCACCATGGCGAACATCATGAAGCTCTCGCGCGTGCTCATGCTCGTGTTCGTGTCGATCATCGTGGCCATCTGGTGGGACAAGCGCCACAGCGAGGCCACCGAGGTCGGCGGCAAGCGCAAGATCGCGTTCCCGTGGTTCATGCTCGGCTTCATCGCCACCGCCGCCATCGGCACGCTGCTGCTCACCGCCATCCCGTCGAGCGCCGGCTTCGTCAACGCGCTGGGCAACGACGTCGCCAAGATCTTCCTGGGCATGGCCATGGCCGCCCTGGGCATCAACGTGAACTTCAAGGCGATCGCCAAGAACGGCGTCAAGCCGCTGCTGGCGAGCTTCATCGCCTCCATCATCCTGGTGGTGCTGTGCTACGGCCTGGCGCTGCTGTTCTTCTGACCTCCTGACGCCGCCGGCGGAAGATCCGTCCGGCACGCCATCCAACGGGGCGTCGCGCACCATGCGCGGCGCCCCGTTGCGCATGCCGGGGCCCGTCGCCGCAGCGCGCGGATCGGGCGGAAAGGGTCCATGAACAGGACGAGGAAACACGCACGGGCGGGGGAGCCATTACAATGTCCGAGGTGTCGTGCGTCCGGCCAGGGCGGACGGCGCCCCAAGGACGGTGCGGGTCCGCGGGCCCATGCACCGGCAGAGAAGCGGTGCGTTCCCGCGTGCCGAAGAGACAAAGTCGGCTTCAAGAGAGTCAAAGAGAGTCAAGGAGAAGCAGAACCATGTCCAATCTGTCCATGCCCGGGCTGTTCAACTGGAAACTGCACGGCGACGGCAAGACCCTGGGACCCGGCGAGGTGGTGGAGCCCAACGAGCGCCTCACCTGGCCGCGCACGATCGAGATCGGCGCGCAGCACGTGGTCGCCATGTTCGGCGCCACGTTCCTCGTCCCGATCCTCACCCACTTCGACCCCTCCACGACGCTGTTCTTTACGGCGTTCTCCACGGCGCTGTTCCTGCTGATCAACAAGAACCTGCTGCCCAGCTACCTGGGCTCCTCCTTCGGTTTCATCGCGCCGATCACCGCCGTGTACACCTCCGGCAAGGGCATCGCGGCCGCCAGCTTCGGCATCATGTGCACCGGCATCCTGCTGGCCCTCATCGGCTTCCTGGTCCAATGGGCGGGCGCGGTGTGGATCGACCGTATTATGCCGCCCGTCGTCAACGGCGCCATCGTGGCCATCATCGGCTTCAACCTGGCGCCCAACGTGTGGACCAACCTCCAGACCGCCCCCGACACCGCGCTGGTCACGCTGCTGGCCGTGCTGCTGTGCGCGGTGCTGTTCAAGGGCCTGCTGGGGCGCCTCAACATCCTCATCGGCGTGCTCATCGGCTACGCGTACGCGTGCTGCCGCGGCCAGGTGGACTTCACCGCCGTGGACCAGGCCGCGTGGATCGGCCTGCCGAAGTTCCACCTGCTCGAGGTGGACTTCTCCGTGCTGCCCATGTTCCTGCCCGTCGTGCTCGTGCTCATCGCCGAGAACGTCGGCCACGTCAAGTCCGTGGCGCAGATGACCGGCCACGACTACGACGACCAGATCGGCACCGCCCTGATCGCCGACGGCCTGGGCACCACCGTCGCCGGCTTCGGCGGCGGCTCCGGCACCACCACCTACGGCGAGAACATCGGCGTCATGGCCGCCACCAAGGTGTACTCGACCGCGGCCTACTGGTGCGCCGCCGGCTTCGCGTTCCTGCTGAGCCTGTGCCCGAAGTTCGGCGAGATCATCAACTCGATCCCCGCGGGCGTGCTCGGCGGCGTGACCACGCTGCTGTACGGCATGATCGGCATGATCGGCGTGCAGATCTGGGTGGACAACAAGGTCGACTTCAGCAAGCCGCTCAACATCATGACCGCC
>JAXJQE010000070.1:0-4979 GCA_036311305.1 Bifidobacterium sp.
CACTTGAGCGGGCCGGTCATCCACACGCGCTCGAGGTAGTCCTCGATGGAGCGGTCGGAGCTGAAGTAACCGGAGTTGGCCACGTTGATGATGGCCTTGCGGTTCCACTCGAGCTGGTCGCCGTACAGCGTGTCGATCTGGGCCTGGATGTCATGGTACGCGGTGAAGTCCGCGAGGGTCATGAACCAGTCCTTGGTCAGCCAGTCGGACACCAGCGGCGCGTAGGTGTTGCGGTCGCCGTTGGAGAAGGTGCCGCCGGCCACCATGTCGATGGCGGCCTTGAGGCGCGGGTCGGCGTCGTAGTACTTGGCCGGGTCGTAGCCGTCCGCGTACATCTTGTCGACCTCGTTGACGTCCATGCCGAACAGGAAGAAGTTGTCGGCGCCCACCAGCTGGCGGATCTCGACGTTCGCGCCGTCGAGCGTGCCGACGGTCAGCGCGCCGTTGAGGGCGAACTTCATGTTCGAGGTGCCGGACGCTTCCTTGCCGGCCTGGGAGATCTGCTCGTCGAGCTCGGTCGCCGGGATGAGCTTCTCGGCCACCTCGATGTTGTAGTTCCAGGGGAACACGACCTTGAGCTTGCCCATGACGTCCGGATCGGAGTCGATGACCTTGGCGACGTTGTTGATGAGCTGGATCGTCATCTTGGCCAGGTAGTAGCCCGGGGCGGCCTTCGCGCCGAAGATCACGGTGCGCGGCTGCATGGTCTCGACGTTCAGCTTGCCGTTCTTGATGTCCGAGTAGGTGGCGATGACCTCGAGGATCGTCTGGGCCTGGCGCTTGTACTCGTGCAGGCGCTTGGCCATCGTGTCGAACATCGTGGTCGGGTCGAGCTCGAAGCCGTACTTGGCCTTGGCGAAGTCGGCGAAGCGGACCTTGTTGTCGTACTTGACCTTGGCGAACTTCTTGACGAACTCGTCGTCCTGGGCCAGCGGCTCCAGGCCCTTGAGCAGCTCGAGGTCCTCGAGCCACTTGTCGGTGCCCAGGCCCTCGGTGATGAGGTTGGACAGGCCGGGGTTGGCGAGCTTGATGAAGCGACGCGGGGTGACGCCGTTGGTCACGTTGGTGAACTTCTTCGGGTAGATGTCGGAGAAGTCGCGCAGCGTGACATCCTTGAGCAGCTGCGAGTGCAGCTCGGCGACGCCGTTGACGTGGCCGCCGGCGTAGGTGGCCAGGTAGGCCATGCGCACGACCGGGTCGTTGCCGGAGGTGACGATGCGCATGCGCTCCGCCTTCTCCTTGTCGTCGGTCTTGGTCTCCAGCTCCTTCATGAACTGGTCGTTGATCTGGTTGATGATCTCCATGTGGCGCGGCAGCAGCTTGCTGATCAGGGAGACCGGCCAGACCTCGAGCGCCTCGGGCAGCAGGGTGTGGCAGGTGTAGTTGAAGGTCTTGGTGGTGATGGACCAGGCGGTGTCCCAATCGTAGCCGTACTCGTCCATGAGGATGCGCATGAGCTCGGGGATGCCGATCACCGGGTGGGTGTCGTTGAGCTGGAAGCAGATCTTGTTGGGGAAGGTGGTCAGGTCGGGGTTCTTCTCGTCGCCGTAGAAGACGCGGATGGCGTCGTGCAGCGAGGCCGAGGCGAAGAAGTACTGCTGCTCGAGGCGCAGCTCCTTGCCCTCCTGGGTGGAGTCCTCCGGGTACAGGATCTTGGAGATGTCCTCAGCCTTGACGGCCGGCTTGACGGCGTCGAGGTAGTCGGACTTGTTGAAGGTGAGCAGGTCGAACTCGTCGTAGGAGCGGGCCTGCCACAGGCGCAGCGTGTTCACGCGCTGCGACTCGTAGCCCGGGACCATGTAGTCGACCGGGATGGCGCGCACGGACCAATCCGGCTTCCACACGCGCTTGCCGTCCTCCTCGACGACCTTGCCGCCGAAGTTGACGCGCTGGTCGCGCTCGTAGTCGATGTGGCCCCACGGGTCCTCGTTGGTCAGCCAGTAGTCCGGACGCTCGACCTGGCGGCCGTCCTCGTCGAACTCCTGGCGAAAGATGCCGTAGCGGTACTGGATGCCGTAGCCGAACGCGGGCACGCCCAGCGAGGCGAGCGAGTCGATGAAGCAGGCGGCGAGACGGCCGAGGCCGCCGTTGCCCAGGCCCGGCTCGTACTCGGCGTCGACGACTTCCTGCACGTCGAAGCCAAGCTCCTTGACGGCCTCCTCGAACTGCTCGGTCAGGCCGCTGTTGAGCAGCGCGTTGCTCAGCTGCTTGCCCATGAGGAACTCGGCGGACAGGTAACCGACAGCCTTCGTGTCGCCGTTGACCATGTCCTGCTGGGTCTTCATCCACGAATCCATGAGGTGCTTGCGCACGGCGGTGGCGGTGGCGACGTACACGTCGGCCGGCTTGGCCTGCTCGACGGTGACACCCTGGGTGTACTTGAGCTCGTTGCGGATCTCGTCCGCGAACTGGGCCGCCGTAACCGGGGACTTCGGTGCCGTAACTTCAGTCATAAGATGACTCCCTTTACACGGTTGTTTCGCACGGAACGCAGGGAAGCGCACGGTCTCCCGCACGTCGCCGCCGGCGGCTCTCCCGTCCGCGGCACCCTCGCTTCCTGAATACGTTCTCAAATTCCCGAGCATAGCATAGGGGCACCGCAAATGGTCGGCGTCGTCGACCATGCGGACAGCCGCGCGCGGCGATACAATCGGCCACATGGCAGTGATACGGCAGAAGGACATCCCCGCGGGCATGCAGGCGTACGACGACTGGGTGGCGGCGGCCGAGGCGCTGGCGCGCGTCGACGACGACGCGCCGCGCACGGCCATCGAGCCGGCCCTCCCCCGCCCGACGATGGCGATGGCGGTGCGCTACTCCCTGTACATGCTCGAGCAGAAGGCGCCCGGCCCCGGCGTGGAGGTGCGCGTGGCGCCCTTCGGCGCGATCAAGATCCTCGACGGCCCGGCGAGCGACCCGCACAACCTCACCCCGCCCGACGTGATCGAGCTGACCCCGGCGACCTGGCTGCGCGTGGCCAGCGGCATCACCAGCTGGTACGACGAGGTCGACGCCGGGCACGTCAGCGCCGTCGGCGAGCGCGACGACCTCTCGCCCTTGCTTCCCCTCGGCTGACGGCCGCCGACGGGAGTACGACTTCGACATCGGAGGGCGGTTCCTGTCGACTTCCTACCGCGGATATGCGAGGACCCCGCCGTTGACGGCGGGGTCCTCGCATATAAATAAAAAAAAATAGGTGTCTCAGTCCTGGTGCTCGTGCCTGAACTGGCCTGGCACCGGCATGCGGATCGGCTTGTGGGGCTTGGGGGCCGGCTGGGCCCGCATCTCGCCGCTGGTCGCCTTCGCCGCCGATTCGGCGGCCCATGCCGCGTACTCGTCGAGGTCGTCGGCGGAGCCGCCGTCCTCGGCGGCCGCCTGGTCGTCGTCGTCATCCTCGGCGTAGTTGCCGTGCTCACGCTCGTAGCGTTCCTCGACGTCGGCGAAGGGGTCGAACGAACCGGCGCCGGGTTCCTTGGCGCCCAGTTCCTTGGCAAGCTCGTCGTAATCCGTGTCGGTGGTCAGGTACTTGAGCTTCCGTGCTATCTTCTGCTGCTTGACTTTCTGACGTCCGCGGCCCATCTGACCCCCTGGGTAATGACTGTTTGCTATCGATTTAAGAGAGTACCACCTTGTTTGACCGATGGTGATGTCTTCTCAGATTTCTACGATGATTCCCAGCACCGGCGGGGGTCCTGCTCGGCTCACCGCTGATCTCCCCCGGCCCGCGGCCGCGCCGCGCACCGGGCTGACCGATCGGTAGACCCGTCCAGGAAGGACCCTGACATGGCAGAGGAACACAAGGACCACGAGGCGCGCCTGACCGCCGCCGGCAACGAGATGAGCGCCAGCTTCCTGGCGGCCAAGAAGCGCAGCGACGAGACGATGGCGAAGCTGGAGAAGGACCCGTCGAAGTTCACGATGCTCACCGGCGACCGCCCGACCGGCCGCCTGCACCTGGGCCACTTCTTCGGCTCGATCCGCGAGCGCGTGGCCATGCAGGACCGCGGCGTGAACACGAACATCATCATCGCCGACTACCAGGTGATCACCGACCGCGACACCACCGAGCACATCGGCGACAATGTGCTCAACCTGGTGCTCGACTACATGGCCGCGGGCATCGACCCGGAGAAGACGATGATCTTCACGCACTCGGCGATCCCGGCGGAGAACCAGCTCATGCTGCCGTTCCTCTCGCTGGTCACCGAGGCGGAGCTGCACCGCAACCCGACCGTCAAGAGCGAGATGGAGTCCTCGGGCCACGCGCTGACCGGCCTGCTGCTGACCTACCCGGTCCACCAGGCGTGCGACATCCTGTTCTGCAAGGCGAACGTCGTGCCGATCGGCAAGGACAACCTGCCGCACGTGGAGATCACGCGCACGATCGCGCGCCGTTTCAACGAGCGCTACGCGCCCGAGGCCCCGATCTTCCCGGAGCCGGACGCGATCCTGTCCGAGGCGCCGGAGATCCCGGGCCTCGACGGGCGCAAGATGAGCAAGTCCTACGGCAACTCGATCATGCTGGGCGCCACCGCCGAGGAGACCGCCAAGCTCATCAGGAAGAGCAAGACGGACTCCGACCGCAACATCACCTTCGACCCGGAGAACCGCCCGGAGGTCTCCGCGCTGCTGACGACCGCGGGCCTCGTGACGGGCCGCGACCCGGCCGAGATCGCCGCCGAGATCGGCAACGGCGGTGGCGGCGCGCTCAAGGCGTACGTCACCGAGTCGGTCAACGAGTTCCTCGCCCCGCACCGCGAGCGCCGCGCCGAGCTCGCCAAGGACATGGACTACATCCGCGACGTCCTCGCGGAAGGCAACCGCCGCGCCAACGCCATCGCCAACGAGACCCTCGACCAGGTCCGCGACGCCATGGGCATGCGCTACGACCGCTGAGGCAGCGGGATACGAGAAACCTCACGTTTTTCCGTGACTTTTCTTGGGGGAGGACGACGGCCTCGCCGTCGTCCTCCCCCAAG
>JAXJQE010000071.1:0-5302 GCA_036311305.1 Bifidobacterium sp.
GATGCCCCGAGGACGTCGACGTCCTCGGGGCATCCGCATACGCTCAGGCGTAGATGTTGCTGGTCTTCAAGTCCTCGGGCAGGCCGTTGAGCAGGTTGCTCACGCTGCGGGACTCGAATACCGAGCGGATGCCGGCGGCCAGCAGGGGAGCGGTGCTCAGGACGGTCATGTTCGGCAGGCGTTTCTCCTCGGGGATCGGCACGGTGTCCATGAGCACGATCTCCTTGGCGCCGCTGTCGCGCAGGCGCTCGACGGCCGGGCCGGAGAGCAGGCCGTGCGTGGCGACCAGCGTCACCGACTTCGCGCCGTGCTCGTGCAGCGTGCGCACCGCCTCGGTGATGGTGCCCGCGGTGTCGATCATGTCGTCGATGACCACGCAGTCGCGGCCCTCGACCTCGCCGATGATGCCGTGCGCCTCGGCGTGGTTCGGGCGGGTGATGTCGCGCGTCTTGTGGATGAACGCCAGCGGCAGGCCGCCGAGCTTGGCGGCCCACTGCTCGGACACCTTGATGCGGCCCGCGTCCGGCGAGACGATCGTCGTGTTGTCCAGCGGCAGGCGGTCTCGCATGTAGTCGAGCAGCACGGGCATGGCGGTCAGGTGGTCGACCGGGCCGTCGAAGAAGCCCTGCTCCTGCGCGGCGTGCAGGTCGACCGTCATGACGCGGTCCGCGCCCGCGGCCTCGAGCAGGTTGAAGATGAGCTTGGCGGTGATGGGCTCGCGGCCCTGGTGCTTCTTGTCCTGGCGCGAGTAGCCCAGGAAGGGCGCCACCACGGTGATCGAGCGGGCGCTGGCGCGCTTGGCCGCGTCGATCATGATGAGCTGCTCCATGATCCACTTGTTGATCGGCTGGGTGTGCGCCTGCATGATGAACACGTCGGCGCCGCGCACGGGTTCCGTGAAACGGACGTACATCTCCCCGTTCGCGAAGTCGTACGCCGTCGTTGGCAGGACCTCGGTGCCGAGGAACTTGGCGGTCTCCTCGGCCTGTTCGGGGTAGGCGCGCCCCGTGACCAGCGCGAGTCGCTTATCGGGCTTGCCTTCCAGGACTGCAGACATTGTGTGCCTTTCCATACATACATATGGCGGATTTTCGGCTCTCCCAATATAGCAGCGTGGCTGTATGTGGGCCAGCGTTCCGTCCCGCCGTCCCGCGCTGTGTCGCCGAATCGCCGGCGCGCGTCCGCGCACGCGTTGCGGCGCGCGGCGCGAGGGGTGTCCACGGCAGCCGCGCGGGGACGCCGCGGTCGACGGTCGCGGCATCGCCGTCGACGGTCGGCCGCGTGGCCGTCGACGGCGCCGGAGAGCGATCGGCACCGCTTGCGGGTGTCCGCTGCGGCGACTAGAGTTGGCAAAGTTGCCTTGGCGACGCGTGCGCCCGCACGCCGTCGCACGGCACTAGCAAACACACTCCTGCCGCGGAACGTCCGCGGCCGTAAGTCCGAAGGAGGTGGGTGATGTCTGCGCATAAGTACGAAATGATGTTCATTGCCGATCCTGAACTGGATGAGAACGGCCTGAAGAAGCTGACCGATCAGCACATGGAACTCGTCACCAAGGAAGGCGGTTCCGTCGAGGATATCGATATCTGGGGTCGCCGCAAGCTCGCTTACGAGATCGACGGCAAGACCGAGGGCAACTACGTCGTGGTGACCTACACCTGCGAGCCGGCGACCAGCGCCGAGCTCGACCGCGTGATGAACCTGAACGAGCAGATCGTTCGCACGAAGATTCTCCGCAAGTAAACTTACTGAGTACTCGTCAACCGACACCATACTTTCAGTAACCAGTAAGGAAGGAACGATCATGGCAGGCGAAACGATCATCACCGTCACGGGCAACCTCACGAGGGACCCCGAACTGCGTACGGTGGCCAGTGGCTCGACCGTCGTGAACTTCACGATCGCGTCGTCGACGCGCACCTTCAACCGCAACACGAACCAGTGGGAGGACGGCGACACGCTGTTCCTCAACTGCTCGGCGTGGGATTCGGCGCGCTCCTCGATGGCGTCCAACATCGCCCAGTCCCTGTCCAAGGGCATGAGCGTGATCGCCCAGGGCCGCCTGACCCAGCGTTCCTACCAGGCACAGGACGGTACGCAGCGTACCGTCGTCGAGCTCAAGGTCGATGACATCGGCCCCTCGCTGCGCCGCGCCACCGCGCAGGTCAACCGCCAGTCGGGCAACTCCGGCTTCGCGGGCAACCAGGGTGGCTACAACGGCGGCGGCAATGGCGGCTTCGGAGGCAACTCCGGCTACCAGGGCGGCTACTCCGGCGGTGCCGGGTACAGCGGCGGCGCCGGCGGTTTCGGCGGTGGCAGCTTCGGGGGCAACTCCGGTGGCCAGCAGCCGCAGGAGACCGGTTCCGACCCGTGGGCGTCCGGCACGGCCGGCGGCTCCACGTTCGGCTCCAGCGCGCCGCTCGGGGGCAACTCCGAGTTCGGCGGCGACGACGGCGAACCCGCGTTCTGAGTCCTGTCCAATACCATCATTTCAACGTTGTGGACCCTCCCGCCGCGTGCCATGGGGCGCGTGGGGTAGGGGACCGGGTCCACGGCATCAGTGTGTAAGGAGCACCATAAGATGTCACGCAAGAGGCCGCAGCCGCCGGTCAAGCCGTTCAAGAAGAAGCCGAACCCGCTCAAGGCCGCCAAGGTCACCGAGATCGATTACAAGGACGTCGCCCTGCTGCGCAAGTTCATCTCCGACCGCGGCAAGATCCGTTCCCGTCGCATCACCGGCGTCACCGTCCAGGAGCAGCGCAAGATCTCCACGGCGATCAAGAACGCCCGTGAGATGGCCCTGCTGCCGTACGCGACCAACGGCCGCTGATCCGAGAAGGGACTAAGACAATGGCTAACACCAAGGTTATCCTCAAGAAGTCCGTGGCCGACCTGGGTCACGCCGGCGACATCGTCGACGTAAAGCTCGGCTACGCCCGCAACTACCTCATCCCGCAGGGCTACGCCATCAAGTGGACGAAGGGTGCCGCCGAGCAGGCCGAGTCCATGAAGCGCGCACGCCTGGCCAAGGCCGTCGCCACCCGCGAGGGTGCCGTCGAGGCCAAGGGCCTCATCGAGGGCACCGTCGTCGAGATCCCGGCCAAGGTCTCCGAGTCCGGCAAGCTGTTCGGCGGCATCTCCGCCGCGCAGATCGCCAAGGCCCTGTCCGACAAGGTCGCGGTCAACCCCGACCAGATCACCGTCGAGACCATCAAGACCACCGGCGAGTTCCCGGCGACCGTCGCCCTGCACCCGGAGATCTCCGCGAACTTCTTCGTGAAGGTCGTCGCCGAGTGATCCGGCCCGTGGCCGTCCCCGCGCGCGCATGACGCCGCGCCGACGACGCCACGGCACTTCCCGCCGTCACCCGACGGCACCGATAGGGCGTCATGACGCCCGGGCTTAAGCATCAGGCCCCGCAGCTTCGCGCTGCGGGGCCTTTTCATATCCGCGCGCCGAATGTCCACAAAGTCCGCACGTTCCCGCGGAAGGCGGTGGACTACACTGGACCTCGCCGGGGGCGCGGCCCACGACGGTCCGCGCGCGGCCCGACAAGCGCAGTGAACGAGTGGAGCAGGAGAGAACATGACGTGTGCCCAGTGCGGTGGACCGCTCCACCCCGACGACCTCACCTGCCCGACCTGCGGCGCTCCGGTCGCGCACACCCAGTCCGCGAGCACTGCGACCTCCGCGAGCGCGACCGCCGCGACTGGCGCAACGACCCCGGTTACCGGCACCGCGCACCGACATGTTTCTCCCGAGTGGGACGCGGTGACCACCGCGCGCTTCACCCCGCTGGCCGTCCCCGACGGCGACGCGGACATCCCGGCCGACTCGACGGGTCCGCGCCTGCCACGCATCGCCGCGAGCGCCGGCGCCAGCTTGCCGCCGCCGGCGATTCCGCCGCGCAACCGCCGCGGCGCCGCGCGCGACGACGCCACCTATACCGACGGCACGTCGAAGAAGCGACTGTGGGCCATCGTCGGCGCCGTCGTCGCGCTGCTGCTCGTCGTCGGCGTCGCGCTGGGCGTGTGGCGCGCGAGCTCGTCGTCGACCTCGTCGAAATCCGCCGCCAGCGAGAGCGCGGCGTCGTGCAACGCCATGCCCGTCGCCGACGTCGAGAGCGTCAAGCAGAGCGGCACGTCGCTCGTCGCCGACCTGTCGCTGCGCGCGGCCGGCTGCCGCGACCTGCAGTACCGGCAGAGCGGCGTGCAGGTGAGCCTCAAGGACGCCGACGGCGCGGTGCTCGCGTCGGCGGTGTACGACTTCGCGCGCGCACCGATCGCGTTCAGCGACGGCCGCGCGAGCGTGGCGCTCGCGTTCAGCGCGCGGCAGTACTGGCGGCCCGTCAGCGAGATGGGCGCCGCCGACGGCATGCGCGTCGTGTGGCAGGCCGGGCAGCGCGGCGACGGCGCGGCGGCCGGCGACGTCGACGGCGCGCTGGGCGGCGCCGACGTCGCGAACGCCGACCGCTACGCGCAGCTCGCACTGCAGCGGCAGGTCGCGCGCGACCGGGCGGCCGCGGCGTTCAACGAGAAGTGGACGGACCAGCTGTCGAGCAAGAAGGTCGGCATGGTGCTCGACGGCAGGACGTGGACCGCCGCGGACATCTACGAGCACTTCCTGACCGTGCGCGCGAAGCACCCCAAGGCGCTGCTCATCTGGGCCGCCGACTACCCGAACTACACGCGCTACGGGCACGAGTCCGACTACTACGTGATCCTGAGCGGCGAGTCGTTCGACGACGAGCAGCAGGCGCAGGACTGGTGCGCGGCGAACGGGTACGGCAGCGAGGACTGTTTGGCGGCGAATTTGAGCTGAGGGGTCGGGGCGCTCGACGGGGCGCTCGACGGGGCGCTCGACGGGGCGCGCGGCCCCGTCGCTTTGGTGGGGGTGCGCGGTGGGTGTAGGGCGGTGTCGCTTGTACCTCATCCTCTGCACTGGGACAGCGCGGGCGTGGGCGTGGTTGGGCGCCACGCTGATGGTCCTTAAATGTGAAGAAATTGTGAAGATTGGGTTTTTGGGCACTATTTTCAGGATGATCCGAAGTGGTGGATGGCCGATTTTTGATTGTGCTGGTGCGAGAGGCTGAAAATGGCGTCGTTTCAACGGTTTTGGGTGGTTTTGGAGTGGTGTTCGCGAGCGCGACACGCCGAGGATTTGGTGGTTGGGGGCAACCGGCGTATATTTATCACTTGGTTCGACCAACGCCCCTTTAGCTCAGTTGGTTAGAGCAGCTGACTCTTAATCAGCGTGTCCAGGGTTCGAATCCCTGAGGGGGCACCCGCGAGAAGCCTCGGCC
>JAXJQE010000072.1:0-1956 GCA_036311305.1 Bifidobacterium sp.
CGTCCAAGGCCCGCAAGAACCGGCTCGCGAAGCGCCATGAGTACGAGGAGCTGAAAGCGCCGGTCATCGGCGGCGTGCGCATCCCCAAGGGCAACGGCCAGACCATCAAGCTGCGCCAGGGCGCGTCGCTGGCCGACCTCGCCGAGAAGATCAACGTGAACCCCGCGGCCCTCGTGACCGTGCTGTTCCACCTGGGCGAGATGGCCACGGCCACGCAGTCCCTGGGCGAGGCCACCTTCCAGATCCTGGGCGACGAGATCGGCTGGAACATCAAGATCGTGTCCGCCGAGGAGGAGGACAAGGAGCTGCTCCAGCAGTTCGACATCGACCTGGAGGCCGAGGAGCTGCAGGAGGACGAGGACATGAAGCCGCGTCCGCCGGTCGTGACCGTCATGGGCCACGTCGACCACGGCAAGACCCGCCTGCTCGACACGATCCGCAAGACCAACGTCGTGGCCCGCGAGGCCGGCGGCATCACCCAGCGCATCGGCGCCTACCAGGTGACCGTGGACCTGGACGGCGAGGAGCGCCGCATCACGTTCCTCGACACTCCTGGCCACGAGGCCTTCACCGCCATGCGTGCCCGCGGCGCCGAGATCACCGACATCGCGATCATCATCGTGGCCGCGGACGACGGCGTCATGCCGCAGACCGTCGAGGCCATCAACCACGCCCAGTCGGCGCACGTGCCGATCGTGGTCGCGGTCAACAAGATCGACGTCGAGGGTGCCAACCCGGACAAGGTGCGCGGTCAGCTCACCGAGTTCGGCCTCGTGCCCGAGGAGTACGGCGGCGACACGATGTTCGTGGACATCTCCGCCAAGTACGGCACCAACGTGGACAAGCTGCTCGAGGCCGTCCTGCTCACCGCGGACGCCGAGCTCGACCTGCGCGCCAACTCGGACATGGACGCGCGCGGCGCGACCATCGAGGCGCGCCTGGACAAGGGCCGCGGCGCCGTGGCGACCGTGCTGGTCCAGTCCGGTACGCTGCACGTCGGCGACGCCATCGTGGCCGGCACGAGCTACGGCCGCGTGCGCGCCATGCTCGACGAGAACGGCGACAACATGGAGGCGGCCCTGCCGTCGACCCCGGTCCAGGTGCTCGGCCTGACGAGCGTGCCGACCGCCGGCGACCTGTTCCTGGTCGCCCCGGACGACCGCACCGCCCGCCAGATCGCCGAGAAGCGCCAGGCCACCGAGCGCGCCGCCCAGCTGGCCAAGCGCCGTAAGGTCGTCTCGCTCGAGAGCCTCAAGGAGCAGTTCGCCAAGTCCGAGATCGACATGCTCAACATCGTCATCAAGGGCGACTCGTCCGGCTCGGTCGAGGCGCTCGAGGACTCCCTGATGAAGATCGAGGTGTCCGACGAGGTCGGCATCCAGGTCATCCACCGCGGCGTCGGTGCCATCACGCAGAACGACGTCAACCTCGCGAGCGTGGACAAGGCCGTCATCATCGGCTTCAACGTGCGCCCGAACCGCCAGGTGGCGGACCTCGCGGAGCGCGAGGGCGTGGAGATCAAGTACTACTCGGTCATCTACAAGGCCATCGAGGACATCGAGGCGTCCCTCAAGGGCATGCTCAAGCCGGAGTACGAGGAGGTCACCACTTCCCACTCCGAGATCCGCGAGGTCTTCCGCTCCTCCAAGTTCGGCAACATCGCCGGCGTCATGGTCCTGGACGGCGAGGTCAAGCGCGGCACGAAGGCCCGCATCCTGCGCGACGGCGTCACCACGGTCAACGACCTGGAGATCAGCTCGCTGCGCCGCTTCAAGGACGACGTCAAGAGCGTCACGGAGGGCTACGAGGCCGGCATCAACCTCGGCAACTTCAACGACATCGAGATCGGCGACGTCATCGAGACCTTCGAGATGCGCGAGATCGAGCGCAAGTAACCTGCGCCGGCCGGCCCGCGTGGCCGGGACGGCGAGCCGGACGGCCGGCACCGCGGCACGC
>JAXJQE010000073.1:0-5998 GCA_036311305.1 Bifidobacterium sp.
CCGCATACTCATGGAAAAGCGCCCCGGGTGCAGGAACCCGGGGCGCCGGAGAGGCAAGAATCAGGCGCCGAACTTCTCGCGGATCTCGGCGGGGGTGCCGTAGCTGGCCTGCGCGCCGCGGCCGGTGGCGGCGTACGCGGAGACGTAGCTGGCCAGGTTCGCGGCCTGCACGAGCGTCAGCCCGGAGGACAGCGCGGCCAGGATGGTGCCCATGAACGAGTCGCCGCAGCCGGTGGTGTCCACCGGCTCGATGCGCACGGGGTCGATGTGGGTGACGTGCTCGTCGGCGGTCGCGTCGAGCACCATGGAGCCGTCGCCGCCCAGGGTGACGACGGTCTGGCGGAAGCCGAACGCGGCGAGGCGGTTGACGGCGTCCTCCCAGTCGAAGTCGGACCAGTCGTCGTCCTCGGGCGCGTCGATGCCGAGCAGCTGGGTCATCTCGACCTCGTTGAGCAGCAGGATGTCCGCGTGGTCGATGAGCTCCTGCGGCAGGTCCGGGCGGAACGGCGAGTTGTTGAGCAGCACGGTCACGCCGGCGTCGTGGCACAGGCGCGCGCACTCGGTGACGGTCTCCATCGGCGACTCGAGGCACAGGCCCAGCACGCTCGCGTCGGTCAGCGCGCCCTGCTTGGACATGACGTACTCGACGTCCACCTTGGCGTTGGAGCCCGGCGAGTAGACGATGGTGTTCTCGCCGGCGTCGTCCACGGTGATGACGGTCAGGCCGCTGGGGCCCTCGACGTGGCGCACCTGGCTGGCGTCCACGCCCGCGTCCTTGAGGTGCGCGAGCAGGAAATCGGCGTTCGAGTCGTTGCCGACCGCGCCGAACATCTGCACCTGCGCGCCGAGCAGCGCGGCCGCCGCGGCCTGGTTGCCGGACTTGCCGCCGGGCAGCAGCGCGAGCGGGCCGCCGGTGACGGTCTCGCCCGGCTCGGGCAGGTGCGGCGCGGTGATCGTGTAGTCGACGTTCATGGAGCCGACGACGGCGACCTTCCCGTGCAGGCGGTCCAGAGCCCGCAGATCCTCTTCTATCTTTGCCATGATTTGACGACTCCTTGGTTGGTTGCGTACGTTCCGGAAAACAAGTGTAGGTCCGCGCGCGGCGCGCGTCCGGCGACTATGCCGAGCGGACAGCGCGCGGAAAAAATGGGGCCGTGGCAGTGACGACCTGCCGCGGCCCCACGGGTCATTGGTGGATGGGTTGCTTACTGCAGGGCCGCGCCGTCGGACGGGGCGTCGACCTCGTGCTCCTCGGCCTTGGTCTCGCCCTTGTACACCGTCTTGCGGATGCACAGGAAGATGATCACGCCGAGCAGGAGGACCGCGCCGCCGATGAGCAGCAGGTTCGAGTAGCCCGCGGCGACGCCGGTGGTGCCGACGAAGCTGGAGCCGTTGAGCGCGCCGTTGCCCATGAGCGTGCCGAAAATGGCGATACCGATGGAGGCGGTGACGTTCATGACCAGGTCGTTCATGCCGATGCCACGGCCGGACTGCTCGACCGGCAGGGTGCCCAGCACGGTCGCGACGACCGGGGAGTACAGCAGGCCGCAGCCGGCGTAGAACACGCAGGCCCACAGGGTGAGGACCAGGAAGTTGGTGCTCACGCAGCACGCGGCGCCGATGAAGCCGGCGGCCATGAGGCAGCCCGCGGTGATGATGGCCGGGGTCTGGCCGATCTTGCCGACGATCGCGCCGGAGGAGGTGCCGACGATGGTGGCCACGACGAAGGCCCACACGAGGTACGCGGAGACCTGGGCGGTGGTCATGTTGTAGACGGCGCCACCGATGGCGTTGTAGATCGGGGAGATGCAGTAGTTGACGAAGTAGAACACCAGGATGAGGCTGATGGCCATGAGCCAGCGCTTGTTCTTGAAGAACGCCGGGGTGATGAACGGATCATTCGCCTTGTTGATGTACACGCCGAAGCAGATGAACAGCACGATGGCGACGATGAGCAGCCACCACTGGTTGATGTAGCTGAAGAAGATCGTCAGGAAGGCGACGGCCAGGCCGAAGATGATGAAGCCGACCCAGTCGATCTTGGAGCCCGCGGAGTGCGCGTCGGGCAGCGACTTCATGAGGAACGGCAGGAACACGATGGTCACGGCCGGGATGAGGAACAGCCACTGCCAGGCGATGGAGCTCAGCAGGCCGGCGGCGAAGACGCCGATGGCGGCGGAGAACTGGTAGCCGGCGGTGAACAGGCCGAAGAAGACGACCTTGAGGCTGTCCTTGAGGTACTTCGTGGCGACGACGAGGAACACGGAGCCGGCCACCTGGGCGCCGGCGGTCTGGATCATACGGCCGATGATGACGTTCCACAGGTTGGGCTCGAAGAAGAAGTTCGCGATGAAGCCGTACGCCGAACCGACGAACAGGCAGATCAGGCCGAACATGGTCAGCTTCTTGACCGACATGAAGTCGGAGATGGAGCCGTAGATGAAGGCCACGATGCCCAGGACGATGCCCGGGATGGCCGTGATCAGCGAGGCCTGGTCGGGCGCGCCGAGCTGCTTGCCGATGTCGTTGAAGACGAGGTTGAAGCCCTGGACGCACAGGGTGCCCAGGATGAACGTGATCAGCAGCAGGATCAGCGCGCGGATGGCGGCCTTGTTGCTGGTCTCGGGATTGGCGTACGGATCGCCCGACGCCTTGGTGGTCACTGCACTCATTGCAGTTCCTTTCCTTCCTTCTCTACGCCGCCCCCTAGGGGCGCCCGCGCACGGACGCCCCTGGGGTACAACGTTTTACTTTGCTCTGCAGTTACCGAGCATACGGTCCGCGCGGCCCCATTGTCGCGCGGACCGCGAAGGGCGCAAACCAATGCGTCGGATTTGGCTGGATTGTCCGGTTCCTTACTCGGCCTTGGCCGCCAGGTTCGTGATGCGGGTCATGAACTCGTTGAGGAAGCGGGGCACGTCCACCTGGACGGCCACGTCCATGGTCTTGACGGGGTCGTTCAGACGGGTCTCGTCGCCGATGGTGCGGCCGCGGGTCGGGCCCTCGACGTCCACCTTCATGTTGATCGGCAGGCAGGTGACCAGCGTCGGGTCGACGGCCACGCCCACGGCGAGCGGGTCGTGCAGGCCGCAGCCGCCCAGGTGCGGGGCGGTGGTCTCGTAGGCCTTGATGTAGAAGTCGGTGATGTCGGCGAGCGCCTTGCCGGCGGTGGTGCCGAGGTCGCGCCACTTCTGGGTCTCCTTGTAGGTCAGGAGCGTCTGCAGCGTCACGTCCAGGCCGACCATGGTCGCCGGCACGCCGGAGCGGAACACGAAGTTCGCGGCGTCCGGGTCCTGCGAGATGTTGGCCTCCTCCCAGGCGTTCACGTTGCCCGGGACGGTCAGCGCGCCGCCCATGAGGACGATGCGGCCGACCTCGTCGACGATCTCCGGGGCCTTCTTGATGGCCGCCGCGCAGTTCGTCTGCGGGCCGGTGGGGACGATGATGAGGTCCTTGCCATAGGTCTTGACGGCGTCGATCATGAAGTCGACGGCGCCTTTCTGCGCCTCGCGCGGGGAGTCCGGGATCTCAACGTCGCCGATGCCGTTCTCGCCGTGGATGAAGGCGGAGATGGGGAGCACCTCGAAGCCGTCCTTCGTGCTCGCGTGCGGCAGGCCCTTGTAGACCGGGACCTCGGGGTGGCCGAGGATATCGGTGATGGCCAGGGCGTTGCGCACGCCCTGCTCCATGAGGACGTTGCCGTAGGTGCCGGTGATGCCCACGAGCTCGACCTCCGGGCTGCCCAGCGCGTACGCGATGGCCAGGGTGTCGTCCACACCGGTGTCGAGGTCCAGGATCAGCTTCTTCGTCATGTCTCTACCTTCTTCGTTGAGGGGTCTTGTTCCCGTCGCGCCGACTGCTGCGTCACGCGACCGATGATAATCGTTGTTAAAACGTTTTATCATCAACGCGTACTATGGTAAAACGGTTTATCCGAGAAGTCAATTCTGTCAGCTAACAGTAATCTTCGGGCGTGTCGTCATCGATCCCGCCACCCACGGCGTTAGCGTCGGCCTCGCTGGCCAGTGCGACGGCGCCGTCGCCATCGTCCACCGCGCGGAAGCAGCCGCCGTCGTGGCGCCCGAACCCGTCGTCGGCGACGGCATCGTCGGGGCGCTCCGTATTCATGATGCGCACGGTGCCACGGTTGACGAGCGTCGGCTCGAGCAGCACGGCGCGCGGCGACGCCAGCCACGGGCGCCCCTCGTCGCTGCGGTCGAGCTCCTGGATGCGCGCGTACAGCATGCGCCAGCTCTCCTGGGCGAGCAGCTCGACGTGCTGCTCGACCGTCGTCACCTCCACCGGCATGCCGAAGCGCGCCAGCACGTTGTCGTAGCCGATGACGGACATGTCCTTCGGCACGCGCAGCCCCATCTCCGCCAAGCGGCGCAGCACGCCGGCGGCCATGAGGTCGTTGCAGCAGAACACCGCGTCCGCGCCGTTGCGCACGAGGCCGTACGCCGCGGCGTAGCCGCTGGCGTATCGGTAGTCGCCGGTGATGTCCAGCTCGGGCGGCACGGTGACGCCGGCGTCGGCGAGCGTGTCGACGAAGCCGCGGCGGCGACGGTTCGCGTTGCCGTCGCCGGCGATGCAGGCGATGCGCGTGTGGCCGGCGTCGAGCAGGCAGCGGGCGGCGAGCATGCCGCCGTGCACGTTGTCGAAGCCGACGCCGTCGCACCAGCCGGCGGTCACCATGCGGTCGAGGAGCACGACGGGGCAGACGATGCGCGCGATGTCCGCCTTGAGCTCGCGCATGTGCGAGGCCGATTCGCGCGCGGGGATGAGGAAGACGCCGTCGACGCCGCGGGAGACGATCTGGTCGATGAGCCGGTGCTCTGTTTCACGTGAATCATCCGAGTTGGCGATGATGAGCGAGTAGCCCTGCCGCTGGCACTCCTGCTCCAGGCAGCGGGCGAGGGAGGCGAAGAAGAGGTTCTCGATGTCCGGCACGATGAGCGTGATGAGCTTCGTGCTCTTGGTGATCAGGCTGCGTGCGTTCTGGTTGGGCACGTACTTGAGGTCGTGCGCGGCCTTGAGGACGAGCTTGCGGGTCTCGTCCGAGAGGCGCGAGGCGCGGTCGTTGAGCACGAGGGAGGCCGTGGTGACGGAGACGCCCGCCTGTTTGGCGACGTCCTTGAGGGTGATCCTGCGCGCCATGATGGCCCTCCTCCGCTGGTGGCGGCCCGGTCCGTGCTGCCCTTGGTTGTTCGGTACCGGCCGCGCTGTGCGGGTGGCGCTCGTGCTTTGGGTGCCGCCCCTTATCGACGCCTTCAGTATAGTACGGTTTTGGCGGCTAAAAGGTTTTAGCGTGGCGCGGCGTGGGCGGGTGGCGCGCGTAGGTTGGACGGGTTGGATGGCGATTGCGGCTGCGGCGGTGCAGGTATGAGGGCGGTGCAGGTATGAGGGCGGTGCAGGTATGGGCTATGGGCGATGCGGGAGGTTGGGGCGATGTATGGGCACCTTAGGAGCGATGCATGTGGCAGCCATAACGGATGTATGTGTCACCGGAAGGCGGTTGGGCTGCATTCCGTGATGCAAGGCCCCCTTTGCCGTGACAAATGTGTCACGCCTAGGGAAGGTGCTGATCGCCGGAAGACCGATGATGGTTGTCGCGTGGTGCAAAAGGGGCTTGACCGTGACACATGCGTCGCAGTTAATAGGGAGATCGATCACTCAAGGGTCCGGGGGCGCCGTTCCGCGACACAAAGGATCCTTTGCCGTGACACATGTGTCGCGTCCAGGAGGCGGATCGATCGCATCAAGTCCGTTGCCGGCGGATTCGTGACGCAAAGGGTTCCTTGCCGTGACGAATGTGCCGCGCTTAAGGGAGGGATGGATCGTCGGAAAGCCGTTGGCGCTTCTTTCGTGACGCATAGGCGCCTTTGCCGTGACACATGCATCGCGTTCAAGGCGGGGATCGATCGCCGGAAGGCCGTTGGCGCCCGTTCCGCGATGCAAAGGTTCCTTTGCCGTGACGAATGTGTCGCGCTTGATGGGA
>JAXJQE010000074.1:0-2431 GCA_036311305.1 Bifidobacterium sp.
GCTGAAAAACACTGCTCACAATGCGGAACGCAAATTGCTAAAACACAGAGGAGGAACGCACCGGAAGACGGTCCACTCGCGGGAAACGGTACCGGCGGTACACGGACGAGCAGAAACAGGCCGCCGTGGACCACTACCTCGGACACGGCAGGCGTCTGAAACGCACCATGCGCGCGCTCGGCTATCCGAAAAGTGTTTTGCTTCAATTTTTCTTAAACAATTGGGGCTGGTGACATTTTGTTGGACTCGTCATTGATTCCATCACCACCGATCATGCCACAAGACCGAGCCCGCGTCGACGATCCATGATGCCCGTGTCCGAACTCCGTCTTGATCCTCTTGTCCCGATACCAGACCATGTAGCCGTCCAGCATGTTTATGAACCCGTCCATCGAGACGCCCGCGAAGCTCCGCTTATGGAAGAACTCCTGCTTGAGACGGCCGAAGAACCCCTCCGCGGCCGCGTTGTCCGGAGAACAGCCTTTCGCGCTCATCGAACGCGTCAGACCATGCTCCTTGCAGATGCGGATCCACTCGGGCCACCGGTAGTGGCAGCCGCGGTCGGAATGGATGATCGGCTTCTCCCCGTCCCCGAGCGTGGAGCACGCGTCGGCGAGCATGCCGTTGGCCAATGCCGCGTTCGGGCTGGTGCCGATCGTCCACGCGACCGGAAGCCCGTCGTAGCAGTCGATCACGGGCGACAGATAGGCCTTGCCCGCGGGGATCGAGAATTCCGTGAGGTCCGTGACCCACAGCATGTTCGGACGCTCGGCGTGGAAGTCGCGGTTCACCAGGTTCTTCGGCGCCTTGGCCGGCTCGCCCTTGTACGAGCTGTACCGCTTCGCGCTCTTGAACAGGGGCGCCAGGCCATGCCTGGCCGTCAGCCGCATGACCCGTTTCGCCGATACCCTGACGCCCATGCCCTTCAGCTCCAGGTGGACCCGCTTGTACCCGTACCCGCGCTTGCTGTTCTCGAACGCCTCTCGCACGAGCTCCAGTAGACCGGAGTCCTTGTCGGGACGTTTCATGGCGTTGATGTCTTTCGTCAAATAAATCTGTGTGTCGTCACCAGTCAATCTGAACACCATCGGCGTTCAAAATGGACACCGTCACCGGCGGCCGGGTTGGTTCCGCTCTTTTCGTTTATCTCATCAGGGAGTGGCTGTTGCGGTACGACTCGCCACGGAACCTGACGATCCTTCCGTGATGCACGATGCGGTCGATGACCGCGGCGGCCATGTCGCCGTCTCCGAACACCTCGCCCCACCGTCCGAACTCCAGGTTCGTGGTGAACACCACGCTCCGCTTCTCGTAGGAATCCGCGATGACCTGGAACAGGAGCCTGGCCCCGTCGATGTCGATGGGCAGATAGCCCAGCTCGTCGACGACCAGCAGCCTGGCGCGCCCTATCGCGCGCAGTTCCGCGTCGAGCCGGTTCTCGTCCCTCGCGCGCCGCAAACGCATCACCAGCGACGACGCGGTGAAGAACCCCACCGGCATGCCCCTCTCGCACGCCAGCATGCCCGTGGCGATCGCCATGTGCGTCTTGCCGCATCCAACATCGCCGTAGAGCACGAGGTCCTCGGCCCGGTCCACGAAGCCGAGGTCCATGAGCTGCTCGCGCCCCCAGTCGGCGGGGAACGACGCCATGCCCCAGTCGTATCCGTCGAAGCCCTTGACGCACGGGAACCCCGCGCTCCTGATCAGTCTGGCGCGTCTGGATTCCGTCCGGCTGGCGTTCTCGGCCCTGAACAGGTCGGCCAGCACGCCGAGCTGGCCGGGTGTGGCGTCCGCGACCACGGAACGCAGCACGCTCCTGGTCAACGGCAGCCCGCATGCGAGCTCCATGACCTCGTCCGGGGTGGATTTGCTCACGGTCCGCCCGCCCCTGCGCCCGCCTGCCGCGGCGTCCGTCGTCTCACTCATCACGGTCCTCCCTCATGAACCTGCTGTATGCGTCGAGCCTGGCCCTCGATTCGGGACCGTCGCCCTGCGCGATCCGTCTGGCGGTCTGGTCGATCGCGGCCCTGTCGGGCCTTCTGCCCGCGGCGACGATCTCGACGACGGCCATGGCGGCCGCACGGAAGCCGCTCGCCACGGCCGCGTGGCGGATGTCGTCGACCAGCAGGCCGCGTTCGCGCGGCTCCATCCGGTCAAGCAGCGCGCGCGTCTCCTCCGGGAACTCGGAGCGTATCGGGCTCTCGCCCCACGAACGCGGCTTGCATGCGATGATGGCGAGCAGCGACAGCGGGTCCATCGCCGTATCGGGGCCGCCCCCCACCTGCGCTCCAACGTGACGATCGGCTCGCCGTCCATGGAACGCAGCTCGACCCGCAGGGCCCGCACGCCGGCCATGAGACGCATGGAATGCCATTTCGGGCCCGCGAGGTAGCGGTTCGAGTCGATCGTGACCGTTCCGGTCCCGTCGGCC
>JAXJQE010000075.1:0-8062 GCA_036311305.1 Bifidobacterium sp.
ACGGTCACGACGCCGTCCTGGCCGACCTTGTCGAGCGCCTCGGCGATCTTCTGGCCGACTTCCGGGTCGGCGGCGGAGATGGTCGCGGTAGCGGCGATCTGCTCCTTGGTCTCGACCGGCTTGGCGGAGGCGACCAGTTCCTTGACGATGGCGTCCGAGGCCTTCTCGATGCCGCGGCGCAGCGCGATCGGGTTGGAGCCGGCGACCACGTTCTTCAGGCCCTCATGCACGAGGGACTGGGCGAGGACCGTGGCGGTGGTGGTGCCGTCACCGGCGACGTCGTCGGTCTTCTTGGCCACTTCCTTGACGAGCTCGGCGCCGATGCGCTCGAACGGGTCCTCGAGGTCGATCTCCTTGGCGATGGAGACGCCGTCGTTGGTGATGGTCGGCGCGCCGTACGTCTTGTCCAGCACGACGTTGCGGCCCTTCGGGCCCAGCGTCACCTTGACGGTGTCGGCCAGCTTGTCCAGGCCGGCCAGCATGCCCTGGCGTGCTTCCTCATCGTATTCAATGATTTTTGCCATGAAAAATCCTCCACAAACGGGATATTCGATTATTCGCCACCCGTTGCACGCGCGAGCGACGTCCGACCGTCAGCCTTCGGGTATCACTCCCATGCGCCGAGTGCTACTTGGGAGAGTAGCACTCTCGATGGTCGAGTGCCAACCTGCCATGTCGCGCCCGCGTCCACGGCGGTGCGCCCCGCCATGCCGCCAGCCGCGCGCCGCAAGGCGCCGCGGGCCGCGCGCCGGGGGCGTTCCCCTCGGGACACGCCGGTCACTTCACCACCGTGACATCCTTGGCCAAGGGTCCCTTGGGCGTTTGCTCAACGCTGAATTCCACGCGCTCGCCCTCGCGCAGCGACTTGAAGCCCTCGCACTGAATCGCCGTGTAATGGACGAAGACGCCATCCCCGCCCCCGTCCGGAGTGATAAAGCCGTATCCCCTGCCAGCGCTGAAAAACTTCACGGTTCCCTGTGCCATATCGTGCCGTTCCTTCTGAATCGAGCGAACCAACCGGCCGAGCCACGGGCACTCCTGATCCAACACTTCCCCAATCACGGAAAGCCGAGGGTGCGACCAACTTGAGGAGTGTAGTCACCCGCCCGACCCTTCGCATGGCGCGGGCACATTGTGAGACGCGCACGCGAAGCGCGGTGGCGCCGCGGGGACGGCCCCGGAAGGACCGGGACACGCCCCGCGGCGTCACCGCGCGTGAAGGGAATCGGACGGGCCGCTACTGCATGAGCACGACGACGACCGGCTCGCCGATGGACGAGGACTGCTCGACCGCGGAGATGCCCAGCGTGTTGGCCACCTGCTGGGCGGTCGCCAGGTCGGCGTCGTCCTGGTACCACACGACGGTCTGCTCCGGCAGCGACATGTCCACCGGGTTCATGGGGGTGACGTGCTCGAAGCCGGCGCTCGTCAGGCGCGAGGCCTCCTCGCTGGCATAGCCCTGGCGCGCGGTGCCGTTGACCACGCTGATGTTGGCGCCCAGGTTGACCTGCTGCGACTCCTCGGGGGTGCTCGACTCGGAGGCCGACGCCGACTCGCTGGGCGACGCGCTCCCGGAGGCGCTCTCGGTGGCGGACGACGCGGAGGCCGTGTCCGAGGCGGTGGCCGACGACGACCCCGCGGCGGAGGACCCGTCCGACGTCGACGAGGTCGACGACGTGGTCACCTGCGTGGACGAGGCGGTCACGCTGGCGCGCGGCGAACGGAACAGGTTGGCGGCCTGGCCGGAGAAGATGCTCCAGAACAGCACGCCCGCGGCCACGGCCGCCACGAGCACGATCACGAACGGGGTGGCGCGCACCCAGAAGGAACGCTGGCCGCGGTGCACGCCGACGGGCCCCTCGGGAGGATTGTCGAACGCATCCTTGCGGTACGACTCGTAGCTGCCGCCGTCTTTCTGGGCCATGGCTCGGCTTCCTTCCTTCTCTCGCTCTCGCTTCCCCGCGCACGCGGTCACGGGCGCATGATGGCTCACCACTATACCAAGGCGGCGCGGCATCCTCCTTGTTCCTGCCGCGAACCATACTGGCGTATATGAACGAATCCACGCCGAATGACGATTTCCGCGCCGGCATCGACCCCGGCTGGGCCCGGGCGCTGGAGCCCGTGGCCGGCCAGGTCGAGCGCCTGATGGCGCAGGTGCGCGACGAGCAGGCGCGCGGCATCACCGTGCTGCCCTCCTACGATCGCATCCTGAGGGCCTTCACCATCCCCTTCGACTCCATCCACGTGCTCATCATGGGCCAGGACCCCTACCCCACGCCCGGCAACCCCGTCGGCCTGAGCTTCTCCGTGGCCCCCGGCGTCACGCCGCTGCCCAAGAGCCTGGTGAACATCTACCGCGAACTGCAGGACGACCTGCACGTGCCGCCGCCGCGCACCGGCGACCTGACGCCGTGGACGCGCCAGGGCGTCATGCTGCTCAACAGGTGCCTGACCGTGCGCGCCGGCCAGCCCGGCAGCCACGAGAACCGCGGCTGGGAGGCCGTCACCGACCAGGCGATCCACGCACTGGACGAGCGCACCGACATCCAGGGCCGTCCCGTGCCACTCGTGGCGATCCTGTGGGGCCGCAAGGCGCAGCAGCTCGCCCGGCTGCTGCCGCACGCCGCCATCATCGCCTCCCCCCATCCCAGTCCCCTGTCCGCCTCGCGCGGCTTCTTCGGTTCAAAGCCCTTCTCGCGCGCCAACGAGGCGCTCGAGCGCATGGGCGCCAGGCCGGTGGACTGGAGCCTGTGAGGGCGTGCGCGTCCCGTCACTCTAGGCGAACACCCATGCGGTGCCACTAGAATGTGCTGACGAACCATCCCAACGACCGGAAGAATGCACGACATGGCCTTGTTCTCCAAGCAAACCACCCCGTCTGCGCCCGTGTTCCCGCCCCCTGCCGCTCCCGCCCAGCCGGTGCCGGCCGCACCGGCGCCCTCGTCGCAGCCGGCGGCCCTCAGCGCCGAGGACACGGCGCTCGCCCGGCAGCTCACCCAGCGTGTGCGCAACCGATTCGCGCAGACGCTCGTGGGCCAGGACAACCTGCGCGAGTCGCTCATCACCACGATGGTGGCCGGCGGCCACATCCTCATCGAGTCCGTGCCCGGCCTGGCCAAGACCACGGCCGCCCAGACCCTCGCCACCTCGGTGTCCGGCTCCTTCAAGCGCGTGCAGTGCACGCCGGACCTCATGCCCTCCGACCTGGTGGGCACCCAGGTGTTCGACTTCTCCACCCAGCGCTTCACCACGCAGATCGGCCCCATCCACGCCAACTTCGTGCTGCTGGACGAGATCAACCGTTCCAACGCGAAGACCCAGTCCGCCATGCTCGAGGCCATGGCGGAGGGCGCCACCACCATCGGCGGCCAGCGCATCGCGCTGCCCAAGCCGTTCATGGTGATCGCCACGCAGAACCCCATCGAGGAGGAGGGCACGTTCAACCTGCCCGAGGCCCAGATGGACCGTTTCATGATGAAGGCCGTCATGACCTACCCGACCGCCGAGCAGGAGCAGGCGATGCTCGCCATGCTCACCCGCCGCGGCTCGGACACGCTCGACCCGACCGCCATGACCGACGACGTCATCTCCCTGCAGGACGTGGACTTCCTGCGCTCGGCGGCCCGCCGCGTGCACGTGTCCGACGCGATCATGAAGTACGCCGTCGACCTGTCCGAGACCTCGCGCGGCGGCGGTCCCAAGCCCGTCGCCAACCTCTCGCAGCTCGTGCGCCTGGGCGCCTCCCCGCGTGCCTCGATCGCGCTGGTGCGCATCGGCCAGGCCAACGCGCTGATCGCCGGCCGCGACTACGTGATCCCCGAGGACATCAAGCGCTTCGCGCCCGAGGTGTTCCGCCACCGCATCCTGCTGACCTTCGAGGCCCTGGCGGACGGCGTGAGCGCCGACCAGGTCGTCGACTCCATCGTCAAGGCGGTCCCCGTTCCATGATCGCCCCCGTGCAAGGCGACGATCCGGTGCGGCGCAAGATCGAATCCCTCGGCACGTCCCTGTCCCTGCCCACGGTGCGCCGCGCGCTCGGCGTGGTGGAGGGCGAGCACCGCTCCGCCCACCGCGGTGGCACGGACGACCTCGTGGACATCCGCGCCTACGACACCGGCGACGAGGCGCGCCACATCGACTGGAAGATCAGCGCCCGCACAGGACGCCCGATGGTCGTGCAGCGCGAACGCCAGTCGTCGAGCCGCGTGTACCTGCTGCTCGACGGCGGCGAGCGCATGCTGTCGACGTGCCGCTCGGGCGAGCCGGCCGTGCAGGTCGCGGCCAACGCGCTGTGCATGTTCGCCGCGCTGAGCCTGCGCCGCAGCGACGACGTGTCGCTGGTCATCGGCGACGCGACGCGCATCACCCGCGTGCCCTTCCACGGCGCGTTCGCGCAGTTCGAGCGTACGCTCGACGGCGCGCTCGACCGCGACTGGTCGCGCCGCGGCAACCTCGGCGCGCTGCTCGACTACGCGCAGCGCATCCGTGACCGCGACGCGCTCGTCGTGCTCGCCACCTGCGAGCAGACGCTCACCCAGGACCGCGTGCCCGCGGTGCGCCGCATCGCGCGCACGCATCCCTTCGTGCTCATCGACGTGCAGTCCGTCAACCCGTTCGCGGCCGACCCCATCGAGGGCCTGGGCCGCGTGCCGGTCGTCGACGGCGGCACCGGCCGTCGCCTGCCCGCCTTCCTGGTCAACCACAAGGCCGCCAAGGAGGTCGAGACGCACCGCGCCTTCGTCACCGCCGCGCTCAAGCGCGAGCTGGCGCGCTGCGGCGCGCGGCTCGTGCACGCCGACGGCAGCCAGGCCGCGTTCCACTCCTTCGTGCGGCTGCTGTCCGCGAGCCGCTCGGGCAGCGGCTTCGCCGCGCCCGCGGGCTCCCTCGGCCGGGCGGGAGGTCGCGCATGAGCATGCACGGAATCCTCCTCGCCATCGACACCAACGGACTCAACCCCGCGGGCACGATCTCGCTCGACGGCACGCTGTGGACGGCGATCGCGCTCGCCTGCGTGGGCGCCCTCGCCTGCGTCGTGCTCGCCGTGTGGCTCTCGCGCGCCCGCAAGGCGCGCCGCAAGCCGGCCGGCCACCATGTCGAGCAGGGGTCGCGCCAGGCGTGGCTCAAGCGCGTCAACGACGTGGTGCGCCGCTACGACGCCGGACAGATCGACGAGGACGAGGCGTACGCCGAGCTGGCCGCGCTGACCCGCTCCTTCGCCTCCGCGCAGTCCGGGCGGTGCCTGGACACGCGCACCCTCTCGGACCTCGAGCGTGAGCCGCGCACCGGCAACGCCAGGAACTGGGACGCGCTGCGCCTGACCATCGGCGCGCTGTACCCGCTCGAGTTCGCCGCCACCGGCACGCACAGCGCCGACGTGGCCACCGCGGCCGGCTGGGTCGCCGACTTCGTGGAAAGGTGGCGCTGATGCTGCATTGGCAATGGCCCTGGGCGCTGCCCATCGCGCTCGTCGCCGGGGCGCTCGTGGCGCTGCTGGCGTACTGGCTGGGCCGGCGCGCCCACCGCGGCGAGCGGCAGGCCACCGTGTACGACCTGGACGAGGCGCTGAAGGGCGAGACCGCCTCGGCGCTGATGCGCACGTGGCGCGCGTTCTCGCGCGTGGCCGCCGTGTGCCTGGTCGCCGCCTCGCTGGTGGCCGCCACGCTCATGATGCGCCCCTCCGAGGTCTCCTCGGACGACGAGCGCAGCGCGACACGCGACATCGTGCTGTGCCTGGACGTGTCCGGCTCGACGCTGCCCTACGACCGGCAGGTCATCGAGACCTACCAGGAGCTCGTGCAGCATTTCAAGGGTGAGCGCATCGGCCTGAGCATCTTCAACTCCACGTCGCGCACCGTGTTCCCGCTGACCGACGACTACGACCTGGTGGCGAGCCAGCTCAAGCACGCAGACGAGCTGCTCGGCGGCGTGCAGTCGCAGGACAACATCGACAAGATGAGCGACAAGCAGTACCAGGAGGTCTCCGACTGGCTGGCCGGCACGCAGAACCGCAAGAACCAGACGAGCCTGATCGGCGACGGCCTGGTCAGCTGCGCCGCCATGCTGCCCGGCTTCACGTACGCCAAGTCCGCCAAGGACGCCGACCGTGACGCCTCGATCGTGCTGGCGACCGACAACGTCGTCTCCGGCAAGCCCACGTACACGCTGGCGGAGGCGCTCAAGCTCACCAGCCAGGCGGGCATCACCGTCGACGGCCTGTACTCGGGGCCCACGCAGAGCGAGGGCGACGAGGCGACCACGCAGATGAAGAGCCTGATCGAGGAGCACGGTGGCATCTTCCTGACGCAATCGAACGGCCAGTCCGTGCAGGAGCTGGTGCGTTCCATCGACGAGCGCCGCGCCCACGAGACCGAGCAGCATGACCGCGCGTCCTACACGGACGCCCCCGGCTGGTTCACGCTGGCCATCGCCGTGCTCGCGCTGGCGTGGCTGGCCTGCGCATGGAGGGTACGCTGATGAACGGATTCACTTTCGCCCCCTCGCTGGGCTGGCCCGTCACCATCGTCATCTGCGTGGCGATGGCGGCCGCCGCGGTCGCCACCATCGTGCTGCACGCGCGCCGCCGCGGCGTGACCGACGAGACGCTGGGCATGTGCGTGCGCCGCGTGGCCATCTGCGTGGTCGTGGCCGTCATGGCCCTGACGCCCGCGATCGCCACCAGCACGACGTCGCGCGCCGTGAACGCCACCGACGTGGTCATCGCCACGGACGTGACCGGCTCGATGGGCGTCAAGGACGCCCGCTACGGCGAGCAGGAGGGCATCAGCCGCATCGATGCCGCGCGCGACGCCATCGCGGACATCACCAAGGCGTACGCCAACTCGAGCTTCGCGGCCGTCAGCTTCGGCGCCCAGGGCACGCTCGACGTGCCGCTGACGCCGGACGCCCAGGCCATCGACAACTGGGGGGACGCGCTGGAACCCGAGCCGGCGAGCGCCTCCGCGGGCTCTTCGCTGGACACCGCGCTCGACGCGCTGCTGCGCACCCTCGAGCAGGTGCATGACGCCCACCCGGACGACAACATCGTGCTCTACCTGATCACCGACGGCGAGCAGACCACGCCGAAGACGCGCCGCAGCTTCTCCGCATTGCGCCGCTACCTCAAGGACTCCTGCGTCATCGGCGTGGGCTCCGAGGCAGGCGGCAAGATCCCGCAGGCCGACGGCACCTACGTCACCGACCCGTCGACGGGCCACCCGGGCGTGTCCATCATGGACGCCGGCCAGATCAAGTCGCTGGCCGACGAGCTCGGCGGCTCCTACATGCTGACCACGTCCGGCAAGACCGCCGTGGACGAGGCCATCGAGGGCGAGTCGAGGAAGTGGCGCCAGACGCAGACCGTCAAGGAGCACACCCGCGTCTCGCCGGTCACCTGGCCGCTGGACATCATCCTCGTCGCGCTGCTCGCGTGGGAGTGCGGCGCCTGGTTCGCCACCTCAAGGAGGCTGGTCAAATGACGCGCACCACCACCCGTAAGGCCCGCGCACCCCTGGGCGTGCGCATCGCGCTGGCCGTCCTGGCCGTGTGCCTGCTCGCCGTGGGCGGCTGGGCCGGCTGGAACCTGGCCGCCGGCCACCGCTACAACGAGGCGTCCCAGACGCTGTCCTCCCTGATCAGGCAGGCCGCGTCCAAGGACGCGGACGCCTCCAAGCTGGCCGCGCAGGCCAAGGAGGCGCAGGCCAGCCTCGAGTCGCTCGAATCGCAGGACACGCTGATGCTGCCGCAGCTGGGCCGTGACGTGCGCACCAACGCCGCCGTCGCCCGCGAGCTGACCTCGCGCCTCGAGCAGGCCGCCGGCAAGCAGTCCGACGCGAAGGCCTCCTCCGGTTCCCCCCAGGAGAGCTCCGCCGCCGAGACGCAGCAGCCCAAGCTGACCGAGGGGCAGCGCCAGCAGGTCGAGGAGGTGCTCAAGCAGAACGAACAGCGGCAGGGCTCCGAGACGAGCACCCAGGAGTCCTCCCCCACCCCGAGCCCCAGCTCCACCACGCAGGCCACCGCCAAGCCCGGGTAAGGCGGCCTGCCGTCGACTGGGCCCCAGTGG
>JAXJQE010000076.1:0-7881 GCA_036311305.1 Bifidobacterium sp.
CATGCCCAGGCGCCTGAAGCAGCTGATGCCGTTGGGCGAGGCATAGCGCACGTCCCCGTCCACGGACAGGATGATGAAGCCGTCGGAGACGCGGGCGTTGTGCCGCTGGTTCATGACGGCGTCATGGTAGGGGAACTGACCGCGCGGGATCATGGTGAACAGCTGCTTGCCGGCGTTGATGCTCTCGGACTCGTAGCGGCCGTTGGACTCGCGGGTGGCCAGGTTCGTCTCGCGCACCACCAGGCCCAGGGTCTTGCCGTTGTGGCGGATCGGGGCGTACACGTCGCACACGGTGGCGCCGTCCACGTCGCGCAGCGTCGCCGAACGGTAGACACCGTCGGACTTGAGCGCCTCCTCCATCTCCCCCACCTGCACCGGGTCGTCGATCACGGTGCCCAGCACGTCCTCGGCCCGCAGGCTCATCACCGTCGAGGGGCGGCACTGCTCGGCGACCACGAAGGTGCCGTCGCCGCGCTGGAGGACGAGCAGCAGGTCCGCGAAGCTCAGGTCCGCGATCACCTGCCAGTCGGCGACGAGATGGTGGAGCCATTCGCGGTCGGCGTCGTCGAAATCCGGACGCGTGGCCAGTATCTGTGTGAAATCTGCCATGCGCCTCATCATAGTATGACCGATAGCGAAACCATGTCAGCAAATTACGTTATCGTAGCCTACGACACCGTAACCAAAGGCATGAGTGACAGGAGCGAGCATGGAGGCAGAAGTCCAGGCGTCGGTCGCACCGGCGCGCACGGCACGTGCGCATACCGCGCCGTCGGCGAGCATGGAGGAGAAGCGCGAGGCGATCGCCAGGGCGCGCCGCGAGGCCCTCGAGGCCAAGGCGCCCACCACGCGGGCCAAGGCCGTGGCCAAGGCGGCCACGATCCGCGCGAAGGGCGACGAGAAGGCGGCGCGCGCCACCGCCAAGGCGGACAAGAAGGCCAGGCGCACCATCGCCAAGGCCGAGGCGAAGGCGGCCCGGCTCGAGGGCACCGTCCCCGCCCAGACCGCGCGCAAGGTGCGCCTGGACGTGCACGGACGGCCCAAGCCGCTCATGCGCGGCTGGCTGCACGCCGCCGCCGCTCCCCTGGCGCTGGCGGCCGGCATCGTGCTCATCTGCCTGGCGCCCGGCACGGGCCTCAAGTGGGCGTGCGCGGTGTTCATGACGGCCTCGCTGGTATTGTTCGGCAACTCCGCCGCCTACCACCTGGGCGACTGGTCGCCGCGCGTCACGGACGTGCTGCGGCGCATCGACCACATGAACATCTTCCTGCTCATCGCCGGCACCTACACGCCCGTCGCCTTCGCGCTCGACGGGTTCTGGCGCCGGGTCATCATCATCGGCATGTGGAGCTGCACGCTGGTGGCGCTCGTCATCCACGTGGTGTGGATCAACGCGCCGCGCTGGCTCTACGTGGCCACCTACATCGTCTTCGGCGTCTCCGGCGTGGGCTTCATGGGCCTGTTCTGGCAATCCCCCGTCGCCGGACCGGCCGTGGTGTGGCTGCTGCTGGCGGGCGGCGCCTGCTACATCGCCGGCGCCATCGTGTACGCGCTGCGCAGGCCGGACCCGTGGCCGCGCGTGTTCGGCTTCCACGAGATCTTCCACCTGGGCACCATCGCCGGCTACGCGTGCCACATGGTCGCCATCTACCTGGTGATCGTCGCCATGCGCTGAGGCGCCCACCGGAACGCGGAAGGGCCCGCTCCCCATTGCCGGGGAGCGGGCCCTTGCGCGTTTCTCCGCATCGGCTCCGCGGCGCGTCACTGCAGCGGCTTGGCCTCCTTGATGGTCACGGAGATCTCACGGCCGTTGGGCGCGTGGTAGGAGACGGTGTCGCCGGCGTGGGCGCCCAGGATGGCGGCGCCGATCGGCGACTCGGGGCTGATCACGTCGTAGTCGGTGGCCACGGCGATGTCGCGCGCGCCGAGCACGTAGGTCATCTGTCGGCCAGCCAGGTCCACGGTCACCAGGGAACCGTTGCCCACGGTGCCCTCCTCGGGCGCCTGCAGGATCTTGGCGTTGCGCAGCTTGACGATGAGCTCGTTGATGCGGCCCTCGTTCTTGCCCTGCTCCTCGCGGGCGGCCTGGTAGCCGCCGTTCTCGGACAGGTCGCCCTCGGCGCGGGCCGCGGCGATGCGCTCGGTGATCTCCTCGCGGTACGGGCCCTCGCGGTGCTCGAGTTCCTCCTTGAGCTTGTCGTAGGCATCCTGGGTGAGCAGGACGGTCTTTTCCTCTTCGGCCATGTCTATTGGTCCTCCTTGCGCACGCGCGCTCAGCGCGTGGAGATGATGTCGATGACGAACTCCAGCGTGTCGTCGCCGCCGATGCCGGCCTGCGGGACGCCGCGGGAGCCGTAGCCGTACTCCGGCGGGATGGAGACGAGCAGGCGCGAGCCGACGTTGTGGCCCGGCACGGTCTGGTCCCAGCCCTTGATGACCTGGCCGACGCCGATGCGGAAGCTGGCCGGCTGGTGGCGCTCGAAGCTCGAGTCGAAGGCCTCGTCCTTGCCCCACACCTGGCCCTGGTAGTTGACGGTCACCGTGTCGCCGCGGCGCACCATCGGGCCGGTGCCCTCCACGAGCTCGACGACCTTGAGGCCCTTGGGGGCCTCACCCTCCGGGAACGTCATGACCGGCTGGTCACCGAACCCTCCCTGGACCTCGGGCATCTGGTTAGCCATAGGTTCCTCCTTTATATACATGCAGCTACATGCAACCGCTTGGTATGCAACAGCACACCAGCGTAGCACAGCGCGGCCCTCGCCCCGGGCCCGTACAGCCAGCGGCGGAGCGGCGTTCAGCACTCCACGACGTTGAGGGCGAGGCCGCCTTGGCTGGTCTCCTTGTACTTGGCCATCATGTCCCGGCCGGTGTCGCGCATCGTGGCGATGACCTGGTCGAGGGTGACCACGTGCGAGCCGTCGCCGAGCAGCGCCATGCGCACGGCCGCCACCGCCATGTCGGCGGCCACCGCGTTGCGTTCGATGCACGGGACCTGCACGAGCCCGGCCACGGGGTCGCAGGTCAGGCCCAGCTGGTGCTCCATGCCGATCTCCGCGGCGTTCTCCACCTGCCGCACGCTGCCGCCGAGCACGGCGCACAGGCCGGCGGCGGCCATCGAGCACGCCGATCCCACCTCCCCCTGGCAGCCGACCTCGGCGCCGGACAGCGACGCGTTGCGCTTGATGAGGTAGCCGATGGCACCGGCCGTGAGCAGGAAGTCGCGGGTGCCGCGGTCGCACGCCCCGGGCAGCAGGTGCCGGTAGTAGGCGAGCACGGCGGGGATGACGCCGGCCGAGCCGTTGGTGGGCGCCGTCACGACGCGCCCGCCGGCGGCGTTCTCCTCGTTGACGGCCAGGGCGAACAGGTCGAGCCACGCGCCGTCGGAGGAGGCGATGGCGTCGGCGGCGCCGGGACGGCTCGTGTTGAGCACGTCCGAGCCGGTGCGCAGCCGCTCGTAGATGCGCGGCACGCGCCGCGGCACCCCCAGGCCGCCGGGCAGCGTGCGCTGCGTGCTCGTGCAGCCGGCCAGCACGCACGCGTGCATGGCGTCGCGGATCTCGTCGAGGTGCGCGACGACGTCGTGCGCCGGCCGGATGGCGGTCTCGTTGGCCCACACGATGTCGGCGACGGACAGGCCGTGGCGCTCGCACTGATCGACGAGCTGGCCGGCCGTGGCGAACGGGTACGGCCAGCCGGCGACCTGCCCGTCGGGGTCGTAGTCGTCCGCGCGCGCCTCGCCGCCGGCCGCCTCGGCCGCGTGCGAGCGGTCGTGCAGGGAGACGACGGGGTCGTCGACGAGCCCAGGTTCGATGAAGCCGCCGCCGATGGAGTACCACACCTGCTCGAGCAGCACGGTGTCGTCCGCGTCCCACGCCAGGCACCGCAGCCCGTTGGGGTGGGCGGCCAGGCGGTGCCAGGAGTCGATGACCACGTCGTGCGCGAAGTCGAAGGCGACGGTGCGCGTGCCGTCGAGGTCGATGGCGCGGCGCCGCTCACAGATGGCGCGCAGGTCGGCGAGGTACGCGGTGTCCACGGTGCGCGGGTCGTGGCCCTCGAGGCCGGCGACGGCGGCGCGGTCGGTGCCGTGGCCGACGCCCGTCAGGGCGAGCGAACCGTACAGGACGACGCCGACGCGCGCAACGCGGTCGATGAGGCCGCGTTCGCCGAGGGCCTTGGCGAAGGCGCGCGTGGCGAGCATGGGGCCTACGGTGTGCGAGGAGCTGGGGCCCACGCCGATGGAGAAGAGGTCGAGCACGCTGAACATACCCGGCATTATACGGCGCGCCGGCGGCGGCATGGTCGTTTTCTGAATGTCGGTTCCTGAAGAGACCATCCCAGCCGCGAAAAATGGTCGCTTCCTGAATCGACATTCGGGAAACGACCATACGGACAGTGCGGTGAGGGACGCTCAGGCGGGCAGGGAGCCGAGCATGGCGGCAAGGATGAAGCCGCCGGCGATGGCGAGCAGCACGGTGAGCACGCACACGGCGACCATGGCGGCCTTGTGCCTGGCCAGGCGCTCGCCCAGCGTGAAGGCGAGGAAGAAGGCGGCCATGCCGAGGATCGCGCCGATCGCGGTCGCCATGACGGTGTTGGTGGGGTTCACCACGCCCAGGCCGAGGCGGCCGGTGATCATGTTCATGATGCCCAGCACCACCCACCAGGTCCATACGCCGAAGCCGACGGCTCCGGTGACGGCGTAGACGATGGGCTGGAACTTGCGCCTCATGCGGTACGCGAAGGCCTCGGCGCACCACAGCAGCGCGAAGCCGACGACGAAGGCGAAGGCCACGGCGAGCAGGATGGCCACCAGCGCCCAGGACAGCGGGTAGAAGACGGGGGCGAAGCGCACGTACAGCGGGCAGCAGATGAGCTCGCCGAGCGCGAGCGCCGCGGCGAGCACGATGGCCTGCGCGAGCATGACGGGCACGCCGGTGTGCCGGTCGCGCGCCACGGAGGTTGCTTTGTCGGTCATGGACGTCCTGTTCAGGGTTGCTGCATCGGTCATGCGGCCCACAGTATGGCCGCGATGTTGTGTTGTGTTACGGCCGTATCACGGTGTCGTGTACGGCCACGGGAACGGTGCCTCCGGCGGGACTCGAACCCGCAAGCCGAAGCGGCTGGGTTTAAGCCAGCTGCGTTTACCATTTCGCCACGGAGGCGCGCGCCCGGTGCCCCGGGCGCAAGCCATTATGCCACGGGCACCCTAGTCTCGTCCAGCGCCGTGGGCCAGCAGGCGCCGGCCCAGGTCGAGCACGAGGCCGTCGAGCAGGCCGTGCTCGCTGGCCACGTAGGAGTCGATGCGCGTGCCGTGGGCGGCCATGGCGGCCTCGGCGATGCGTTCGAGCACGCGGTTCCACACGAGGGCGCCGCCGCCGACGACGTCGATGCGCCCGGGGTGGATGGTCTTGTACTCGCGGCGTTCCTCGCGGCTCATGTGCAGGAAGCGCTCGTCGGTGGCGAAGGCCTCGTCGAAGCCCATGCGCACGCCGTCGACGGCGCTGTGGTCGTAGTGGTCGAGGCCCATGGCCAGCGCGGTCATCGTGGTGACGGTGCCGGAGACGCCGATGATGGTGCGCGTCTCGCCGGCGGGGACGGTGCGGAAGGCCTCGTCGATGTGCCGGTCGATGTCCTCGACGGCCGCGTCGATCTCGCCCTGCGTGGGCGGGTCGTGCCTCAGGTGCCGTTCGGTTATGCGCACCGAGCCGATGTTCATCGAGTACGCCTCGCGCACGCGGTCGGCCGGGTGGCGCACGCCGTCGCCGCCGATGACGAGCTCGGTGGAGCCGCCGCCCAGGTCGATGACGATGAACGGGGGTTCCATGTCCGCGCGGCGGGTCATGGAGGTGGCGGCCAGGAAGCTCAGGTCCGCCTCCTCGGTGCCGCTGATGACCTCGGGGCGCACGCCGAGGATGGCCTCGGTGGTGTCCTCGAACTCGTCGCGGTTGCGCGCGTCGCGCGTGGCGGACGTGGCCACGAAGCGGATGGCGTCCACCTGGTGGTCCTTGAGGATGGCGGCGAACTCGCGTTCGGCGGCGTAGGTGCGCTCGAGGGCGTCGCGCGCGAACTCGTGGGTGCGGTCCACGCCCTCGCCCAGGCGCACGACGCGCAAGGTCCGGGGCACGACGTCCTCGATGCCTTCGGCGCTGACGCGCGCGATCTTGAGCCTGATGGAATTGGTGCCGCAGTCGATGCCCGCGACGGTGACGCTGTCCTGTGCGCCCATGTGTCTCACTTCCCCTGTTCCTCGGTGGCGGCCGGCGCGGCGCCGGGCGCGGCGCAGCGGCAGGTGGCCGGGTCGAATTCGGCGCGCATGCGTTCGAGCGCCAGGTCGCCGATGGGGTTGACGCCCGGTCCCATGACCAGGCTGTGCGCCACCAGCGCGTGCAGGCACTTGACGCGCACGGGCATGCCACCTGCGGACGTGCCCTCGATGTGCTCCTCGCTGTCGCCCATGCGCTCCGCCAGCGCGTGGCGGAAGGCCAGGAAGGACTCGTGGGCGCGTGCGTACGCGGCCTGGAGCGCGGGGTCCTGGGCGAGCATCGCCTGGTACTCGCGCATCACGCCGTCCGCCTCGAGGTGGGAGGCGCCCTTGACGACCTCGGGACCGGTCAGGTAGAAGGTCGTCGGGAAGGGGACCTTGCCGTCCACGATGGGGCGCGTCACCACGGCCAGCGGCGCCCCGCAGGCGCACCGGGCGCCGACGGCCACCATGCCGCGCGGGTAGCGTCCCAGCTGTCGCTGGACCACGGCGATGTCCGCCTCGGTGGCCGGTTCCTCCATGACCTGCGCCAGGCGTTCGCGCGCCTGGCGTTCGATGTCCTCGTGCTCGCTCATGCTCACTTGCTTTCCGTGTCCTCCTGCGTGGTCGGGGCGCTGGTGGGGTCCTTCGAGGCGGCGTGGTCCTGCTTGGGGTCGTCCGCCTGGCCGAAGGAATAGGCCAGCTCACTGTACCATGGCAGCTTGCTCTCCTGGCTCTCCTGCTTGCCGGCCTCCTCCTCGGAGGTCGGCTCCTTGCCCATGATCGCCTCGGGATGCTCCACGCGCACCGGTGTCTCCCCCTCGAAGACGTAGCCGAGGCGCTCGCGCGCCTGGGCGGTGACGTACGCGTCGTCGTTCCAGCGATCGATGTCGTTCTCCAGTTCCTTCTTCTGGGAGACGAGCGAGGATTCCTGCTTGCGCAGCGCGTTGAGCTCCGAAAGGTTCAGGGCATAGGTGTGGAAGGTGGTCACCAGCGAGATCAGGCCCAGCACCACGATGAAGAGCGCCAGGAAGAGCGGGACGGCTCCCGCGTGCTTCCTGTCCTTGCCGCCTTCGGCGCCCTTGGCGCCCTTGGCCGTGGCCTTGGTCCGTTCCGCTGTCCGTTTGCCCATGGATACGAAAATACCCGCCGTGCGCGACGGGCGCGCACGGCGGGCTGACGTGTTCACCTAAGGCGGGTCATGGCCTCACGGCCGGTCCCCGCGCGTGGATCACATGTACTTCTTGCAGGCCTTGAAGGCGCTGTAGCCGGCGTACTTCGCGGTGGAGCCGAGCTCCTCCTCGATCTCCAGCAGGCGGTTGTACTTGGCGATGCGCTCGCCGCGGGCCGGGGCGCCGGTCTTGATCTGGCCGGTGTTCTTGGCGACGGCAAGGTCGGAGATCGTGGTGTCCGGGGTCTCGCCGGAACGGTGGGAGACCATGGAGGTGTAGCCGTTCTTCGTGGCCAGCTCGATGGCGTCGAGGGTCTCGGAGACGGTGCCGATCTGGTTGAGCTTGACCAGCAGGGAGTTGCCGGCGCCCATGTCGATGCCCTTCTTCAGGCGCACCGGGTTGGTGACGAAGAGGTCGTCGCCGACGAACTGCAGGCGGTCGCCGAGGGCCTTGGTGATCTTGGCC
>JAXJQE010000077.1:0-13824 GCA_036311305.1 Bifidobacterium sp.
CCGACGGCGAACACGGACCGCGGGGGCGCTTAGACTATGGGTTCGGTAAGGCGGGCGGAATTGTAAAACCGTTGAACTAAATCGTTTGGAAGTGATCGGCATGGCACCGCAGGCATCGAGCAAGCACCGCGTCCTGGTGTTCGAGGTGAACACCAACTTCACCCGCTACGCGCTGTTCACGAACGGCCGCATGGGCATCCCCGCCACCATCGCCACGCCGCGCACGGGCACCGACGCGTTCTACGACGCGCTCGCCGCCGTCGTGCGCCGCCAGCGCGTGCCGCTCGACGGCGTCGCCGTCAGCTGCCCCGGCTGGATCGAGGCCAAGACGCAGACCGCGCGCACCGCCGGCGCGCTCACGTTCCTCTCCAAGCAGCAGGTCGCGCGCGAGATCGTCGCGCACGCCGGGCGCCCGGAGCTGCCCACGTGGATCGAGAACGACGCGAACTGCGCGGCGATGGCGGAGAAGCAGTCCGGCAACGCGCAGAAACTCGACGACTTCGCCATGCTCACCCTCGACACCGGCGTGGGCGGCGCGTTGTTCCTTGACGGCCACCTGCGCCGCGGCCGCGACGGGCGCGCCTCCGAGCTCGGCCAGATGATCATCAATTACGACTCCGCGGGCCCGCTGCCGCTGCACGACTTCGTCTCCACGCTCAAGCTGTCCGAGTGGTACGCCCAGGAGTTCGGGGGAGCGCCGGGGGAGGTGCTCCCGAGCTCGCTGTTCCACCGGCTCGACGAGCCGCGCGTGCGCGCGATCGTCGAGAAATGGCTGCACTACCTGGCGGTCGGCATCTTCAACGTCGTCGTCACCGTCGACCCCGAGGTCGTGCTCATCGGCGGCTCGATCAGCCGCGAGCCGCTGCTGCTGCCGATGCTCGACGACGCGCTCGACTCGCTGCGCGACTGGCACGAGTTCAAGACCGCCGTCAAACGCTGCAAGCACAGCGGCAACGCCGGCCTCATGGGCGCCTACTACGCCTTCATGGAGGAAGTCGGCGTCTAGCGTTCCTGGAGCGTGTAGGGCATCAGGCAGCGCGCGTCGGCGTCGTCGTGCTCGGCGGGGTCGGTGTAGCCGGCCCAGACGCTTTGCGGGAAGATCGTCTCGCTGAAGTGCACCCATTCGTCGAGCAGGTTGATGGAGTCGTCGGCCAGCCAGCGCGTCTGCAGGCCGTCCATCGCGCTCTCGGCCAGCGTGAACAGGTCGAAGAGCCTCTCCTCGTTGATGCCCGGGGGCAGCAGCCACGCCATCGAACCGACCATCTCCCACAGGCGCATGTGGCGGCCGGTGAAGAACGTGTGCGCCGGGTGGTCCGGGTTGAGCGCCTCGCCGGCGAGCACGCTGTACAGCTGCACCATATCCGGGCGCTGCATGTTGTAGAGCACCGTGTTGAGCATGTAGCGCGGGAAGTAGTAGATGCGGTGGCCGTCGCCGTCGTGCGTGCTGGCGGTCAGCGCGGCGAACTCGTTCGACTCCGTCGTGTCGTAGCCCTCCGTGAGCACCGTGGTCAGCAGGTCCTCCTTGGAGTCGATGTAATGGTAGAGCGCGGCCTCGCTGATGCCGATCTCGTCGGCGATGTCCTGCAGCGACATGCCCCAGTACCCCTTGACCGCGATGACCTTGCTCGCCGCGCGCAGGATCTGCAGATGGCGCTCCTCCTGGCTCATGCGCTTGCGCTTGACGAACTGCTTTCCGCTCGTGGTGTCGCGCGCCACCACCTCGTGGCTGGCGAGCGGCTCGCGGCGCTCGCCGGAGGAGAACTGCTCGATGATGGGCTGCCATGCGGCGATGGTCATGGTCATGCTCCTTAGCTGGAGAATGGGGAAAAAGACGGGCCTGGCATCGGCATACGCCCCCTGCCGGGCCCATCCATTGTGCCCCAAGGACGCTACTTTGCGCCAGCGGATGACCGTGCGCGGCCGCGCGGCGCGGCGGAAACGGGGAAGAGGTGCCGGGAGGGTTACTTGGCGGCCTCCACGCTCTCGGCCCAGTTCCTGAGCTCGATTTCCGGAGTGGAGGGGGTGAAGCGGCGGCCGCATCGCGCGGTCCGCATGCTCCTTACCGTCAATATCACCAATGAGCAGAGGGCCGAGTGCAGTGGTGGAATCGTGAACCGCGTTTCAGTAGAGGGACGTCGCCGGGCGTCCTATCAGCTCCTCATGTACATCGTTTGGGGGCAGAAGATTAGGTGCAAAATGAGTGATTATTGCAGCGGGTGATCCGTTCTTCTTTCTCCAAACCGTGCAGAACCTTCCTGCTTCTCGATCTTGTGCACTGATTCCAACGCGTCTAGACTCTTCTCCTGTTGGCGCGCCATCTTCCAAAGTTTTTCGTATCGTTGGTTGATATCCAAACCATCCCGAAGGAGCATGGCGTTCAAGCCTTCCAAGGTGGACAGGATGAGGTTTTGAGTGGCAGATGCGTGGTCGCGCATGTTTCCATCCGCGTTTGGATTGGCGATTCGCCAGTCCTTGCTGGTCTGACCGAATACCACTAGGTTAAGCATCTCGGCCTCCCTGGCATAGGTGATGCCTTGCATGCGCTTATCCAGGTTCGGCGGCATGGTGTCTTTGATGGCGTCGGTATGGACACGGTAGTTCATGGATGCGAACATTCGTTTTTCTTGCCATTCGATGTTCAGGCGGCTGGATTCATCCTGCTTGAGGCGCTTGTATTCGCGGAATACGTAGAGCCGGAACTCAGGGCTGATCCATGTCGCAAAATCCATGGCGATGTCCACATGCGCGAATGTGCCGCCTCCATGACGTCCTCGCTTGGTCTGGATGCCAATGGCGTTGGTGGCAGTGATCCACTTGGTGGGCGTCATGACGAAGGTGTTCAATCCGGCTTGCTGTTTAAAGGCGTCGAATTCGACCCCTTTAAAATCGGGGTTGTTCAGTTCTTCCCACGTACCGAGAAATTCCAATGTGTTACGGTTGCGCATCCAGTTCTTGATCGCATCCTTGGTCCTACTTCCCGCAGGGAGCGGAAGAAGGACCTTGGCGCAGATTGCGTGGGCCGCATGGATTGCGCGGGTCGCGCGGGCTGCACGGGCTGCACGGGGTTGACGGGGTTGCGCGATGTCGTGGGGTGGCGCTGCAAGGGGAAGTGCGTCGCGGCGCGGCGCCCGCACCGCCATCAGTCGTCGTAGCCGAGTTGCTCCAGCCAGGGTTCGATCTGGTCGTCATTGGTGACGCGGAGGCCCTCGAGGACGTCGGCACCCTTCGCGGCGTCGCGGATCATCTGCAGGCTGCCGTCGATGCCGCTGCCGCGCTCCCGGCCTACTTGGCGGCCTCTACGCTCTCGGCCCAGTTCCTGAGCTCGATCTCCGGGGTGGAGGGGGTGAAGCGGCGGCCGTCGACCCAGTGGGCGGCGGGCGCGGAGTCGTGCAGCTGGGTGCCGTCGGCGCCGCGCACGCTCATGCTGGAGGTGGCGAAGGTGGCGATGGTCTTGCCGGACCAGTCCTGCGACTCGAGCCACGTGCGCACCTCGCGCGGCGCGGTCTCCCACCACAGCGGGTAGCCGAGCAGCACGGTGTCGTAGCCGGAGGCGTCGGGCGCGGGCTGCTGGATGGCGGGGCGCATCGAGCGGTCCGCGTGCTCCTTCGAGCAGCGGCTCGACGGGTCGTTCCAGTCGAGGTCCGCGGCGGTGAACGGCGGCTCGGCCTTGATCTCCTCGGCCGGCGCGTCGATGGCGGCCGAGAGCTTCTCGGCGACGCGGCGCGTGGTGCCGGTGGCGCTGAAGTACACGATAAGAGTCGACATGAAAATGAATCTCCTTAGGTAAATGTGTGGCCGCACGCGCGCTCAGCGCGCGCTGTCGGCTTTGGCAAAGACGGGGAAGAAACCGTCCTTGCCGTAGTCGTCGAGCTGCGGCATGCGCTTGAGCTTCTCCATGTCCTCGTGCTCGATCTCGAACCCGGCGACGTCCGCGTTCTCGCGCATGTACTGCTCGTGCGTGGTCTTCGGCAGCGCGACGAGGCCGAGCTGCAGCAGGTAGCGGATGCACAGCTGCGCGACGGTCACGCCGTACTTGGCGGCCAGCTCGGTGAGCACGTCGTTGCCGAAGGCGGCGCCGTGCGCGACGGGGGAGTAGGCCTCCACCTGCACGCCGGCCTGCTCGCACGTGTCAATGAGCTCGAACGGGGTGTTGCCCGCGTGGCACAGGATCTGGTCGACGGCCGGCGTGACCTCGCCGTTATCGAGGATGTTCTGCAGGTCGGCAGGCAGGAAGTTCGAGACGCCGATCGCGCGCGCCTTGCCCGCCTGGTAGGCCTCCTCGAGCGCGCGCCACACCTCGAGGTTCTGCTCGTAGTAGTGGTCGCCGTCGCGGAACACGTTCCACGGCTGCGGCGAGTGGATGATGATGAGGTCGAAGTAGTCGAACTTCGCGCGGGCCAGGGACTCGTCGATGGACTTCGCGGCCAGGTCGTGGTCCTTGATGTCGCCGCTGACCTTGGTGGTCACGAACAGCTCGCCGCGCGGCACGCCGCTGGCGCGCACGCCCTCGCCGACGCCCTCCTCGTTGCCGTAGTCCTGCGCGGTGTCGATCATGCGGTAGCCCAGGTCGATGGCCTCCTTGACCGGCGCCGCGACCTTGTCGTTGTCCACCAGCCAGGTGCCCAGGCCGATCCTCGGGATCTTCACGCCGTTGTTCAGCGTGTACGTGTCCGCCAGCATCGGGTATTGCGTGTCATTGGTCATGGATATGCCCCTTGTTGTCAGTCTTCGCCTTCCACGCTAGGCGCAGGGGGAATGCATTACAAATACCCGCGACGGATAATATTGCATACTTGGCGCGTATATATCCGGAGGTGCGACATGGAAGTGCAGACGCTGCGCGATTTCGTGGCCGTCGTGCAGGAGGAGGGCATCTCCGCGGCCGCGGACGTGCTGCGGGTGAGCCAGCCGACGCTCTCGCGGCGCATCGACGCGCTCGAGCGCGAGCTCGGCGTCAGGCTGTTCGAGCGCGGCAACCGCGGGCACGGCATCGAGCTGACGCGCGAGGGCACCGTGTTCTACCGGCGCGCCCGCGAGATCGTCGAGCTCGCCGACCGCGCCACCGCGGAGGTCCACCAGCGCGAGGAGATCGCCGGCACCGTGCACATCGCCGCCGCGCAGAGCCGCGTCATGGAGACGCTGGGGCGTGCCGCCGCGCGCACGCGTGCCATGCACCCCGGCGTCACGTTCGACCTGCACGACGGCAACGGCCCCGACAACGCCGAGCGGCTCGACAACGGCCTCGCCGACTTCGCCGTGCTCATCCAGCCCGTGGAGATGGGCCGCTACGACCACCTCGCGCTGCCCGGCGGCGAGGAGATGGGCGTGCTCATGCGCGACGACGACCCGCTGTGCGCGCACGACGCCATCGACCCGCACCTGCTGCCCCAGCTGCCGCTCATGGTGCCGGTCGGCTCGCTGGCCCGGCGCGACATCTCCGGCTGGTCCGAGCAGGGCGCGCAGGCCGCCCCGTACGACATCATCGGCACGATGAACCTTACGTACAACGTCGCCTGTTTCGTACGCGCCGGCTACGGGTACGCGCTGTGCTTGGAGGGCACCGCAGGCGTCGGCCAGGGCACCGGACTGGCGTTCCGGCCGCTCGACCCGCCGCTGCATATCCACCTGAGCGTCGCGTGGAAGCGCGGCCGCGCGCTGGCCCCGGCCGCGGAGGCCTTCCTCGACCAGCTGCGCCAGCTCGTCGGCGCGCAGGAGTGAACGCGGGGCGCCGTGTCTATGCGCGTTCCTTATTTCATCGCGCCCATGCGCTCGAGCAGGACGTGCGCCTGGGTCTTCAGCGTCTCCGTCTCGGACGGCGACATCGACAGCACGTTCGTCAGGTAGTCCTCCGGGGCGAGCTTGGCCTGCGTGTGCAGGGTCAGCAGCGTGTCCGCCTGCGCGCGGGCGAGCACGTCGACGAGCTCGGCCGCGGCGAACGCGGCCGCCGAGCCGCCGACGGCGCCGCTGTGCGTGACCAGCTTGTGCTTGAGCGCGGTTTCCTTGCCGCCGTGCTCGATCGGCCTCGACAGCCAGTCGATGAGGTTCTTGAGCACCGCGGGCAGGCCGGAGTTGTACTCCGGGCACAGGATCCACAGCGCGTCCGCCTCCTCGACCTCCCGGCGCACGCGCGCCACGGGATCCGGGGTGGGGAACTCGAGGTCCTGGTTGAATATGGGCACGTCGCTGTAGTCGAGCCAACGCACCTCCACGTGCCGGTTGAGCGTGTGCGCGGCGACCTCGCCCATCTGCCGGTTGAACGACCGCTCGCGCAGCGAGCCGCACACCATGAGCACGCGCTGGCGCGCGGGCTTCTCCGTTGAATCTGCCATGGCTGCCTCCTTTTGCAGTTACCAGCCATGCTTCATCGGTTCGCTGGGAGCTTGCCCCGCTCGCCCCACGGCGAAACGGCGGCGGTTATGACATGCCGCTACACGCGCTCGACGTCGCGCTCGACGCGCGTCGGCGCCGCGGCCCCACAGCAGGTAGACGGGCCAGCCGACCGGCATCGTCAGCATGAGCACTGGGTAGAACCACGCGATCGGCAGCGCGCCGAAGAGCACGCCGCCGGCGAGCTGGCCGATCGCCTGCCCGAGGTCGATGCCCGCGTAATACGTGGTGTTCGCCATGCCGCTGCGCGCCTTGCCGGCGATCGTGATCGCGCGCGACTGCGTCACCGAGCTCATCATGCCGTACGCGCCGGCCGTGAGCACGGCCGCCGCGACGAGCGCCCAGTCGCTCCTCATGAACGTCAGGCACGCCAGCATGCCCAGGTCGCATACGGTCGCGCCGACGAGGAAGAAGCGGAACGACTTCGTGTCGAACCAGTTGCGCAGCGCCACGCGCATGATGAGCAGCGCGGCCGCGTACACCGGGAAGAACAGCGACACCTGCACGCCGCCGAGGTGGCGCTCGCTGGCGTACTCGACGATGAACGACTGGTTCGCGCAGAACGGAATGACGAACATCATGAACACGACGGCGATCGGCACGACCTTTGGTTCGACGAGCTTGCCCAGCAGCGAACGGCCGCGCGGCGCGGGCTTCGCCGCGCGCGAGCGGATCTGCCCAGTTTCGCCGTCGAGGAACTCCTCGGTCGCGTCCTCGACCGCCTCCCTGAGCGGTTCGTTCGCCGTCGGCTTGCGCAGCGGCCGGCCGGGGTCCTTCACGCACAGCAGAGCGACGACGACGCATACGCTCATCGCCGCGCCGATGAGGAACGTCGCGCGGTAACCGATCGTCTCCGAGCAGCGGATGCCGATGTCCGGGCCGACGGCGTTCGACAGCGCGTTGACCGTACCGTACAGGCCCATGCCCGCGCCCATGCGGCTGATCGGCAGCAGCGTGCTCAGCCAGCTCGCCAGGCACACCGAGCAGCACGCGAAGCCGACGCCGTTGACGATGCGCGCGCCGACGAGCGACGCCATGGACGGGGCGAACGCGTACCACACGTCCGCGGCCAGGTAGAGCGCGGCGCCGGCGATGGCGATGACGCGTTTCTTCGCGCGGTCGGCGAGGTTGCCGGCGATCGGTCGGCAGAATAGCGACGTGACGGTCATGAGCGCGGCGATGAGGCCCATCATGACGCCGCTGGCGCCCAGCGAGCCGGAGAAGCCGGCGATGATCGGGTTGGCCAGCGCGTTGCCGGTCATGTAGAACAGCGCGGCGACCATGAGCAGCGCCACGTCGCGCGTGATGAGCCGCTCCTTCTGTTCCTCCCTGGCTGGCGTGCGGTCGGTGGCGTCGGCGGCCGCGGTCACCCCCTGTCCGAATTCCTCGTCGAACGGCCGTGTCTCGCCCTCTATCTCTACGCTTTCGCTCGTCATCCGTCTCTCTCAAATACAGTGGTGGGTCCTGCGACGGCGGCGGAAAACCATGGTCCGTGTGCGCGGACGCTCCCTCGGCGGCCGTGCGGAATGGACAAGGTGGACTCTACGCCGCGCCCGCGCCATTGCGCTCCCAGTCGAAAACCCGGGGTGAGCCGCCCTCCTCGGGGAATGCCCCGCGGCAGGGCGCGGGGCGCAGGGGGAGGAACTCGACCTGGCTGCCGCGGGTGCGGAGGAGGGCTGCGAGGTCGTGGGCCGGGAGCCAGACGGTGGCGGTGTTCGTGTTCAGGGGCACGGCGATGGTGGCGTCCTCGAAGGCCGCGTCGATGAGGACGGGGATCTGGTGGGCGGTGTCGTTGAGCGCGCCAAACGGGGAGACCGAGCCGAAGTCGAGACCGAGGAGGCGTTGGGTCTCGTCGGCCGAGGCGAAGGTCAGGCGGCGCGAGCCGAGCCGCGCGCGCAGGGCCTTGAGGTCGAGGCGCGCGTCCTTCGGGATGACGGCGAGCCAGAAGTGTTCGCGGCGGTCATCGCACAGCAGCAAGCTCATCGCGATCGCCTCCGGATGCGGCAACCCCAATCGGTTGCCCTCCTCGACGTTGAGGATGGCGTCGTGGCGCACCACGTCATGGGGGATGTGGGCCGCCGCGAGCAGTGCGAGGATGCCGTCACCGTTCATGGAATGCCTTTCGTGTGGGTAGTTCGCTTACGAGGGGTGGTCCAAGACGCCCTGGGCCAAGTATAGGGGTCCGAAAACGTTGGAACGACGGTGCCGTATTTGGGGTAGAGCCGCATGGGCCACCCCTTGTAAGCGAATTAGGCTTGTTGGGGGTTGGTCGGGGTGCCGGTCAGGACGTCCAGCTGGCCGTTGAGGTCGGCGAGGGTGGTGGAGGCGAGGCTGTCCTCGAAGGCGCGCTGCGCCGTCGCCAGCCTGCCGTCGAGCAGCGTGTGGATGTTCGCGCCGACCGGGCACTCGGGGTTGGGGTTGTCGTGGAAGCCGAACATCTCCCGATCGTCGCCCTCGACCGCGCGGAAGACGTCCAGCAGCGTGATGTTCGCGAGCGGCCTGGCAAGGTGCGCGCCGCCGACGCCCGCGTCCACGCGCACGAGGCCGGCCGCCTTGAGCTGGCCGAGGATGTTGCGGATGACGACGGCGTTGACGTTTACGCTCGCGGCGATGAAGTTCGACGTGACCTTGCGTTCGCCCCCGAAGTGCGCGATGCACAGCAGCGTGTGCACGGCGATGGGGAAGCGTGACGAGACGCGCATGGTGTGGTTCCTCTCTCTTGGCGGACCGGTGAGGTGGCATGGAACGGCCGAATCCCGCCGTTCCTGCCCTGTCGGACAGGGCTGCGCCGCCCGTGGCCGGGCGTCGCGACACGCCGACGACGTTGTAAGTCTTGACATTACAACGCCACTGTGCTTTACTGTTCACCAGTTGTTGTAATAAAACATATTACAACCATGGTGGACGCGCCGCAAGGGGCGGCGCGGGAAAGGAATGACCATGACCGAGAAGATCGCAGTGGTGGCCGCCAACGGCCGTGAGGGACGCCTGATCGTCGAGGAGGCCGTCAAGCGCGGCATGGACGTCACCGCCATCGTGCGCGGCGAGAACAAGACCGACGCGCAGCACGCCATCATCAAGGACGCCTTCGACCTGACGAAGGACGACCTCAAGGGCTTCGACGCCGTCGTGGACGCCTTCGGCGTCTGGGACCCCGCCAAGCAGGACGAGACCCCGCGCCTCGTGAACCTCCTCGCCGACCTGCTCGCCGGCACCGACACCCGCCTGCTCGTCGTCGGCGGCGCCGGCAGCCTGCTCGTGCCCGGCACGGACACCGCGCTCGCCGACACCCCGGACTTCCCCGACTCGTTCAAGCCGGTCGCCGCGGCCGCCGCCGAGGCCCTCAAGGACCTGCGCAAGCGCGACGACGTCGAGTGGACCTTCATCAGCCCCGCCGCCGACTTCCAGGCCGACGGCCCACGCACCGGCGCATACCAGGTCGGCGGCGACGAGATGGTCATGGACAAGGACGGCAAGTCCGAGATCAGCTACGCCGACTACGCCATCGGCATGGTCGACGAGATCGAGAACAAGGACCCGCACATCCGCGAGCGCATCACCTTCGCCTGGAAGTAACCCGGAAAGGAACCCATGACCCGCCTGGACCTCATCAACACGCTCATCGACCTGCTCGTCGACGAGATGCCGCACTACGCGGACCAGGCCGCGCAGGTGCCGGCGACCGACGAGGCCAGCCGGCGCGCCCTGCTGCGCGCGCTCATGAACGTGCGCCCGCCGCGCCACGCCAGCGAACGCTTCATCCAACTCCAGGACGAGCTGCTGCGCGCGGAGACCGAGGAGCGCGGCGTCGTCGAGCCCGACGACCTGCCGCGCACCGCGCGCGACCCGCGGCTTGCCCTCTGGCGCGGCGACATCACCCGCCTGGCCACCGACGCCATCGTCAACGCGGCGAACAGCGCGCTGCTCGGCTGCTTCGTGCCGCTGCACCGCTGCATTGACAACGTCATCCACTCCGCCGCCGGCGTACAGCTGCGCCTGGCCTGCGACGACCTCATGGTCGCGCAGGGCCACGAGGAGCCCACCGGCCGCGCGAAGGTGACCGCCGCGTACAACCTGCCGGCGAAATTCGTCGTGCACGCCGTCGGCCCGATCGTCCACGGCGAACTGACCGACCGCGACCGTTCGCTGCTGGCCGACTGCTACCGCGCGAGCCTGGACTCGGCCGCTGGCGAAGGCTGCGAAAGCATCGTCTTCTGTTGCATCTCCACCGGCGAATTCCGCTTCCCGCACGACGAGGCCGCGCGCATCGCCGTCGACACGGCGCGCGCGTGGCTCGACGCGCACGCCGGCGACCCGCGCAACCCGCTGCGCCTCGTCGTCTTCGACGTCTTCGGCGAGCAGGACGAACGCCTCTACCGCGACCTGCTCGGCCCGGACGCCGAGCCGGCGCGCGCGTAGGCGCCGCCGCTCACGATGGCGCCCCACGCGGCGGCCGTCCCGACGACGGCCGCCGCGCGGGGCGCCAACGTTTTCCTAAGGAGGACTTCATGACCACTGTTTCCGTGAACATCGCCGAGGCGCGCGAGGTGCTCGCCGGCGCGCGCCGCGTGCTCATCGGCGCCGGCGCGGGCCTGTCGACCGCGGCCGGCCTGCGCTACGGCGGCGAGCGCTTCCGCAAGCACATGGCCGCGTTCATCGACCGCTACGGCATGACGGACATGTACTCCGCGGGCTTCTACCCGTTCGCCGACGACGCCGACCGCTGGGCGTACTGGGCCCACCACGCGACCGTCAACAACCTGGCGCAACCCGTGCTGCCGCTGTACGAAGAGCTGTTCGACTGGGCGAAGGGCCGCGACTACTTCGTCATCACCACGAACGCCGACGGCCAGTTCCCCAAGGCCGGCTTCGACCCGGCGCGCGTGTTCATGCCGCAGGGCGACTACGCGCACATCCAGTGCGCCGGCGGCTGCGACGGCAAGGTGTACGACGCGCGCGACGTCTTCGCGAAGATCGAGGAGGACACCGACCACGGCCGGCGCACGCGCATCTCGGACCCCTCGCTCATCCCGACCTGCCCGACGTGCGGCGGCCCGATGCGGATGCACCTGCGCGTCGACTCGAACTTCGTGCAGGACGACGACTGGTACGCGGCCCAGCAGCGCTACTTCGACTTCGCGCAGGGCATCGCCGACGAACCGACCGTACTGCTCGAGCTCGGCGTCGGCTGGAACACGCCCACGTGGATCCGCATGCCCTTCGAACGCGTCGCCGCCGTGACGGACAGCACGCTCATCCGCATGAACTACGACGACGCGACCATCCCGCCCAAGGTCCACCGCGGCATCTCCATCCCTGGCGACCTCTCCGCCACCCTCCCCGAGGTCCTCTAGCCTCCTTCCGCGTTATAGGGGGCACCTCCTTCGTTATAGGGGCACCAAAATCGTGAGACCCCGAGTATCGACCGCCATTTTCCGCGGTTGCTACCCGGGGTTTCGTCGATTTGGTGCCCCCTATAACGAAGGAGGTGCCCCCTATAACACGGAGGGAACGCGTAACACGGAGGGAATGCGGGGAGGGGCGGGTTTCAGGCCTCCACGAGGCGGGCGAGCCAGTCGAGGGCGAGGCCCATCCAGCTCTGCACGGCCGGTTCGATGCCGTTGACGCCCTGCCAGGCGGTCTCCGCGGTGCCGAGCGACAGGCCGTGGCCGCCGCGCGGGTAGAGGTGCGCCTCGATGGGCACGCCGGCGGCGCGGCACGCGGCGACGAGCAGCAGCGTGTTCTCGACGGGCACGCAGTCGTCGGTGACGGTGTGCCAGACGAACACCGGCGGCGTGTCCGCGTCGATGTGGTTTTCGATGGACACCTCGGCCATCGCGTCGGGGTCGCCGTAGCGCTCGCCGAGCAGCGCGCGGAAGCTGCCGTCGTGGCGCGCCTCGCCCGCGGTGATGACCGGGTAGGCGAGCATGCGCCCGGCGGGGCGCAGCGCCGCCGGGTCGTACCCGTGCGCGGCGAGCACCGCGTCGGAGGCGGTGGTGGCGAAGTCGGCGGCGAGGTGGCCGCCCGCGGAGAAGCCGATGACGACGATGTGCGCGGTGTCGACGTGCCACTCGTCGGCGTGGCCGCGGATCTCCTCCATGGCCGCGGCGACCTGCAGCAGCTGCGTGGGGTAGGTGGGGGGGGCGCACGAGTAGCGCAGGACGAAGGCGTTGCAGCCGGCGGCGAGGAACTTCAGGGCGATGGGCTCGGCCTCGCGGTCGGAGGTCATCTCGTAGCCGCCGCCGGGGATGACGAGCACGGTCGGCCGCGTGCGCGCGGGGTCGACCTCGGGGGAGTTGTCGGGAACATAGCCGATGAGCTGGGCGTCGTCGACGAACGCGGGTGATGTACTGCATACGACTTAGTGTAACCGATGAACTATATGGGACGGCCCGCGGCGCCCTAGATCCACGACTGCAGCCACATGTGGCTCAGCCAGAAGTCGTAGGGCACGGGCATGGCGGTCCAGATGGGGTAGAAGTAGAGCGAGACGATGCCGCAGATGATCAGGATCGTCCAGAACATGCCGCTCCACACCGCGTGCGAGCACTTCTCGCGCACCCACGCGCACACGTAGCAGATCGCGAGGATCATCCACGGCAGCAGCACGATCGAGTAGAACGTGAACGTGGTGCGGTTGAGGTACTGCGCCCACGGCAGCCAGCCGCCCAGGAACCCGGCGAGCACGGCCCAGATCCTCCAGTCGCCGCGCTTCCAGATCGCCAGCACGATCGCCACGATCGCGCACGCCGAGCCCAGCCACCAGATGATCGGGTTGCCCAACGACGTCACCGCCGCCACGCACTGCGTATCGGGGGACAGCGAGCAGAGCCCCGGATGCCCGGACAGCTTCTCCCAGTAGAAACTCGTCGGACGGATCTGCAGTGGCCAGGTCAGGGGATTGGCCTTGTAGTCGTGCGGCGCGTCGAGCGTCGTGTGGAACTTCCACATCTCGCGGTGGTACTCGACGAACGAGCGCAGCCCCTCGGGCAGCCACTGGATGCCCTGCCCGGGGTTCTTCGCCGCCCAGTCGTGCATGTACGAGTCGGAGTGGATGAACCAGCCGGTCCACGTCGCCAGGTACGTCAGCGCGTAGATCGGCACCATATATATGGCCGTGAGCAGGCCGTCGCCGAGCGCGCCGCGCGTGAACCAGCCGGGGTAGCTGGCCTGGCGGCGCAGCCACGCGTCCCACAGCACGCTGATGACGCAGAACACCGCGAAGAAGTAGATGCCCGACCACTTCACGCCGGTTGCCAGGCCCAGCAGCACGGTCGCGCCGACGCGGTACCAGCTGAACCACACCTGCGGCGGTTTGGCGGCGGTGTCGAGCGCGGCGTGCTGCGCGCCGTCGGGCACATTCTCGCCGTACGACTCCAGCGCGGAGCGCGTGCCGTCGGCGAGCGCGACGCGCGCCGCGTGCGCGCCGTGCGGCGC
>JAXJQE010000078.1:0-7869 GCA_036311305.1 Bifidobacterium sp.
ACGTTGATGTCGCCCGCCGGCACATCGGTGAACTGGCCGATGTGGCGCTGCAGCTCGGTCATGAACGCCTGGCAGAAGTGCATGACCTCGGCGTCGGAGCGGCCCTTCGGGTCGAAGTCCGCGCCGCCCTTGCCGCCGCCCATGGGCAGGCCGGTCAGGGAGTTCTTGAGGATCTGCTCGAAGCCGAGGAACTTGATGACGCCCTCGGTCACCGTCGGGTGGAAGCGCAGGCCGCCCTTGTAGGGGCCGATCGCGGAGTTGAACTGCACGCGGTAGCCGCGGTTGACCTGGACGTTGCCGTCGTCGTCGACCCACGCCACGCGGAACTTGACCAGGCGCTCGGGCTCGACGAAGCGCTGCAGGACGCCGGCCGCCTCGTACTCGGGGTGCTTGGCGAACACCGGCTCGATGCTCTCGAACACCTCCTGCACCGCCTGCCGGAACTCCGGCTGGTCGGGGTCGCGCTCCTGGACCTTCTCGTAGACGCGCTTCACGTACTCGTCAGTGAGCATTGTCCCTCCATTTCTGTCTTGGGGATAGGCACAAACACGGCCATTGTAAAGATGGCGCGAATGGTTGCACAAGTATTCGTCCCATTTTTGGTCGTCGGTGGACATGTCGTAACGCGCGCGGTGCAGGAATCGGTCACGGCGGTGCATGGTTGGTACGCCGGCGGTTGCAGCGGTGTGGGAATCGGTCACGCGGCGCGGCGCGCGGGCGTGCCAGACGGCGGCGACGACCCACGCGACCGGCATCGTGAGCATGAGGATCGGGTAGAACCACGCGTCGGGGACGCCGCCGAACAGGGCGCCGCCGATGAGCGGGCCGAGGAACATGCCCAGGTCGATGCCCGCGTAGTACGTCGTGTTCGCCATGCCCGCGCGGCCCTTGCCGGCGATGGTGACCGCGGTCGCCTGCGTGACCGAGCTCATCAGGCCGTAGCTGCCGGCGGTGAGCACGGCGGCCGCGGCCAGCAGCCAGAACCCGCGCATGAACGTCAGGCAGGCGAGCATGCCGAGGTCGCACACGCTGCACACGGCGAGCCAGAAGCCGAACGACCGCGAGTCGAACCAGTTGCGCAGCACGACGCGCGCGACGAGCAGCACGACCGCGTAGATCGGGAAGTAGACGGACACGGAGAACGCCATGTGGCGCACGTGCGAGATGTCGACGATGAACGACTGGTTCGCGAAGTACGGGATGCCGAACATCATGAACACGACGGCGACGGGGATCGCGCGCGGCTCGAACAGGTCGCGCAGCGCGAGGCGGTGGCGGTGGTCGGACGGCCGCGCGGTGTGGTCGGACGGGGTGTGGTCGGATGGCCCGCTGTGGTCGGACGGGGTGCTGTGGTCGGACGGGGTGCTGTGGTCGGACGGCCCGCTGTGGTCGGACGGGGCGTCGAGGCCGTCGATGGGGACGGTGCGGGGGAGTGGCTTGCCGCCGTCGCGGATGCACAGGGCGAGGATGATCACCAGGAGCGCGAGGCCGGCGGCGATGAGGAACGCGGGGCGGTAGCCGAGCGTCGACGACGCGCGGATGCCGACGTCGGGGCCGAAGGCCTGGGCCAGCGCGTTCATCGTGCCGTACAGGCCCATGCCCGCGCCCATGCGGTCGATCGGCAGGAGCATCGCCAGCCATGCGCTCAGGCACACGGAGATGCACGCGAAGCCGACGCCGTTGAGCATGCGCGCGGCGAGCAGCATGCCCGGCGACGTGCACAGCGCGTACCACACGTTCGACACGAGGTACAGCGCGCCGCCGACGAGCGCGAGGCGGCGTTTGCTCGTGCGGTCCGCGAGGTTGCCGGCGATGGGGCGGCAGAACAGCGCGGTCAGGGACAGCGCGCCGGCGATGAAGCCCATCATCGTGCCGCCCGCGCCCAGTTGCTGCGCGAAGCCGGCCACGATGGGCGCGCCGAGCATGCTGGCGGCCATGAAGCAGAAGGTGGCGGCCATGATCAGGGCGATGTCGCCGGTGATCAGTCGCGATTTGGGTCGGGTGGCGGTCGATGGCATGGCGCCCATTGTAGGAAGTCCGGACGGTCATGTTCGCCGTCGGCGCGCAGGGGAGCGCCCGGTCGGAGAGGGACGTTCTGTCAGTGTTCGCGCTGGGGGGGGCAGCAAAACGGACGGGTTCGGGCGAGCCGTCGGAAAACGTTCGGCGTAAGGGAAATTGTTTTGTGCCCATGGATAGAAACCGTGGTTTTTCAGGGTTCCTCCCAACAGGGACGACCACAATGGGCCTCAGCGGCCGACCGGTACAGCATCCCCGCCGGGTGGCCACGGCGTACGACCATCGGCCCGTCCGTGCAACGGCCAGCGGGCACGCCGCCAACAAGAGTCAGCAGAGCAAGGAGTGTGTGACATGCTGGAGGGCTTCAAGAAATTCATTATGCGTGGCAACATGATCGACATGGCGATCGGCGTTGTCATGGGCGGCGTCGTGACCCAGGTGGTCAACGCCATCGTCAACGGCCTGATCAACCCGCTGGTCACCGCCATCTTCGGCAAGCAGGACATGAACAATCTGTGGACCTTCACCCTCAACGGCTCCAAGTTCCTGATCGGCATGATCCTCGGCGCCCTGATCAACTTCCTGATCATGGCCGTCGCCGTGTACTTCTGCATCGTGCTGCCGATCAACAAGATGCGCGACGTCTCCCAGAAGGCCGCCGCCAAGATGCGCAAGGGCGACGATTCCGACATCGCCGACGCCGAGCCGGACCTGAGCCCGGAGGAGCAGAGCGTGATGCTGCTGCAGGACATCCGCAACGCCATGGTCAACCAGGGCATGATCACCGGCGAGCACGTCGCCAAGACCGCCGACGGCACCGCCAAGCCCGCCGTCAAGTGATCGCCCTGACGATCGCCTGACGACCCCCGGGGCCTGACCCCGAACGTTTTACCTTGAGGAAGGCCACCGCAGCAATGCGGTGGCCTTCCTTGTTGTCCCGTATACCTTGATCCGGCGTGGTCGTTCGTGACTTTGGGGTGCAGGAGGATGAAGAACTGCATGCCAGAAACGATTGAGGCGATGCATGGCTCTCCTTAGGGCGATGCATGTTGCATACCTGGGAGGGGAATGTGGCATGGGAACGATTGGGATGATGCATAGTGCCCGTTAGGGCGATGCATGTTGCACGTTTGGGAGGGAAATGTGTCATGGGGAGGCTTTCCCATGACACAAACCTGTCCGGCTGGTAGGGAATGCATCGCGGGAAGCGTTTAGGACGATGAAAACCTTCGTTGGGCACATGGTTTGTATCATGGGAAAGCCTTATGACGATGCAAACCTTGCTTATATGCGATGCATGTTGCACGGATAAGAGAGGGTTTCGTCGCGGGAAGCGTTCAGGTGATGCATATCCCGTTTTCATGCGATGCATGTTGCATGGTTGAGGGGGAGATGCATCGCGAAATGGGTCAGATGCTTCCTGCGATCATCGATGCCGGTCGTGTTGTCAGCTGGAGTGCGCCTGGCGTGCAACTCGTGCGCAACTTTCAGCGCCCATTCAGCGCTCGAGGAGGTTGAACATGGACGAAAATGGTCTGGAAATGGGTCGGACGGGACGCGGACGGACATGGTCCCGGAACGGGAAAACCCTTGGAAACTCAACGTTTCCAAGGGTTTTGATCTGTGGAGCTATCCGGGTTCGAACCGGAGACCCTCTGCTTGCAAAGCAGATGCGCTACCAGCTGCGCCATAGCCCCCTATAAAAATAAAAAGGGGATAATCCGTGAGAAGATTATCCCGGTGGGCCCGGGAGGACTTGAACCTCCGACCTCATCCTTATCAGGGATGCGCTCTAACCACCTGAGCTACGGGCCCAATCAGTCGCTTGACGCAACAGAGACAAACAATACCCAGCAATCGCCATCTACGCAACCCTCGGCGTGTCGCGGACATAATTTCCGCCTGGTCCTGTGCAATGTTACATCGGCCCAAGGGGCGGGGCGCACGCCGCAGTGGAACCTCGACGGCCAAGGCCCCTTTTGTGTCGAGGTCCTCCTGCGGCGGCCGGCAGAACGTAGGAATCCGACACCTTGTCCGCGCGCAGTCGAACAATTGTTCGCATGGCTTTCCGCACCGTTCCCCACGCACGTTCCCTCGGGCGCAAGCCCGCGGCCGCGCACTCGCTCGTCTCGCGGGAGACCCTGCGCGTCGACGGCCTGCAGGTCACCGTGCTGCGCAAGAAGAACCGCAACATGTACCTGCGCGTCAAGCCGCCGTACGGGGCGATCGAGGTGACCGCGCCGGTGGCGATGCCCGCGCGCACCATCGAGGAATTCGTGCGCGAACGCCGCCCGTGGCTCGACGACGCGCTCGCCAAGATGGCCGTCGCGCGCTCGCGCACGTTCGTCGGCGGCGTTGGCGACCCGACCGGCGCGGACACCGCGGAGGCGACGCTGCGCGCGACCTCCGCGCTCGGCGGCTCGGACGTCGAGCACGCCGGCCACGTCGCGCTCGACGGCGGCGACGACTTCACCTGGACGCCCGGCGCGGTCGCGCAGGCGCGCGCGTCGATCGACCGGCGGCTGCCCGCGCTGCTGCGCAAGTGGGAGCCTGTGGTCGGACGGGGTCCGTCGAAGGTGACCGTGCGCACGATGACGTCGCGCTGGGGGTCGTGCACGCCGAAGACCGGGCGGATCCGGCTCAACCTGCAGCTCGGGCTCATGGACCCGAAGTTCCTCGAGTACGTGCTCGTGCACGAGATGACGCACCTGTGGGAGGGCGGCCACGGCGCGGCCTTCCAGGCGCGCATGACCGACGCGCTGCCCAACTGGAAACAGTTGCGCGCGAGCTCAACCAGTGCACGATCATGGCGGTGCCGGAGACGAAGTAGCGGTCGACGACGCGCGCGCCCGCGCGGTGCGCGGCCGGCGAACGATGGCGACGATGACGACGTCGACGACGCGCGCCGTGTCCGGCTCGTGGAAAATCTTTTCCGAATCTGCCGATTTGGGCATTGCCGACGGCGTGCGCGGCTCGGTACGATTGGCTTGTTTGTTTATTTGCCGACGACCGAGGACGACGTAAGGACTTCATTGATGCAGATGCGCACCACCCAGCAGACCACCGACGGGCGCGAGGGGATGGGCCGCGGCGTGCGACGCGCGCTGCGCGCGCTCGCCGTCGGGCTCGGCGCGGTGTGCGTGGTGCTGCTCGTGCTCACGCTGTTCGGTGGAGTGGCGATGCCGCCGCTGGCGGTGTACGGCTGCCTGGTGCTGAGCATCGGCGTCGGCGTCCTCGCCGAGGGCCGGCGCGGCAAGTCGCGCCGTCGTTTGGACGTATGAGGTTCCTCGGTGCCCCTTTCGACCATTGACCTGTGGTCGGAAGGAGTTCTTTTTTGTTTGTCCCTGATCGTGACGACTCATCCCGGGGCGAACGGGGCAGTCACATAAAATGGCGGCTTTGTGCGCCTTTCGCGGAAAAATCCCTTTGAAAACGATTCCCGTCGCCCCCGTTCCGGCACACTGATACCAGGCGTTCCGGCAGGGAGGTTTTGGCTGGACGCGCACCCACCTCATCTCAGGCGCAAGGGGATCAACCATGGAAATTCATGATGTCACGGAAGTGACCAGGGGGGACACCATAGTCTATACGAGCGTGGAAAGCATCCCGTTCCAGTACCGCGTCGCCGAAGGGGGCACCGTCGCCCCGAACAGCGACATCGTCACCTTCACGTGCGACGGCGCGCACTACCCGCTGTCGTTCCACACGAACGGCAAGGGCGCCATGATGACCGAGGGCTGCACCTTCGCCTACGCCCACCGACCGGGGCTCGGGGAGTTCTGAACGCGGGGCGGGGCCGTCGGCACGCTCGGCGTCGACGGCCCCGACCGGGCGAATGGGTCACGGGTGCTGCCCGCGGGACGCATGGGCGTCCTCGCCATCCGGCGCACCATCATGCGCGCGCGGCGATGGGTCAGACGGTGCTGAAGCCCAGGTTGACGATGTGGTCCTCGGAGATGCGGTTCTCGTGGCCGCAGACGTTGCAGGGCCACGTCTCATTGTTGTCATCGAAGTTGTCCTGGTAGCTGAGGCATTCGCCGCAGTGGTCGCAGAACCAGGTCACCTCCGGGAAACGGCTGGTCATGATGGTACTTCCTCTTCTTCCTTGGCGCGGCGACTCCTGCCAGGGAGGCCCCGCGCGATCCATCGGCGCGGACATCCCTCCGCTGGGGTAGGGCCGCGCTTGAGCGTCACCCTACCAACCTTTGCTGGGGAAACCGGTCGCCTGTCCCGCTCGTGGACAACGTTTCCATGACGATGCCACGACTTGGCCATTCTGTCGGAAAACGCGCCGGTGCGCCCCATGGCCGAGCGGCGGAATAATACGTCGATTGTGCGACGTTTGTTGGATTATTTCGTTCGGACGATGGAAAATGTCGCAGCGGCGCGCTGGTCGATGGCGGGGAAGGGGTCGCCTGGCGGGGACGGCGTCGCCTAGGGCGGGTGTCGCCGAGGGGGTATCCGGGGGTATCCAAGGATGCCGAGGTGGGAAAAGGGGGGTGGCCGTCGACATGAACAAAACGGCGGCCACCCTTATGGCACACCGGAGAGAGAACAGGAGAGAACGGTGGTGTGCCGTTACCTTGCCACGCGCCCGTCGTGAAGGGGGAGAGACGGGCGCAACAGCCTTTGAAGGGGGATCGGCCGGGCTTTGGGGGGGGGGGGGGGGCTGTTGCAAGGCTGGCCATTGGCCAGGCCTCTCGATTGCCTATAGTAGGCGCTCCTTTCTTGGAATCCCCTGTGAATTCGACATAACGCATCCCCGCTGTCCATCGGCGGTCCGTCCAACGGCCATTTTCGCCGGTTCCTTCGCCAATTTCCATAGCACCCAAGGCCCACCGGCACCTTTTTCCGTCCCGTTCGCCCCGTTCCATATATTCAGCCACCAGCGAAACCGACTTCGGCCCCTACCGTTCCGCGTAATGCTAAATCCTTTTACCAAACCTCGCGCACCCTCCTAGACTGGGCCGCAGAACGGCACCGTTCCGCGCCAACGACGACGTCGAGGCGGTACCGCGCAACGAGGCAACCGCGCACAAGCGCACAAGGGGGCACGCCATCGCACACCAAACCCGTGCGGGACGCCCAGGAGGCAGATCATGGCACGCAGGGTCACCCTTCGAGACGTCGCACAAGCGGCGGGCGTCTCGTCCACCACGGCGTCGCTCGTCCTCAACCACCGCACCGTCCGCCTGTCCGCGGACACCCGCGCGCGCGTCACCGCCGCGGCCGCGCGCCTCAACTACGTGCCCAACCAGAACGCGCGCAGCCTGGTCACCCACCGCACCGACCTGATCATGCTCATCGTGCCGAACATCGAGAACCTGTTCTTCGCGTCGCTCGCGAACTGCGTCGAGCAGGAGTGCCAGCGCGAGGGCTTCGCGCTCATCATCGCGAACTCCGATGATTCACGTGGAACCGAGCACGAGCTCATCGCGCACATGGTCACCCGCGGCGTCGACGGCCTCTTCCTCATCCCCGCGCTCGACTCGTTCGCGCACCTCGGCGAGCTGCGCGCGGACGTCGCCAGCGTGCCCTGCCCGGTCACGCTGCTCGACCGCATGGTCACCGGCGGATGGTGCGACGGCGTCGGCTTCGACAACCTGCAGGGCGGTTCGCTCGCCGCGCAATGCCTGCTCGACGCGGGCCACACGCGCGTCGGCTGCCTCACCGGCGGCGGCGGTTCCGCCCGCCGGCGCCGCGGCTTCGTCGACACCTGCGCCGACGCCGGCGTCGGCGTGCCCCCGGAGCTCGACCTGGCCGGCGACTACCGCTTCGACAGCGGCTACGCGGCCGCCGACGCCATGGCGGCCGCCGACGCCATGGCGGCCGCCGACGCCATGGCGGCCGCCG
>JAXJQE010000079.1:0-5249 GCA_036311305.1 Bifidobacterium sp.
CGGTGAAGGACATGACCACCGGCAAGATCGAGATCACCGCGCACAACCATGGTTTCGCGGTCGACGCCCCGATCGGCGAAACCGTCGACGCCCCGTTCGAGAACGGCAAGTACGGCAAGGTGTTCGTCTCCCACATCGACCTGAATGATGATGTGGTCGAAGGCCTGCAGTGCGTGGACATCCCCGCGTTCTCCGTGCAGTACCATCCCGAGGCCGCCGCCGGTCCGCACGATGCGGCGTACCTGTTTGATCGTTTCGTTGAACTGATGAAGAATTCCAAGGAAGGTAAGTGACATGCCGAAGCGCACCGACATCAAATCCGTGATGGTAATCGGTTCCGGGCCGATCGTGATCGGTCAGGCGGCGGAGTTCGATTATTCAGGTACCCAGGCCTGCCGCGTCCTTCGTGAGGAAGGCATCCGCGTCATCCTGGTCAACTCCAACCCGGCCACCATCATGACCGACCCGGAGATGGCCGATGCCACCTACATCGAGCCGATCGCGACCCCGATTCTCGAACGCATCATCGCCAAGGAACGCCCGGACGCGCTGCTGCCCACCCTGGGCGGCCAGACCGCGCTGAACGCCGCCATGGCGCTCGGTGAGGCGGGCGTGCTCAAGAAGTACAACGTCGAACTGATCGGTGCGTCCCTCGATGCCATCGACCGCGGCGAGGACCGTGAACTGTTCAAGAAGGTCGTCGAAAAGGCCGGCGCGGAATCCGCAAGATCCGAGATCGCGCACTCCTTGGCCGAAGTCGACAAGATCGCCGAGGAATTCGGCTACCCGCTGGTCGTCCGCCCGAGCTTCACCATGGGCGGTCTCGGCTCCGGCATCGCGCATGACGAGGAGGAGCTGCACCGCATCGCCGGCGCCGGCATCCACTACTCGCCGACCGACGAGGTGCTGATCGAGGAAGGCATCGAAGGTTGGAAGGAGTTCGAGCTCGAACTCATGCGCGACCGCAACGACAACGTCGTGGTCGTCTGCCCGATCGAGAACGTCGACCCCGTCGGCGTGCACACCGGTGACTCCATCACCGTCGCGCCCGTCTTCACCCTCACCGACCGCGAGTACCAGAAGCTGCGCGACATCGGCATCGCCATCATCCGCGGCGTGGGCGTGGACACCGGCGGCTGCAACATCCAGTTCGCCGTCCACCCGGCCACCGGCCGCATCATCGTCATCGAGATGAACCCGCGCGTCTCGCGCTCCTCGGCACTGGCCTCCAAGGCCACCGGCTTCCCGATCGCCAAGATCGCCACGAAGCTCGCCCTGGGCTACACGCTCGACGAGATCCAGAACGACATCACCGAGTCCACGCCCGCCAGCTTCGAACCGACCATCGACTACGTGGTCACCAAGGTGCCGCGCTTCGCGTTCGAGAAGTTCCCGGGCGCCGACCCCACGCTGACCACCTCCATGAAGTCCGTCGGCGAGGCCATGGCCCTGGGCGGCAACTTCGCCGAGTCCCTCGGCAAGGCCATGCGCTCCATCGACAAGCGCGACATGGGCTTCTCCTGGTCCGGCCCAAAGCCGGAACGCGCCGAGGTCGAGGAGCTCCTCGAGGCCATGCGCACGCCCACCGAGCACCGCTACCTGCAGCTCATGCGCGCCATCTGGGGCGGCGCCACCGAGGAGGAGATCTTCGCGGCGACGAAGGTCGACCCGTGGTTCATCCGCCAGTTCCAGTACATCAATGACGTCGCCATGCAGGTGCGCTCCGGCGAGCGCCTCACCGAGCGCCTCCTGAGGAAGGCGAAGCTGGCCGGCCTGTCCGACCTGCAGATCGCGCGCCTGAGGGGCCTGGGCGACGCCGGCGAGAACACCATCCGCGAGCTGCGCTGGGCCTATGGCCTCCACCCCGTGTACAAGACCGTGGACACCTGCGCCGCCGAGTTCGACGCCGCCACGCCGTACTACTACTCGTGCTACGCGGACGAGTCCGAGCTGCGCAGGCGCGAGCGCGAGGCCGTCATCATCCTCGGCTCCGGCCCCAACCGCATCGGCCAGGGCATCGAGTTCGACTACACGTGCGTGCACGCCGTGCAGGAGCTCGGCAAGGACTACGACACGATCATGGTCAACTGCAACCCCGAGACCGTGTCCACCGACTACGACATGTCCGACCGCCTCTACTTCGAGCCGCTGACCTTCGAGGACGTCCTCGAGATCTACGAGGCCGAGAAGAGGCAGGGCCCCGTCAAGGGCGTCATCGTGCAGCTGGGCGGCCAGACGCCGCTGTCGCTGGCCGCGCGCCTCAAGGCCGCGGGCGTGCCGATCCTGGGCACCACCCCGGAGGCCATCGACCTGGCGGAGAACCGCGAACTGTTCGGCGAGGTGCTGCGCGCCGAACACCTCAACGCGCCGCGCTTCGGCACCGCGCTGAGCCTCGAGGAGGCCATGGACGCCGCGCACGCCATCGGCTACCCCGTGCTCGTGCGCCCCAGCTACGTGCTGGGCGGGCGCGGCATGGAGATCGTCTACGACGACGCGCAGCTCGAGAAGTACGTCAACCGCGCCCTGAGCCAGGCGAAGGCGGACATGGTCGTCTCCGGCCGCCTGCCCTCGCCGCTGCTCATCGACAAGTTCCTCCAGGACGCCATCGAGATCGACGTCGACGCGCTGTTCGACGGCGAGGAACTCTACATCGGCGGCATCATGGAGCACGTCGAGGAGGCGGGCGTGCACTCCGGCGACGCCGCGTGCACACTGCCGCCGAGCACGCTGAGCGACGACCAGATCCGCCGCCTGCGCGAGGCCACGTACGCCATCGCCAAGGGCTGCTCCGTGCAGGGCCTCATCAACGTGCAGTACGCGTTCATGGCCAACACGCTCTACGTCATCGAGGCCAACCCGCGCGCCTCGCGCACCGTGCCCTTCGCCTCCAAGGCCACCGGCGTGGCGCTGGCGAAGGCCGCGGCGCGCATCATGGTCGGCGAGACCATCCAGCAGCAGCGCGACAACGGCCTGCTGCTGCCGGCCGGCGACGGCGGCGACGTGCGCCTCGGCCAGCAGGTGGCCGTCAAGGAGTCCGTGCTGCCGTTCAAGCGCTTCCGCACGCCCGTCGGCAAGACCGTCGACATCCTGCTCGGACCCGAGATGCGCTCCACAGGCGAGGTCATGGGCTTCGACCGCGACTTCCCGCACGCCTTCGCCAAGAGCCAGCTGTCCGCCTACGAGGGCGGCCTGCCGACGCACGGCCTGGCGTTCCTGTCGGTCAACGACACGGACAAGCGCCAGCTGCCGCTGTTCGCCACGCGCCTCGTGGAGCTCGGCTTCGACATCTGCGCCACCGAGGGCACCGCCTCCGTGCTGCGCCGTTACGGCATCGACTGCCAGATCGTGGACAAGATCACCGCCCGCGTGGACGGCGCGCCCGGCGCCGAGGGCACCCAGGTCCAGCACGCCGAGGGCAGCATCGGCAAGAACGTCGTCGAGCTCATCGAGGAGGACAAGGTCGACCTGATCCTCAACACCCCGAACTCGCGCGGCTCGCGCTCCGACGGCTACTCGATCCGTGCCGCCGCCATCGCCGCGGACGTGCCGCAGTTCACCACCATGACCGAGTTCTCCGCCGTGCTGCTCGCCATCGAGGCGGTCAAGGCGAACGACTACCAGGTCATGAGCATCCAGGAGCACTCGCGCGAGCTGTTCACCCTCGAGCGCAAGGCGCTCGAGCACCGTAGGAAGGCGGCCTGACATGGCATCCGGCACCACCGAGGGGGAGCGGCTGGCCACGCGCAGCGACTTCGGCGCACGGCTGGCCAACTCCATGGGCCAGTACGGCCCGCTGTGCGTGGGCATCGACCCGCACCGCCAGATCCTGACCAACTGGGGCTACAACGTCGACGCCGAGGGCGCCGAGCTGTTCTCCATGCGCATGCTGCAGGCCGCCAGCGGCCGCGCCGCCGCCGTGAAGTTCCAGTCCGCCATGTTCGAACGCTACGGCTCCAAGGGCGTCGCCGCGCTCGAACGCGTGCTGTACGCGGCGCGCCAGATGGGCCTGATCACCATCGTCGACTGCCTGCACGGCGGGCTGCCCACCACGATCAGCGCCTTCGCGGACGCCTACTTCAAGCCCGGCGCCCCGATGCGCGCCGACGCGATCACGCTGCTGCCGTACTACGGTGCGCGCTCGCTGGGCGGCCTGATCGACGAGGCGCTCGACAACGGCCGCGGCGTGTTCATCGCGTCGCTGACCTCCAACCCGGAGGGCGCGAGCCTGCAGACCGCCATCCGCCAGACCGGCGAGTACAAGGGCAAGACCGTGGCGTACGGCATCGCCAACACCGCGCAGAAATACAACCAGGGCGTCAAGGGCCTGGGGTCCGTGGGCCTGATCATCGGCGCCACCATCGGCCAGTGGCTCCAGGAGAGCGGCATCGCGCCGGCGAGCTTCACCGGCCCGATCCTCTCGCCCGGCTATGGTTGGCAGGGCGCCGAGGCCAAGGACCTCAAGACCGTGTTCCGCGGCACCCACGGCAACGTGCTCGTCACCGTCTCGCGCGCCATCGCCGAGCACGGTCCGGACATCCAGTCCCTGAGCCAGGCCACCGAAAGCATCGCCCTGGACGTGCGCAGCGCCCTGATGGCGCAGTCCATGGAGGAGGATCAATGAGCACCAACCGCCTCATCGTCCTGACCGGCCCCACGGCCGTCGGCAAGGGCACCGTCGAGGCCGCCCTGCGCGCCCGGCACCCCGAAGTATGGGTATCCGTGTCGGCCACAACGCGCGCCCCGCGCCCCGGCGAGGTGGACGGCGTCAACTACTGGTTCATGTCGGACGACGAGTTCCTCGCCAAGGAACGCGCCGGCGAGTTCCTGGAGACCGCCGTCGTGCACGGCATGGCGCACTACGGCACGCCCCTGAAGCCCGTGGAGGAGCACCTCGCGGCCGGTGTGCCCACCATCCTCGAGATCGACCTGCAGGGCGCGCGCCGTGTCAAGGAACGCGCCCCCGAGCTCGGCCTCGACGTCCTCTACGTGTTCCTGGCGCCTCCGAGCTTCGACGAGCTCGTCGCCCGCCTCAAGGCCCGCGGCACGGAGACTCCCGAGCAGCAGGCCAAGCGCCTCGAGACGGCGCGCGTGGAGCTCGCCGCCGAGGACGAGTTCGATGTGACCATCACCAACAACACCGTCGAGCAGGCCGCCGACGACCTCTGGCAGGTCATCGCCACCGAGTACGGCCTGGACTGAGCGGCCATCGTGCCGCGCAATGCGGGAAGCCCCGTCGACCATGTGGTCGA
>JAXJQE010000080.1:0-4881 GCA_036311305.1 Bifidobacterium sp.
CGGCATCAAGAAATGTCACGTTTTTTCGTGAGGTTTCTTGCGGGGTCGCGCATCCACCGCGGCGCGGCGGCGCGACCCGCGCAAGAAACCTCACGAAAAAACGTGACATTTCTTGATGGAACTTCGGTTTTTAGAAGTCGGCCATGCTGAAGGCGTTCTTCATGCTCACGCTGGTGGCCTGCAGGGCGCCGGCGATCATCGTCTGCGTCTGTGCCTTGAGCTCGTCGGCCATCTTCTGGTTGGCCTTGGCGAGCATCGCGCGCACGTCGGCGTTGCGCGTCGCCTTGGTGACGTCCTCGGGCTTCATCGGCTCGACGTCGACGATCTCGCGCTCCTCCTCGGTCTGCGTCTCGCGCGCGGCCGCGGCGCGCGCGTCGGCGTCCTTGTCGTCGGCGCCGGCGAGCAGCTGGTCGGTGCGGAAGATGATCTCGTGGCCGAGCGCGGCGACGGCCTGCTTGTAGCCGGCGGTCTCCTCGTGCGTGCCCGCGTAGTTGTCGTCGCCGAGCACGGCGAGCAGACGGCTCGCCCAGTAGTAGCTGTCGAGCGTGACCTCGCTGGTGGTGTCGCTCACGTACGTCGGCATCGCGTCGACGTTCGCGAAGAACGGGACGGCCGCGTTGAACGGCGTCGAGGCGAAGGTGATCCAGTGGATGGAGCGGTCGGCCTGCGGGGCGTACGGGCGGATCTGCATGATGGAGCGCTCGCAGGTACGGTTGATGCCGATCGGGCGGTACAGGTGGCGGGTGGCGTCGGTGCCGAGCTTGCCGTACGGGTCGTACTCGGTGCCCTGGTAGTGCAGGGCGAGGATGTAGTCGACCTCCTCGATGGTGATCTTCATGTCGGGCTGGCGGCACCACGGGATGTCGTCGTCGCTCGGGGTCATGTCGGCGTCCGGGCCGTCCCACACCTCGTCGCGCGGGTTGAGGGTGCGCTGCATCATCCAGGCGCGCGGCGTGTTGTACACGTGGTCCATGTCGGAGTGGGAGCCGAAGGCGTGGCGCGGGTTGAAGATGTCGTCGTCCTCCCAGTCGAGGTCGAGGTGGTGGCGGCGCATCCAGGTGCGCAGGTCCGCGGAGCACATGTACTCGTTCTGCTCGCCCTCGGCGTCCTTGAGGTCGAACTCGTCGATGCCCAGGCGGTTCGGGTTGGTCACGTAGCAGTCGTCCGGCACGCGGCGCGCGATCCAGTGGTGGCCGCCGACGGTCTCGAGCCACCAGATCTCGTAGGCGTCGGAGAAGCCGATGCCGTTGGACTCGTAGGTGCCGTACTCCTCGAGCAGGTGGCCGAGGCGCTCGACGCCCTCGCGCGCGGAGTGGATGTACGGCAGCACGATGGTGACGAGGTCCTCCTCGCCGATGCCGCCGATCTGCTCGGGCACGTAGCCGGGCTCGCCCTCCTTGCCCTTGGCGGGCACGTACGGGACGAGCGGGTCGGCGCCCAGGACGCGCGCGTTCGTGGTGATGGTCTCGGTGGCGGTCATCGCCACGTTGGCCTCGTTCATGCCGGCCTCGCCCCAGACGCCGTCACTGGTGAAGGAGTTCGGGGTCTCGGAGTACTGCAGCGGGTCGTCCGGCAGCTGGATGGTGCGGTGGCCGTTGACGCTCGTGTAGGTGCGCGGCTGGTCGGCCGGCTTGACGATGATGAGTTTCTTGTTGTTGAACGAGCCCGGCTCGTCGTCCTCGTTGCGGGCAATGATGGTCGAGCCGTCGTAGCTGGCGCCCCTGCCCACCAGGATCGTGGTGCATGCCATGATGAAGCCTCTTCCTGTATGTCTTGGTCGCGCCCGGCCCAACGCCGCGCGCACTTACCTCTGGTCTACAACTGACATAAGGGAGCGGGGTGAATTACTCCGCGGGACAAACACGGGCACGGGCACCGACCTTCTGATAGGCAGCGGCTTGGAGGTGCCCCACACCTGCAGCACGTACTCGTGGTCCTTGTCCGGCGGCTGCGGGCCGTTGTAGCGGGCGATGAGGGCCGGGTCGAGCGGACGGCCGGTGAACGGGGAGGCCGACGAGTTCTTGCCCTGCACGGCCTCGGGGATCATGACGGGGAGCTTGCGGGAGAAGTCCGCGGGGATGGAGAGGGCGTGCGAGTCGGACGGGTCGAACATGATGGCGTCCACCGGGAGGTTCGCGACCACCCAGTGGATCCACTCGAAGCCGCACACGGGGATGGAGTCGGGGTCGGACAGCTCCCAGTGCAGGTACTTGACGCCGGGGGCGAGCTTGTCGATGTAGAAGGGGAAGGAGACGACGGGGATGCCGTCGAGGCGCGCGTCGTCCGGCGCGCCCTTGGCGTACTCGTCGGGCACGACGGTGAAATCAGCTGAAACGATCATGGCCCCCAGTCTAGTCCCGCGCCCCGCGCCCGCTCCCCTCTTCGCTATAGGGGGCACCTCCCAAGTTATAGGGGGCATCTCAAATGCGAAGGCCCGGGTAGGAACGGCGGAAAATGGCCGTTCCTACCCGGGTCTTCGCCCGCGGGGTGCCCCCTATAGCGCGGGAGGTGCCCCCTATAGCGCGGGAGGGGACGTCACTCGGCGTCCACGGGGGCGCACCAGGCCGGCGCGTGGTAGAAGTCGCCGTTCATGGCCTTGGCGGCCAGCTCCTGGGCCTCCTCCATGGTGTGCTGGGCGAGCTCGGCGCGCACGTCGTCGAGGGCGACCGGCGTCATGGACAGCGAGTTCACGCCCAGGCCAGCCAGGACCACCGCGAGGTCCGGGTCGGCGGCGGCCTCGCCGCACACGCCGACCGGCATGCCGTGGGCATGGCCGGCGTCGCAGATCATCTTGATGACGCGCAGCACCGCCGGGTGCCAGGCGGTCTGGTAGTTGGACACGGAGCCCAGCGTACGGTCGGCGGCCAGCGTGTACTGGGTCAGGTCGTTCGTGCCGATGGACACGAAGTCGGTGACCTGCGCGACCTTGTCGGCCATCACGGCGATGGACGGCACCTCGGCCATGGAGCCGACGAACTTCAGGCCGAAGCTCTTGCCGAGCTTGGTGAAGTACTCGGCCTCCCACTCGTCGGCGACCATCGGCGCCATGACCCACAGGTCGGCGTTCGTCTGGGCGTCGGCGGCGGCCAGGGCCTTGAGCTGGCCCTCGAGGACCTCCTTGTGCTGCGCGAGCGTGCGCAGGCCACGCAGGCCGAGGGCCGGGTTCGGCTCGTCCTCCCGGGTCAGGAACGGCAGCGGCTTGTCGGCGCCGGCGTCGAGCAGTCGGATGACGACCTTCTGGCCCGGGAACTGGCTGAGCAGCTCGGCGTACGCCTTGGTCTGCTCCTCGATGCTCGGCGGCTCCTCGTTGCCGATGAACAGGAACTCGGTGCGGAACAGGCCCACGCCCTCGGCGCCGTACTCGTGCGCCTCCTTGGCGTCGGCCGGCTTGCCGACGTTCGCAAGCAGCGGAATGCGGGTGCCGTCCTTGAGCTGGCCCGGCTGGCCGCGCAGTTCCTTCGCCTTGTCGGCCTTCGCCTTGGCGGCGTGGGCCTCCTCGATCTGCTCGGCGGTCGGCTCGGTGACGACCTCGCCCTTGGCGGCGTTGACGATGACCTGCTCGCCGTCCTTGAGCTCGACGGCCTCGGCGGCGGACACGACGGCCACGATGCCGCGCGCGCGGCACAGGATGGCGGTGTGCGACGTCGGGCCACCCTCGGAGGTGACGATCGCGAGCGTCTTGTTCAGGTCCAGCGCGGTGGTGTCCGCGGGCGAGAGGTCCTTGGCGACGAGCACGAACGGGGTGTCCGACTCCGGCACGCCCGGCGCGGGCAGGCCCATGAGGTTCGCGATGACGCGCTGGCCGACGTCGTGCAGGTCGGCGGCGCGCTCGCCCTGGTAGCCGCCGATGGCGCGGAACATGTCCTCGACCTGGCCGAAGCCCTCGAGGACGGCGCGCTCGCCGGTCTTGCCGCTGTTGACCAGGTTCTGGATGTTGGTGGCCAGGGCCGGGTCGGAGGCGAACATGGCGACGGCCTGCAGGATCTCGGCGGCCTGCTTCTGGCCCTCGTCGCCGTTGGCGGCCTCCTCGGCGCGCTTGTTGAGGTCGGCGTTCACCTCGCCCAGCGCCTTGGTGACGCGCTCGTTCTCCACCTCGGCGCTGATGGACGCGGCACGCGGCTCGTCCTTCGGCTCCGGCAGCGGCTCGGCCATACGCAGCACGGGGCCGACGGCCACGCCGCGCCCGATGCCCACACCCTTGATGATCATGGAGACTCCTTTTCCTTCCAGAGGTACGCTCCGAATGGGTCCGGATACGGCATCACCGGCGCGCGCGGCATACGAAAACGCCGCGCACGGGCCACCTTCCCCGAATCCCACCCTTTTTCAGCAGTCAAGTCTACTCATGACCCCTAAATAAGACGCCGCAGGGGCGCCTTTCGCCCCGTTCGCGTACACCAGCCGTTTTTCAGGCGTCGCGTACTATCGTGTCGTTTTGAAACCAGGGGGCGCGGGTCCCGCATGTCCGCGCACCCTGGATCCACTTCGACTTCAACCAAAGGAGTGCATCATGGCAACTGCTACCCGCAGCACCGTCATCAACGACCCGGTCGGCATCCACGCCCGTCCGGCCGCGCAGTTCGCGCAGGCCGCCGGCGCCTCCGGCTGTAAGGTCACCATCGCCAAGGAAGGCGGCGCCCCGGTGGCTGCCGACTCCATCCTGTCCGTGATGGGCCTGGGCGTCAAGCAGGGCGACACCGTCGAGATCACCGTCGAGGGCGACAACGCCGAGGCCGTGGCCGACGAGCTCGTCAATACCCTCCTCGCCGTCTGACCCCTCCCTACGTTATAGGGGGCACGCCTCCACTTATAGGGGGCACCTCAACGGGAAGAACCCGGGTATGAACCGCCATTTTCCGCGGTTCATACCCGGGTTCTTCC